>NC_019757.1:2398500-2734500 GCF_000317535.1 Cylindrospermum stagnale PCC 7417
GGTAACTTGGTAGGCCAACTGGCTGGCGGACGGGTAGAATTACTTAATGTCCGACTGCAAGGTGAACTAGCAACCAACAAGAGCCAGCCTTTGGTAGTAGCATCCCTCAAAGGACTACTTTACCAAGCCCTGCGGGAACGGGTAAATTATGTCAATGCCAGCATAGAAGCTAAAGAAAGGGGAATTCGGGTAATTGAAACGCGGGATGCCTCCGCTCGCGATTATGCCGGCTCGTTGCATCTGGAAGCTACAGGGACTTTGGGTACTCACTCTGTCACTGGTGCTTTGTTGGGTGAAAAAGAAATCCACCTCACTGACGTTGATGGTTTCCCGATTAATGTCCCCCCCAGCAAATATATGCTGTTCACCCTGCACCGCGATATGCCAGGAATTATTGGCAAACTCGGTTCCCTACTCGGCAGTTTCAATGTGAATATTGCCAGTATGCAGGTAGGTCGCAAAATCGTCCGTGGTGATGCGGTAATGGCTCTGAGTATAGATGACCCTTTACCCGATGGTATTTTGGATGAAATTACTAAAGTACCTGGGATTCGGGATGCGTATACAGTAACACTTTAATTTTGGATTTTGGATTTTGGATTTTTGATAGGTAATGGGTAATAGGGGATTGGGGAAGAGGAAAAAAACAATTACCCATTACCCATTACCCATTACCCATTACCTAGTCCCCAATCTAAAATCTAAAATCTAAAATCTAAAATTCTATGGCAAACACCTGGTGGGAACTCAAGATTTTATGTGAGCCAGACCTAGAAGATTCTATCTTTTGGCGACTGGAGGACTTTGGCTGCCGTGGTACAGCTAGTGAAACCAAAGGTAATTCCTTCTTTGTAAAGGGATATCTACCAAGATTTCAAGCACAGCTACTAGATTTAGCGGCCCTGTCCCTGCGGCTGCGTCAAGACGCCCTTTGTGTAGGACGGTTATCTCCTGCCCTACACTGGCACTTGATTGATGAAGAAGATTGGTCTAGTAGTTGGAAACAATACTGGCAACCTCAAGAAGTAGGCGATCGCTTCCTGATTAACCCCGCATGGCTACCATTACCAGAATCCTTAGAACGGCTGGTGATTCGGCTTGATCCTGGTGTAGCCTTTGGTACAGGCACTCATGCCACAACCCAGCTGTGTTTGGAATCTCTGGAAATGAGGCTGAGTCAAGTTCCTCAATCTTTCGTTGATAGAGGAGAAAAACCCGAACGTCTGGTAATTGCTGATATTGGCTGTGGTTCCGGTATTCTTTCGATTGGGGCGTTGCTATTGGGAGCGGAGAAAGTTTATGCAATCGATACTGACCCTTTGGCGGTGCAATCAACTTGCAGCAATCGCGCACTCAACGATATTAACCCAGAACGCTTGGTGGCGATTGAGGGGAGTGTAGAGATTTTGCAGCAGCTGATTGACAAACCAGTGGATGGCATCGTCTGCAATATTTTAGCTGATGTGATTATTGAGTTAGTTCCAGAAATGAGTGCGATCGTCAAACTCACCACTTGGGCTATTTTCAGTGGCATTTTGCTAGAACAATCTAAAGCTGTTGCTGATGCCTTAGAGCAAAATGGCTGGGTTGTTGCTACCCTGTGGAAAAGGAAAGAATGGTGTTGCTTGAACGCACGACGCTCTTAAATACATTGCCATTCGGTTTGAGCCAGTGGTTATCAACCACTGGACGCCGCTTGGATATTAGAAAAGGCTTTTATTCATAGCGAGGTGAGGGCGATAAAAATCCTGATCGCCCTACTAGAGATTTTTATTTTAAATGAGCGTTTTTAGATGTTGCACCAACTGCTCTGCTTGCACTACACCTTCAATTCGCTCCACTGGCTGACCTTGCTTAAACAGTACTAAGGTTGGTAACGCAGAAATCTGATATTGACTTGCCAACTCCGTGTACTTTTCAGTGTCTATTTTGACAATACGCAAACGGTCTTTCAGTTGATTATTGACTTTCTCTAAAATTGGCACCATCATCTGACAGGGACCACACCAGTCAGCATAGAAATCTACTAACACAGGTACATCAGAACCAGACAGCATCTCTTCAAAGCTGTTGAATTGCTTTTTAGTTGTCATTTGACACACACCAATTTTCAATTGATTGTTTCAATGGTAATTCTTAGTAAATAGAATCGGTGCAACATCATCTTGTTTTTATTGTTTCGCAATTTTGCCGCCTATCTCAAAAGCCTATTTTCTGGAGGATAGCGAGCTAAAATCTGAAATCATCTCAGTTACTGGTACAAATCGCCATAAGATAATTAGCGCAGTAATTCAAAATATTGAGGAATAATTTAATGGAACTGATGCCAGAAAATTTGCAAAGCTTACAAAACCAAGTTGCAATTATTACAGGAGCTTCGCGGGGGATTGGGCGAGCGATCGCATTAGAATTAGCCACACAAGGGGCAAAGGTAGTTATAAATTATGCCCAATCTAGCGCTGCTGCTGACAAAGTAGTAGAAGAAATTACGGCAGCAGGAGGAATTGCGATCGCCCTGCAAGCTGACGTTTCCCAAGTCGATCAAGTAGACGCACTTGTGAAGCTCGTTACCGACAAGTTCAAGCGCATCGATATCTTAGTCAATAATGCTGGTATTGCCCGCGACGCACTGCTTTTGCGAATGAAACTGGAAGAATGGAAAGCAGTCATAGACCTAAATCTGACTGGTGTGTTCTTATGTACAAAAGCTGTCAGTAAAATTATGCTTAAGCAACGTTCTGGGCGAATTATCAACATTGCCTCCGTTGCTGGACAAATGGGTAATCCCGGTCAGGCAAACTACAGCGCCGCCAAAGCAGGGGTTATCGGCTTTACCAAAACCGTCGCCAAAGAACTTGCCTCCCGTGGGATTACCGCGAACGCCGTCGCCCCTGGTTTCATCACCACCGACATGACAAATGATCTCAAAGCCGATGAGATTCTCAACTACATACCTCTAGGTCGCTACGGTACACCAGAAGAAATTGCTGGCATGGTACGCTTCCTCGCAGCTGATCCCGCAGCCGCCTATATCACCGGACAAGTCTTTAACGTTGATGGCGGCATGGTCATGGCCTAGATATTGCTTACTTACTGAGTGCTGAGTCAGCCAAGAAAATTAAAAGTGTTTAGTGGAAAAAAGTTTCCAGTTGTCAACTCAGAACTCAGCACTCAAGATTCCCCACTCAGGACTGTTGGCGTATTCTTTGCCAGACAGTAAAACCTAAAAAGATAATAATGCTCATGGCACAGGTCAGCATCACTGGCAAAGTCATACCTTGTATTCTCATTGCCAACAAGTTACAAACTAAGGTAATTGACCAAAGGGTGAAGGCGGCATGGCGTTGGGAGAATCCCCAAGCAAGCAAGCGGTGGTGTAGGTGGTCTTTGCCTGGGGTACTAAGAGGGTTTTTCCCTGCCATGAGTCGCCGGACAAACACCTGAGTGGTGTCTAGCACTGGCAACAGCAGAAATAAAACTGTGGGTACAAGAGCATAGACTGTGTTTTGTTGGAGTTTGCCTAAAATGCTAGTTGCCGCCAGCACATAGCCGAAAAAGTACGCTCCAGCATCACCCATAATGATACGTGAGGGGTGGAAGTTGTGGCGCAAAAAGCCCAGTGCAGCTCCTCCTAAAGCTGCCAGAACTAAAGTCGCAGCTGCCCGATTATTAAACTGGGCGGAAACCCCTAACAAACTCATGGCGGTAATAAAGCTGATTCCTCCTGCCAAACCATCCATACCGTCCATCAAGTTGATGGCGTTGGTAATTCCTACTACCCACAACACTGTCAAGGACATTGATAGAAGCGAGTCGATAGGTGTGCCAAAAGTGACTTTGATGCTAATGCCATTAGCAACTAGCAACAGTGCTGTGATTATCTGCGCCCATAAGCGAACCGAGGGGGGTAAGCCAAATTGATCATCGATAAAGCCCACAAGTACTAATATCGAACCCCCCAATAGAATCGTCAGCACCTGAGCTAATACGCTTTGGAGTTCGATCGGTCGTAAAAGGCTAGCTAGTACTAATGCGGCAATCACTCCCGCATAGATAGCCAAACCTCCTGCATTGGGTAAAGGTTCTCGGTTGAGTCGCCGCGCGTTGGGTTGGTCAGCCCAACCTACCCGCAAAGCGAATTTGCGTACCGTCGGCATTAAACGCCACGTTACAAGCCAAGCCAAGAGAAACGTAAATACTACCGCCAACCAGCCGGTGCCGCTAGGGTTAGCAATACCGAGGGACTTAAGGGAGTTGTCTAGATTCATCTCCCAATTCAAGCATTACTGCCAGTATCCAACATGAGCATCAACTGTATATTAATCAATTTTTTTATTTCAATTTGTTAACTTGAGTGGCTGGGGCGATTAGCACTCTTTGCCTGTGAGTGCTAAATTGTCTAATGGAAGCGCTAGAGAAAAGAAACATGGCGAAAATTATTGCATTTAATGAAGAATCGCGGCGGGCCCTTGAGAGGGGTGTTAACGCCTTGGCTGATGCGGTGAAAATCACCTTGGGGCCAAAAGGCCGCAATGTCCTTTTAGAAAAAAAATTTGGCGCACCCCAAATTGTCAACGATGGTATCACTGTTGCCAAAGAAATTGAATTAGAAGATCCTCTAGAAAACACTGGCGCGAGACTCATTCAGGAAGTTGCGTCAAAAACTAAAGACGTTGCTGGGGATGGCACCACAACTGCCACAGTTTTAGCACAGGCTTTGATTCGAGAAGGGTTAAAGAACGTTGCTGCCGGTACTAACCCAGTAAGCTTAAAGCGTGGGATCGATAAAACTGTTGAGGCTTTGGTGCTGGAAATTGCTAAATTAGCGAAGCCAGTAGAAGGAAGTGCGATCGCCCAAGTCGCCACTGTCTCAGCTGGTAATGATGAAGAAGTCGGCAATATGCTGGCTGAAGCAATGGAGAGAGTCACCAAAGACGGCGTCATCACCGTTGAAGAATCCAAATCCCTGACAACCGAACTAGAAGTAGTTGAGGGGATGCAGATTGACCGGGGTTACATTTCCCCCTACTTCATCACCAACAACGACAGGATGACGGTGGAATTTGAAAACGCCCGCATTCTGATTACCGACAAAAAAATCAGCAGCATCCAGGATTTAGTACCGATCCTAGAAAAAGTTGCCCGTAATAGTCAACCTTTGCTGATCATTGCCGAAGATGTGGATGGCGATGCTTTGGCGACCTTGGTAGTCAACAAAGCACGGGGTGTGCTGGCTGTAGCTGCGATCAAAGCACCGGGATTTGGCGATCGCCGCAAAGCCTTGTTACAAGATATTGCCATTCTCACCGACGGACAGTTAATTTCTGAAGAAATCGGCTTAAACCTGGATACCGCAACTTTAGAAATGCTGGGAACTGCCAGCAAAATTGTGATTGACAAAGAAAGCACCATCATTGTCGCCGGTAGCAGCACCAAGCCAGAAGTGCAAAAGCGAGTTGCTCAAATTCGCAAGCAATTGGAAGAAACTGATTCTGACTATGACACAGAAAAACTGCAAGAGCGCATCGCCAAGCTAGCTGGCGGTGTAGCAGTAATTAAAGTGGGTGCAGCCACCGAAACCGAACTCAAAGACCGCAAACTGCGGATTGAAGACGCGCTGAACGCCACCAAAGCCGCCGTCGAAGAAGGTATTGTTCCTGGTGGTGGAACGACCCTGATTCACCTGATTTCCAAGATAGAGGCCATTAAAAACAGCCTCGATGCTGAAGAAAAAATTGGCGCTGAAATCGTCGCCCGCGCACTAGAAGCTCCCTTACGGCAAATTGCAGACAACGCCGGTGTTGAAGGTACTGTCATCGTCTCTAAGGTGCAGGAAAGTGATTTCAATATCGGCTATAACGCCGCTACTGGGGAATTCCAAGACTTAATTGCCGCAGGCATTATTGACCCAGCCAAAGTTGTGCGTTCAGCTTTACAAAACGCCGCTTCTATTGCTGGTCTAGTCTTAACCACCGAAGCCCTCGTCGTCGAAAAGCCTGAGAAGAAATCTGCTGCTGGCCCTGATGCTGGTGGCATGGGCGGCATGGGCGGCATGGGCGGCATGGGCGGTATGGGCGGTATGGGCGGTATGGGCGGCATGGGCGGCATGGGCGGCATGGGCATGTTCTAATCGACCCTTTCCCAAATTAATCAAATATTTTTCAGCAGTTTGTCTTGTAAAAGGCAAACTGCTTTTTTATCGTCACTTACGTAAAATGACTATAAAAGCTTTTTGTCTAAATGATAGCCACAAGATTTAAATTTCTGGGAATAATACTTAAGATAACACCTCTAAAAATTTAACTTTGCTGAAGCAAGGAAATGAATTTGAATAAATGTAAAGATATTTTCCAACTTGCATAAATTCTTAAACAACTACTGATAATTCTACGGAAAGCTTTGCTCTTAATTCTTGAACATAGCCAAGTGAATTTACCTCTTCATATCTGTCATCAGCAACGCCGGAAATTTAGTCAAAAAATTTTATGACTTCCACTTTTGCGATCACCATTCCGGGTTATAGAATTACCGAGTCTATCTATGTCAGTACGAGAACCATAGTTTATCGTGCTTACCAAGACCAGACACAGACCCCAGTTATCATCAAAATCCTTAACGCAGAGTATCCCCAAGTTCGTGACCTGATTTTGTTGAAAAATCAGTATGCGATCGCCCAAAACCTCAACCACCCCAATATTATTAAATGCTATAATTTAGAACGTTATGGTAATAGTTATGCTCTCATTTTAGAAGATTTTGGTGGGGTCTGTCTAAGTCAATATGCTAACTCTCAATCATTGACTTTAGAAGATTTTTTAGCTGTTGCTATATCAATTAGCAATGCCCTGGAATACCTTTATGAAAATAAAATTATTCACCAAGATATCAAGCCTAAAAATATTCTCATTCATCCCGAAACTAAACAAATTAAGCTGATAGATTTTAGTATTTCTTCCCTCCTGGCTAAAGAAAACGCCGAAATTAAAAATCCCAATGTTTTGTCAGGGACACTTGCCTATATGTCTCCAGAACAAACGGGAAGAATGAATCGCGGAATAGACTATCGCACAGATTTATACTCTCTCGGTGTGACTTTTTATGAATTACTTACAGGTAGATTACCATTTGATAGCAAAAATCCCTTAGAGTTAGTACATTGTCATCTAGCTAAAGAGCCTATAAATCTGAGAGAAATTAATCCTCAAATTCCTCAAACTATAGCCGATATTATCGTGAGATTAATGGCGAAAACGGCTGAGAAAAGATATCAAACAGCTATAGGCATCAGACATGACTTAGAAATATGTCAGCAAATGTGGTTAAGCCAAGGTGAAATAAAAGCTTTTGAATTAGGACAGAGAGATAAATGTGATCGCTTCCTGATTCCTGAAAGGCTTTATGGTAGAGAAACTGAAATTACTACTTTATTAAATGCCTTTGAGCGTGTCAGTAATGGCAATGCAGAATTGATTTTAGTTTCTGGCTTTTCTGGCATTGGTAAAACTGCTGTTGTTCATGAAGTTCATAAACCAATTGTCAGACAAAAAGGTTATTTTATTTCTGGTAAATTTGACCAGTTCCAAAGAGATATTCCCTTTTCTGCATTCCTCCAAGCCTTCCGCAGTCTTATAGGGCAATTATTAGCAGAAAGTACAACCCAATTACTAGATTGGAAAACTAATATATTATCAGCGTTGGGAGAACAAGGACGGGTGATGATTGATATCATCCCTGAATTAGAGAAGATTATTGGCAAACAACCAGAAGTAGTCGAACTTACAGGTAATGCTTCTCAAAATAGGTTTAATTTACTATTCATTAACTTAATCAAAGTATTGGCAACTAAATCACATCCTCTAGTGATTGTTTTAGATGATTTACAATGGATAGACACGGTATCTTTGAGGTTGATTCAGTTACTAATTAGTGAAACAGATGTGCAATATCTGCTGCTAATTGGTGCATATCGGGATAATGAAGTTGATTTCCGACATCCTTTTATGATGACTTTAGATGACATCGGCAAATCTAAAGCTACCATTAATCAAATTAGTCTGAAACCCCTAGATGAGTTGCAACTTAATCATCTGATAGCAGATGCTCTAACTTGTCCGGAATCTATTGCATTACCTTTAACAAAATTAGTGTTACCTAAAACTAAAGGCAATCCCTTTTTTACTAAACAATTATTGAAATTTTTGCATGAACATGGATTAATTATATTTAATTTTAATACAGGATACTGGCAGTATGATATTACCAAATTACTGCCTTTTTGCCTAAATAATGATGTAGTGGAGTTTTTAGAAATTCAGTTGCAAAAATTGCCAGACAATACCAAAAACATATTAAAAAAAGCAGCTTGTATTGGCAATCAATTTGATTTATATACCTTGTCTATCGTCTGTGAAAAATCAGAATCAGAAACGGCAGCTAATTTGTGGAAAGCTTTACAAGAAGGGTTAATTTTACCTAAAGATGAAGTTTATAAGCTTTATCAAGATGATTCAGTTATTAGGGATGATGAACACTGGAAACCGACGGATAAACAAGTAACACTTAGGTATAAATTTCTCCATGACCGTGTACAGCAAGCGGCTTATTCTCTAATTCCAGAAGCCGATAAACAAGTTACCCATTTGAAAATTGGTCAGCTTCTTCTCCAAAATACCACTCTAGCAAAATTGGGAGAAAATCTTTTTGAGATTGTCAACCAGTTAAATATGGGATCTGATCTAATTGTCAGCCAGTTAGAAAAATATGAACTGGCTAAACTCAATCTACTCGCAGTAAATAAGGCTAAATCAGCTACAGCTTATGAAGCTGCTGTTAAATATTTAAATCTAGGTTTAGGACTTTTAGCAGCAGATAGTTGGCAGCATCAGTATGACTTAACAATAAATCTCTATGTCGAAACTATAGAAGTAGAATATTTAAATATTAACTTTGAGCGCTCAAGTAATCTGACTAAAGTTGCTCTACAAAATACAAAAACTATGCTTGACAAGGTTAAAGTATATGAAGCTCAAATGCAGATTTATATTGCTCAATTAAAGATGGTTAAAGCTGTCGAAATTGGGCTGATGGTTTTAGAACAGTTAGGGATCTTTCTGGTAAATTTACCAGGTGATGATAGCTTAGTTATAGAATTGCCAAATATAGCTGAACTTGAAGAAATATTGGTGATGACTGATCCTTATAAACTATCAGCAATGCAGGTTTTAAAAATTCTGTGTGCGCCTGTTTTTATGGTCAAGCCAGAAATCTTTCCACAAATCATCATCACAATGGTCAATCTCTGTATTGAACATGGTAATTCAGCTTTATCTTCGTTTGCCTATGCTTTTTATGGTTTGTTACTATCTGGAATGGGCAAATTAAACGATGGATATCATGCTGGAAATATTGCTTTAAAGATATTGGATAAGTTTGATGCTAGAGAACTCAAAGCAAGAGTTTACAATTTGTTTAATTCCAATATTAGAACCTGGAAAGAACATACTAAAAATAGTATTGCTTCCCTAAAAGAAGGGGTACAAAGTGGATTGGATACAGGAGATATTGAGTGGGGCGGTTATTGTGCTGCTAACCTATGTAGTTACCTATTTTTCTCCACAGACAAACTGGAATTAGCTGTTCAGCAACAAGCGATATATATAAATATATGCATAAAAATAAAACAAGAAATACCCATCTATTTTTCTCAAGTATGGCAACAACTAGGTTTGAATTTTCAAGGATTATCTACGGATAAATGTTTATTGATTGGTAATAGCTTTGATGAATCTCAAATGCTACCTCGTTTAATTGCTGCTAAAAGTGGCACGGTGCTATTCATTTTTTATGTAGCCAAAACAATTATACTTTACCATTTTAAAGATTATGACCAGGCTTTGAAACAAGTGAAGTTGGCGGAGGATATGGCAGGATCTGCATTTGGTTTTATGCAGGTTGTCATTCTCAACTTTTATCATTCATTGGCTCTTCTTGGTCATTATTGTGAAGTAGAAAATTGTGAAAAAGAAAAATACTTAAAGCAAGTGGAAATCAATCAAGATAAAATGAAGTTTTGGGCACATCACGCACCAATGAATAATCAGCATCGGTACGATTTAGTAGAGGCAGAAAAGGCACGATTAATTGGAAAATATTGGGTAGCGGCTGAAAAATATGATCGCGCGATTGCCGGAGCTAAACAAAACGAATATATCCAAGAAGAAGCGCTTGCTAACGAACTAGCCACCCAATTTTACCTGAAATGGGGCAAAGAAAAACTTGCCCAATTATACTTGACTGATGCTTACTATGGTTATATCAATTGGGGAGCAAAAGCAAAAGTTGATGACTTAGAACAACGCTATCCTCAGTTACTTGCACCAATACTCAATCAAAAAACTATCAGTGTCAGTCAAAGTGATAGAAGTGATATGGCTACCAACTTAAGAACTGACTCTAACAGTACAAGTATCTCAGCTATATTGGATTTGGAAACTGTGACTAAAGCATCCATAGCCATTGCTTCTGAAATTCAACTGGATAACTTGCTGCACACCCTAATGCAAGTAATTTTAGAGAACGTAGGAGCCGAAACAGCTTCATTGATTTTGCAACAGGATGGCAATTTAATCCTTGTGGCTCAATCTCAAGATTATCAACAGTGTACGTTACAATCTACACCTATTAGCAGTAGTCAAGATGTGCCAGTGAGCATCATTAATTATGTCTTCCATACTCAAGAATATCTCCTGATTAATGATGCTACTACAGAGAATAATTTTGCTGATGATACTTATGTTATCCAACATCAACCTAAATCTATATTATGTACTCCTATTCTCAACCAAGGTAAACTCATTGGTATCGTTTACTTAGAAAATTGTCTAACTGTAGGGGCTTTTACTCCTGAAAGATTGCAAATATTAAAACTCCTTTCTTCTCAAGCAGCTATCTCCCTGGAAAATGCCCAACTCTATGCCAATTTAGAAGCGAAAGTTGCTGTAAGAACTCAGGAATTAAATGAAAAAAATCTCCGCCTAGAACAAACACTACAGGAACTAAAACTTACACAAACCCAACTTATTCAAACGGAAAAAATGTCCAGTCTTGGGCAGATGGTTGCAGGTATTGCTCATGAGATTAATAATCCTGTGAGCTTTATTCAAGGTAATCTGACTCAGATTGATGAGTACACCCAGGATTTGCTCACTTTCATTAATCTTTACTATAAGATATATCCCAATACAGCACCAGAACTTGATGATTTTCTGGCAAATATTGACTTTAATTTTATCAAAGAAGATATACCTAAAACTCTAGCCTCTATGAAAGTCGGGACACGGCGCATTCGGGAGATTGTGCTGACGTTACGTAACTTCTCTCGCTTAGACGAAGCTGAGATGAAACCTGTGAATATTCATGAGGGAATTGATAGCACTCTGCTAATTTTGCAAAGTCGTCTTCAAGCTAAACCGGGACATCCGGCGATTGAAATTATCAAAGATTATGGTGACTTGCCTCTTGTTGAATGTTATGCAGGGCAACTGAATCAGGTATTTATGAATATCCTCATTAACGGTATTGATGCTCTGGATAAATTTAATCAGGAACGAACAGCAGCAATCAGCAATAATCCCAGTAAAATTATAATTAGTACTCAAGTAGTAAATTCTGATTGGGTAGCTATCTCTATTAAAGATAATGGCATTGGTATGAGTGCCGATATTAAACATCGGTTATTTGATCCTTTCTTCACTACTAAACCTGTGGGAGGAGGCACTGGTTTAGGGTTATCGATTAGCTATCAAATTGTAGTGGATAAACATCACGGTAAGATAGAGTGCTTCTCTGAACCTGGAAAGGGGGCTGAGTTTGTGGTCGAAATTCCTTTCCGACAGTAGCAGTCGGTAGATTATGTAACCTAAACCCGGTAGCCAATACAGTATTGACTACTGGACTGCCCTTTTAGGCGAATGCTAAGGGTAACATTTCACATTTGTATTCGTCAGCTGGTTTAAGGTACAAAACCCAACATTACCTGTGGGCTATTTTTTAGAATTTATAAATGATATTATATCCGCTGGAATATTTAATATTATCTCTAGTCCGGAGTTGAGACTTTTTCCTCAATAACTAATAGACTAATAACCAATGACTATCAGGTAAAAGTTCATGGTACGAAAACTTCGCCGTCTTCCCAAAGTTTTAACTAAGTCATTTAGAAAAGAATACTATCAGCAACCAGGAACCCTACCAGGAACAATTATCATTGATGAAGATGCCGAATATCCAACGATTTTTTTGATTGACTATAACCAAACTAACTTTATCCGTCAACAAATAGCAACCCCTGAGGAATGCGTCAACTATCTAGATACAGAATCTATTTCTTGGGTAGATGTACAGGGTTTAGGAAATAGAGATATTTTACAAAGTTTGGGTAACGTTTTTGATTTACATCCTCTAGTTTTAGAAGACGTGGTCAATATGGCAGAACGTCCAAAAATAGAGGATTTTGACGACCAATTATTGATCATTGCCCGCATGGTAGTGCCCAAGGAAAAAACTTGTGGTTTTTATAGTGAGCAAGTGAGTTTAGTATTGGGAAAAAATTATTTGCTCACAGTACAAGAGGAACCAGAGCATGATTGCTTTGAAGCAGTAAGAGTGCGAATTGAAAAAGGTAAAGGCATCATCCGCAAGCAAGGAACCGATTATTTAGCTTATGCTCTGTTAGATGCAATCATTGATGGCTTTTTCCCAGTGCTGGAGCTTTATGGGGAGCGCATAGAAGAGTTAGAGGAAGAAGTAATAGTTAAACCCACCCCACAAACACTACAACAAATATATCAAATTAGGCGAGAATTACTGCAACTGCGTCGTGCTATCTGGCCCCAACGGGATGCGATTAATTCCTTGATTCGAGATAGCGGTGAACTTATTAGTGATGAGGTGCGAATTTATCTGCGAGACTGCTACGACCATGTGGTGCAAGTGATGGACATGGTGGAAACTTACCGCGAACTGGCATCTGGACTAATGGATGTCTATCTTTCAGCGGTGAGTAATAAAATGAATGAAATTATGAAGGTGCTGACGGTGGTTTCATCAATCTTTATTCCCTTAACTTTTGTTGCTGGAATATATGGGATGAATTTCAATACCGAAAAATCACCATATAATATGCCTGAATTGAATTGGTATTGGGGCTACCCGATTTGCTTGGCTCTTATGGGGGTAATCGCCCTGGGACTGTTATTCTTTTTTTGGCGACGGGGGTGGCTATCAAATTCGGTAACTGTTAAGCGTGATTAATGATGGTAAATTAGCTATCAGCGGAGCAAAAATTAGCGTGTGGAGTTTATATTCTGAGTTATGGTAATGAAAAATGGCGACCAGAATTTAATTGTTTTGACGCTTTATATCATTGGCTTATCTTACACCTTTAATCGCATGGTTGAATCCATCGACGATAAAATTAAGTATGAGTTTAAGAAAAAAGTCGTCGATGACCTACTAAAAGAACAAAATCTCCAAGATCATGTGGGAATTTCTTTTAAATTTGGTGTGTCAAATCCACTTGATGACCTGAAAGAATTGTCGCTCAGTATTGAAAATAAATCGGAGAATCTGGCAATATACGTTGACTGGGATAATAGCTCTATAGTAGGTGACTTGAGTAAGCAATCGCGGCGAGTGATTCGTAAATCACCAGACTTAACCCGCGACTTAGCTGTACCCCAAAGTCCTAGCTTGATTGCTCCCAAGAATACACTTTCAGAGACGGTTACAGCAGAAGATGTTTTCCAGTGGGATAAAGATTCGGGAACATACAAAGTAAATAGCCCCTTACTTGCGATCGGCAAGCTGAAATCTGGTGGGCCACCACAAAAGAAGATGTATAACGACTTTATGAGCGAAAAACGCACTTTTGATTTTTCGCTTCAACTGGTGCTAAGAATCTCTGAGGTGCGTGCCGGTATAGCTCCAGGTTTGAATATCCCTCCCTTATGCATTATCAATTGTCCCTTTAGCGTTAAGAAACTACCCTGGACTTACGCCCTGCCTTGGAATAAAAAAAAGTAAATCAGATCGGCACACACAATACTATCAAAGCTTACACTGGAATTAGGGAGAGAGTTGGCGCAGGCGGTTGCAGATCAGTCATTAAGACTGGTTTGAGGAAAGTCCGGGCTCCCGAAAGACCAGACTTGCTGGATAACGTCCAGTGCGTGCGAGCGTGAGGATAGTGCCACAGAAAGATACCGCCAAATTGAATTAATTCAATTTGGTAAGGGTGCAAAGGTGCGGTAAGAGCGCACCAGCAGCGTCGAGAGGCGTTGGCTCGGTAAACCCCGGTTGGGAGCAAGGCCAGAGGAACTATGGTTGGTCTTTTACCAGTTCCGTCAAAAGAGAGCCGCTAGAGGTGTCTGGTAACAGGCATCCCAGATAGATAACTGCCCTCGCAAGAGAACAGAACCCGGCTTACTACTAACTCTTTCTTCAAACGAACTGTGGATGTTTTATTTTCCATAGTTCGTTTTTTGTTGGATAAATATTTATTTCAATTATTTATATCATTGCCAGAAAATGGTTTTAGCAGACAGCAAAACAATTTTGCATAGTAGGGGAACTGAAGACCATATTTTTCTTTTGTGAAAGTTATTTATCCTTGGTACGAAGCGGGTTATGGTGTGGCTTTGTTGGCGTTGCGGGGGTTAAGGAATTAAGGTTGTTTTTGATTGGAGGCAAAAATTCCTAGTTTGCCAATCCATTGTCAAAATGGTTACAATTAAACAAATAAGTCTTAACTAGGTAATACGAAATTGAATACAGCAGAAATAATCGAAGCAATCACAGAGCGAGAAAAATTTGAGCTTTTAGTAACTTCAGTACTTCGTAAACGCAACAAAGATTATGAAGCTATTATACATACTGGTATGAATGCTCAGGGAGAAACTATCAAGTCGCCAGTAGACGGATTTTGTCAAGTTCCTGGAAGTATTCCCACGCGCTTTTTATATGTGGCACATACGACAACAGACAGAGATGGTTTAGAAAAAAAGTGGTTACATGACCACACTAAAGTTAAACAAATTAAAAACGATAGAAAAACTAACCCCTCTGAAAGTGATGATGGTGATTTATTAAAAGCTGCTCGTCTAGCTCAGAATGATAGACATAAGTTTCCTGATGCTAAATTTACAGTCATTTTAACTACAAATCAACGTTTAGACCTCGAACTTCTAACAAAAATATATGAGAAAGCTAAAGAACTTGAAGTTGAAGTTGAGTTCTGTGAGCAATCGTATTTAGCTGACTTTTTAGATAATAATGCTGAGGGTCACTGGCTTCGCAAGAAGTATCTTGGTATTGAAGCTGAGATGTTATCTGAGTCTTTGCTACTTAGTCTTTGCAAGCAAAGTTTAGCCAATTATGAAAAACAATTAGGATTTTTAACAAGTCCTGATAGCTGGGTTTATCGTGAAGTTGATAGTCTAGTTGAAAAAGGCAAACAAAGTAACGCTTACACTATTCAACTATTAATAGGTGAATCTGGTTCTGGCAAAAGTGCAACTGCTTATCAGATGCTGAAGAAACATTTAGCACCAGGGGGATATGGCTTGTGGGTATCTGATGAATTGCTCAAGGAATGTACTTCCCTGGAAAATGCCCTTGATAAAGTTTTAAGAAGTATTTATCCAAGTTTACAACCTGATGCAGGTAGCAATGCACTGAAACTTATTCCTCGAAGCTCAAGACTATTACTAGTTGTTGATGATGTGAACCGAGCAGATAATCCTACAAGAGTTTTACAAAACATTATCAACTGGTCAAAGCCGCAGTCATCAGGTGAATCTAATTTACCGCCTTTATTTTCGCCCTGTTTTGTTGTCTGTCCCGTATGGACTAAAGTTTCTAATCCCATCAGTCCTGATTTCAAAGAAATACCTTGGGTAGAACGAGTTTTTATAGGCTTTATGAATACAGCAGAAGGAATTGAAGCTCTTAGAGCTATTACCTTATTAGCTAATGTAGATATTACAAGCACGGAAGCTAGTTCTTTAGCTGTAAAGCTGGGAAATGACCCTATACTTATTGGCTTGTTTGGTTCCTTGTTATCAAACACTCATATAAATGAATGGGCTAGTTTAACTGAAAATGTAATTGAACGATTTATTACAACTTCCATTGAGGAATTATCTAGTTCAGGCAGATTTCTAGCCAATGAGTCTCAAGCCGCTTTATCTACCTTAGTTACTCATATGTTAACAAAGCGAAAACTTTACCCGCTTTGGACAGAAATTAAAGACTGGTTACAAGAATCTTCTGATGATTTAGATGCTTTAAGAGAGTTAATTAGACATAAGAAATTGTGCAGTATTCAAGAAGACAAATTTGTTTTTCGCCATGATCGCATTCAGGAGACCCTCTTAGTAGAGAGCATGATTAAGTTGCTATCTACCCCTAATTTAAACTCTGACATATTTGAGGAACCATTCTATGCAGAAATAATTGGTAAAGCCATTATTCGTTCTCAACAAAATCAAGAGTTTCTGCGAGAACTAGGAAAGCGCCTACCTTTAGCATTAATAGAAGCAATTCGGGATTTTGGTACTCCTACTAACAATTATCATCAGTTAATTATTGAAGAGGTAATGAAGTGGGTAAATAGTAGTATCTCAACTGGCTTAGTTCCAGAATCAGTTTTTAGTGCAGTCTGTCGGAGTTTAGGGGAAACAGAATCTTCAGCATTACTTGAAATAACTGAAACTTTTCCCAAAGATAGATTAGTTCTTTTGGCTCGTCTTCGGAATGGCTGTACTATGAGCGGTGTTCGTTACTGTATTAACGAAAATAAACGCTATTTTGCACCATTCACACAAGATCCTTGGCGTGATCAAGCTCTAGAACAGGTGAAACGTTACCACAAGGAGAAGTTTCTAGTAGAACTAAAACAGCTATTACAATCTGATATTGTTACTGACGAAGAACGTGCAGGTGCTTTAACACTAGCAGGTTTTCTATGTTTTACCGAATTAGAAGATGAAATTGCAACTTGTTGGGAACTTGTTATAAAAAAGGCTCAAGTTCTTCCTATAGCGATTTGGGCTTCCATGCGGTGTTGTGGTGCAGAGCCTAAAAAACTTTTAGACCCACTAATGGAGTATTGGGCTAATCTATCTGATGAAAAAAATCAATTCGGCTCATCATTTCAAAATTATTTCGTTGACATGCTGCGTGGATCACTAGCGCGTGGTATTCGTGATCATGTTATCAAATATCTAATTTTACAGTACGATGTACACAAATCATTAAATTGGTATATTGTACGCATTGTTGACCTTATTGATACACCTGATGTTATAGAGTTTATTGTAAAAGGTGCTGTTGACCTTGAGAAAAGTTTAGCTGGTACAGGAAATATTTCAACCTTGATGTTTAACATCATTGAGAACTGGGATAATTCTTCGATAAGTAAGCGTAAGCTATCACAAGCTTCTCTAGACAGATTAAAGTTTCTTTGGGACAATTCAGCTAGTGAGGAAGCTTTAAAAATACAAGCATTTCGCTTATGGCTTACAGGAGCAGAACTTGAACAAATCGATGTCATGCAAGGAATTACATCTGATTCAATCCTTTTTGAATATGCATTAGAGAAGCGAATAAAACTTGGTGATCGCAGTGTCGTACCAAGGTTGCAAACAATACAAGGAGAGTATATTCATCATGTGTGGTGTGATGAAATTTTATTTATGGTAGACAATTGTATAGAAACTTTTAAAAAGGATATTTCAAAAGATTTTTTGGGTGGAAATAAATATATACATCGTATTTTCTCTAGCCTACTAATTAAAATACGTGTAGAAGATGCAGAAAATTTGCTAGTAAAGCACTGGGATTATTTAATGTACAGTCCCTTATTCATACAGTCTGCTTTATGTATTGGCACTCCAAAGTGTCTAGACCTAGCTGCTGCTGCCATCAATCAATGTCCAAAAGACATCAAAATACTTGAGCATATTCACAGTCATTATGAATTTGCCGAATTGGGAGAAAAAAAGCCACTTACTAAGCAGCATCTAAATAATTTATTGCCGTATCTAGATCGTTTAGGACAATCTGATCTTTGGGAATGTGCAGAATTATGTCAAACCCTTAAAATACCAGAATGGAGCCAACAATATATTGCACCTTTATTGAGTGAAGAAAATAGAAAACGCTACCATCCTTTAGATGATGATTTACTGCAAGAACTAGATGATATTGCAACACGAATTAATAGTGATTTTCACATTGAATGCTGGCTAGAAAATTTTAATAAACGACACGAGCCTAAAAATCGCGTTTTAGGGATTATTGATCACTGGCTTGCAATCAATCCTACAGTAAAAGGTCTACAAATTGCTGCTGCTTGTGTTCAAGCAGTTGGTACTCGCAAAGATTTGTCTATCTTAGATAAATACTTAATAGAAGGATCACCAGATGAAATTGCCAGGATAAAGGAAAGTACTATATTTGCAGTTTACAGACAATCTTTAGATTAATTAAATGAGTATATCAAATTATTAACGGCTCTACCGATCCCTTTTTTGATGGAATTGAAAGGCGTTAATATCGTCCCAAAGCTCTGAAACAGGGTAAGTTTGTCCTGCTGCTGCAACCTGTCGCACAGACTCTTGTAAATCAGCTAATATTTGTGCTTTTGGCTCTTGTTCATCAATCCAAGCTAAACCACTGGCGTTATCAGAGTTTATGGAACTTATAAGCTGTTGCCAAAGTTCTAGGGGGACGAGTACATCGGTTGTTTCTCCGTCCACATTGGTGACATAGCGAATCTGACTTTCAATTTGTGCGATCGCCATCGGTTGATCTCTGGTTTCATATTTTTATTGTAGGGTATGCGATAGCGAAGCGCTCCGTAGGAATCGCTTTCTTTCACATACCGCAGCTAGTTGAAGTTCTGAGAACGCTGACACAGTAAGATTTTTAACAAAAAAATCACTTGTATTTATACTCTATCTTTAGTGCTAAGTTAAAAGTTATTAGCCCATTCTCCCCCACTTTTTAATGTCTCCTGTTTATCCTCGCCGTCAGCGGCAACTTGAAAGCTTAGTCCAAAAGTTAGGTTTGTCACTAAATGCGCCGATAAAGTGGCAACTGCTGGATTTGGGGCTAACTCATCCCACTGTGTCCGAGTCGGCAAATTATGAGCAGTTGGAGTTTGTTGGTGATGCGGTGGTGCGGTTGGTGGCTGCTATTGTGTTATGGAAACATTATCCTGATTGTCCGGTGGGTGATTTTGCGGCGATTCGTTCGGTATTAGTGAGCGATCGCATTCTCGCCCAATTAGCCAGAGAATATGGTTTAGAGCTATACTTACTGGTCGCTGGCAGTGCTACTGCTGATCAAGTTGGTCAGGAGTCACGACTGGCAGATGCTTTTGAAGCAGTTTTAGGAGCGCTTTATTTAAGCACTCACAATCTAGAACTAATTCGCCCTTGGCTAGACCCCCACTTCCAAAAGCTAGCGACAGAAATTCGCCTTGATCCTGCCAGACTGAACTACAAAGCTGCTCTACAAGAATGGACTCAAGCACAATTTAAAGTTTTACCAGAATATCGGGTTGTCGAAGTCAGTCAACCCCACCACACTCAAGAGCGTTTCGCCGCCCAAGTGTGGTTACATGAAAAAATGCTAGGAGAAGGTAAGGGACGCTCGATTAAAGCCGCTGAACAGGCCGCCGCCAAAGTAGCTTTTTTAGCAATTAGCGCACAGGAAAAACCTTAACTGGTTACTGGGGAAGCAGAGGGAACAAATGACAAATGACTAAAACTAAAATTGCTGTCATCGGTGTGGGACGTTGGGGAGTGCATTTACTGCGAAATTTTTTAGCACACCCCCAAGTGAATGTTGTGGCGGTAGTAGACCCCAATCCAGAACGATTGGCAGCGGTAAAACAACAATTTAACTTAGATGAAAATATATTATTAACAACCGAGTGGCAAGCTCTCAAGCAAGTGCCGGGGCTAACAGGGGTGGTAATTGCCACAACTGCTTCCACCCACTATGCCTTAATTAAGGATGCTCTCAACCAGGGTTACCATGTTTTGGCAGAAAAACCCTTAACTCTCAACCCAGTAGAATGTCGGGAACTTTGCCAATTAGCAGAGCAACAACACTCGATACTCATGGTTGATCACACTTATCTATTTCACCCAGCAGTTGAGCGAGGACAAGCTGTAATTCAGGCGGGTAAATTAGGTGATTTACGCTATGGCTACGCTACCCGCACTCATTTAGGCCCTGTCCGGCAGGATGTTGATGCCCTGTGGGACTTAGCTATTCATGATATTGCCATCTTTAACAACTGGCTAAATCAGTTACCTGTAAAAGTGCAAGCAACGGGTACGGTTTGGTTACAAGGGGGAATTCTTGAAGAAGCCTCTTTCTTGTCTGCTCCCAGTCCCCAATCTCCTCTAGCTGATTTAGTTTGGGTGACGCTGACATATGCAGATGGCTTTCAAGCATATATTCACCTGTGCTGGCTCAATCCAGATAAACAGAGACGATTAGGGATTGTGGGTAGCTTAGGTAGCTTGATTTTTGATGAGATGTCTCCCTCGTCGCCTTTAACCTTGCTACATGGTGAGTTTGCACAACAGGGGAATCAATTTATGCCTGTGAATCAACGACAAGAGGTGCTGGAGATAAAAACAGGTGAACCATTGCAGCGGGTTTGCGATCGCTTTGTTGTCTCTATCCTCCAGAATGTTCCCCCAGTGATTTCCTCAGGCCGGGTAGGTACAGACTTAGTGGAAATTCTTGCCGCTTTGACAGCATCCTTAAACCAGGGCGGTAAGCCTATTTTTCTGAACTTAACACATCAAACGCTTTGACACTCTCAGGGAAGACAGCCGCTGAGATTCTTTAATCAAAGACATGACTTACTCAGATAGGATTTCTCCAACCTGAATAGAGGTCTTGTCTCCTAAAGCGTTGCTTGCGTCTAGCGCAAAAGTTCCCATATGCCCTACGGTACTCAATCCTCGACTAAGGATATTTCTAGCTGCGTTTTCGTCCCTATCCATGATGCACCCACACTGACAAACGTGGGTTCTGGTGGATAAGGTTTTCTTAACAATTTCACCGCAGCTAGAGCATTCCTGGCTAGTATATTGCGGATTAACCGCCACCGTGACTTTCTTGAACACTTTGGCAAAGTATTCAAGCCAGACACGAAACTGATACCAAGATACGTCATTAATGGACTTAGCTAGACAATGATTTTTCACCAAATTTTTAATCCTCAAATCTAGCCTTCGGCACGGCGAAGCGCCTACGTAGGCTATCAAGTCGTTAGACTGAACTACGCACCGTGCTAATTTCACAGCATGGTCTTTACGTTGCCTACTTATTTTGAGGTGGCGTTTTCCTAAAATCTGTCTAGCTTTGCCTCGATTTTTTGACCCTTTGACTTTTCTAGAAACGCGACGTTGTGAACGTTTAAGAACCTTTTCTCCTTCACGAAGAAACTTAGGATTCTCAATCATTACGCCATTGGAATCGGTGTAGTATTCTTTTAATCCTACATCCAATCCAATAGTGTTACCAGATGGTTCTATGTTTTCTTGACGGATAACATCAATACAAAATTGACAATAATAACCATCAGCCCGTTTTACCAATCTTACCCGTTTAATTTGGTTGATTTGGTAGAAATGAAGGTCACGAGTCCCCTTGATTTTTAATCTGCCAATACCTTTTTTGTCAGTAAAAGTGATGGATTTACGATCCGAAGCAAGCTTCCATCCTGATGTTTTGTATTCAACAGAACGACAATCTTTTTGGAATTGAGGATATCCCTTTAAACCAGGAATATTCTTCTTGCAATTATCATAAAACCGAGAGATAGAAGCCCATGCTCTTTCTGCACTAGCTTGTCTAGCCATTGAATTGAGTTCATTAGCAAATGGAAAATTAGCCGCTAAGACAGCACAATATTTCTGCAAGTCGTTTTTGCCTGTATCCAAAACATCTATCCATAGCCGAACACAGCTATTACGAATGAATTGTGCAGTCCGAATTGCATCATCTATTGCTGTTAGCTGAACTGATTTCCCGTAAACCTTAAACTCAAAAACTAGCATCTCTCTACCTCTAATCTTATACTACAACTCCCGGCGTAAGATTGTCAATACTTGGTAGCATAAAATTGAAGGCGGTTAAAACCACCCGTGTCGCTTATATCTCTTTCTCTGAAGCCACTGAGCTTTACGCTTACCGGGTATTGCTGTAAGATGATTCACCTTTCAGATGTCCCATTAACACAAGCTTCTCCTTTGGGAAAGCTGGGAATGATGCTTGGTTGGGGCGGGAAACTCACGTCGCAAGTTTCTCCTTTCTCTTCATCTACCACTGCTTTTGAAGAACCGTAAATCCCCAAAGGTGGCTCTTCCCGCCCTTTAGAGTAGCGGCTTCCCCTTGTCCCCTCCCCTTGTTCTTCTGAAGTAGGTAACAGAGAGATATCAATCAAAGGTAATACAATCAGCACTGTCGTACCTTGATGCAAACCCCCACTCTCAAGATTAATTTTACCTCCCATAAGTTCGATTAAGTTCCGGGAAATTGCTAGTCCTAATCCGGTACCCTCAAACTTGCGTGTGCTTGTGTCATTCACCATCACAAAGGGGCGAAATAGTTTGTGCTGCTGGGCAGGATCAACGCCTACACCTGTATCTTTAATAGAAACCATCACTTGAGATTTACCATCAACTTGGTGAATTTCTGTACAAATTGCGATGCTTCCTTCGTCGGTGAATTTAGTGGCATTGCCGATGATATTAATCAGCACCTGCTTGAGTTTTGCCCCATCTGCCTTAATTGGTATCCGTTCACTACCTAGCTCACATTTGAGTTGCAAACCCTTTTGCTGAACATTAACCGACTGTAAATTAATTACCTCTAACAGTATTTGTCGTAAATCAATAGGTTCTGTGACTACTGAGAGTTTTCCCGCTTCAATTTTAGAAATGTCTAGTAACTCATTGATAATGCCTAACAAGTGAATCGCTGTTTCATCGGCACGCTTGAGGAATTCCATTTCTTCTTCCCGGTTATCACACAAGCCCTCCTCAACTAGGCGAACACAGTTAATAATGATATTTAGTGGGTTTCTCAATTCATGAGAAGTTGTAGCTAAAAACTGACTTTTAATTTGATTGGCAGTTTTTGCTTCTTTCCAAGCTATTTCTAGTTCTTCTGCCCAAGCCTTGAGTCGCTCAACCATCTGGTCTAGTGCTTGTGCTAGTTGATTGAACTCCCGGATTTTGAAGTTGTGGGGAATTGGTTGTGCGCTGTGGTGGCTGTGAATATTCAAAGCGTAGTCTCGTAATTCTTCTACAGGACGTGCCAGGTAAGGAGCTAGATACAGCGATGCCAACAAACTTGCGCCAATTAAGCCAACTGTTAAAACAATGAGGATAAGTTTGATTTCCTCTAAACCAAACAGGGCATTTTCCACACTCGTTACAGCTAAAATGATCCATTTTTGCTGCCGCTGTTGTGTCATAGGATTGACAATAGCCGTATAGCCAGCAACTAATTCTTTACCATCTGTAAAATACAAATGTATAGAATCGCTTTGCCCAGCGATCGCTTTTTTAACAATGCTTTTCAGTCGGTCAGCATCCGGATGATTTTGGATATTAGTACCCACTCGGTCTGCCAAAGGATGAAGCAAAATTGTACCATCTTCAGCAATTATTACCGTAGAGCCGGTGAGTGACCCTGGCTGATTTGTAATTTGTTGGTGCAATGCGGTCTGAAGACTTAAGACATAAGCCAAATCCCCACTGCGACTGTAGACTGGCACAGACAAAAGGAATTGCAGTTGATTTTGTGGATCTCTCTTGCCAGTTGTTCCGGCTTTTGGCGGTAATATTGCTTTGATATTAACGTCATCACTAGACAAAGATTCTCTCAATTCACCAATTCTTGTGTCGCCACAACTACTGGCAATGATGTTGCCTTTTTGTAGATTTGTTAATTGAATGCAATCAATTTTGGTTGGTAGTGTTTCCGCTAACTGAGTGAGAAATTTTTGGGCTTTTGCTGGCGAACCTGACTGAATGACTTTTGTTTGACTGGCACTGAGCAAGTTGCTTCTTAGCGCCGCGATAGCATCGATAATTTTATCACCTTTGTTGATGGCGCTTTCTGTTAAGTTTTGCCGGGCAGTTTTCAATAGACTAGAGCGTGCCTTATTCAAGGCGACAATTTCCCCTATAAATAAAACTGGGACAAACAGAATTAATATTCTTGTTACTAAAATTCGACGAAAGGATGATTGACGAGACTTAGCCATCGAGTGTCTCACTTCGCATCTGCAAACCACAACAGCAACAATATGCAATTAGACGGGCTAAATGAGACATTTTATTAAGTTATCACTACTTCATTGTAACTTTTTAAAAGTATCAAATTGCCATTATGCAGAAAGAAACATGGTATACCAAAACTCATAGATGGTAGATGTAAAAGCAACTCGTGTTGCATATGAATACAGGAATCAAATTCGTAAACAGTAACTTGCAGGCAGAAATTTATTTAAGATCAACAGACTAGTACCGCAGGGCGGAATTCAAAATTCAAAATTCAAAATTCAAAATGAATACAGCGTAAGCGTTTCATTGATTTGGAATGGGTGGTTTATTTACGCCGTGCTGTACTAGCAAGGAAAATAACAAAACTATCAAACCTAACTTTATGGAGCAACATCGTCCTCATACCACAGTTGTTTTGGCAATGAGTGCAGATGGTAAAATAGCAGATTTTAGGCGATCGCCTGCTCGGTTTGGCTCAGGGGCTGATAAAGCACACCTGGAAAAGCAAATCGCTGCCTCTGATGCCGTTTTATTTGGTGCTGGTACTCTCCGTGGCTACGGTACAACAATCACCGTATCACAGCCAACACTGCTACAGCAACGTACACAGGAAGGTAAGCCAAACCAGCCAGTTCATATAGTAATTTCGCACTCTGGCAACCTCAATCCGGAAATTAACTTCTTCAGGCAACCTGTGAGACGCTGGTTGCTGACGACAACAGCAGGGGCAATTTTCTGGCAAAAACGCTTACGGTCAATTCCTAACTTGCGGGAAGGCGTGCCGCCTACAACAGGGACAACTTCCGCACAGGAGTACCCTCCAGAATTTGAGCAGATTCTGGTTTTTGAAACACCAACGGGAAAAATTGACCTTGTCGCTGCTCTACAACACCTGGCATCTCTACAGATAACACGCCTAGCGGTCTTGGGTGGAGGTCAATTAGTCGCTTCTATGGTGGAATCTGATTTAATTGATGAATTCTGGTTGACTATCTGTCCGCTCATTTTAGGTGGTGCAGCAGCACCTACACCTGTAGAAGGGCAAGGATTTTTATCCCATTTAGCTCCCAAGTTGCAACTACTAGAAGTTCAAACAGTGGAGGAAGAAGTGTTTTTGCACTATCGGCGGCAATGACCAGTTGTCTTAGATTACTCTAAATAGAGCTTTCGCTAACTTTTGTATCTTAACCAGACGATGGTAAAACCACTCAAGCCTCGTTATTCTGTTGTTTGGACAAACAAAATCGTTGAAGTACCCCAAAATGCCTGGGATGCTTTGGCTATGCCACTAAAAACCCCATTTTTAGAATGGGAGTGGCTGAACAATCTCGAAATCTCCCACAGTGCTACAGCCAAAACTGGCTGGTTACCAAATCACTTGACGTTGTGGCGAGATCGATCACTAATTGCTGCCGCCCCACTTTATCTTAAAGGGCATAGTTATGGTGAATTTGTCTTTGATCAACAGTGGGCAGAATTAGCCTCTCGCATCGGAGTAGAGTATTACCCAAAACTGTTGGGAATGACGCCATTTACTCCCGCCGAAGGCTATCGTTTCTTAATTGCTTCTGGGGAAGATGAGGATGAAATCACAGCTATACTGCTGCATGAAATTGACTCTTTTTGCCTAAAAAATGGCATTTCTGGCTGTCATTTTCTCTATGTTGATCCCGAATGGCGTCCTGTTTTAGAACGGCAGGGTTTTGTTCCGTGGCTGCACCATAGCTATATCTGGGAGAATGCTGGGTTTCAGACTTTTGATGACTACTTGACAGTGTTCAATGCCAACCAGCGACGCAATATTAAGCGAGAGCGTAAAGCTGTGTCTAAGGCAGGTTTACGATTGCAACCGCTAACTGGTGATGAAATTCCTCGATCGCTGTTTCCTTTGATGTACCAATTTTATGCTGATACCTGTGATAAATTTGGCTGGTGGGGTAGCAAGTACCTGACAAAAAGTTTTTTTGACCAGCTAGACGCTAATTATCGTCATCGGGTGTTGTTGATTGGCGCATACAGCGAGCAAGATGACCGCCAGCCTGTAGGGATGTCTTTTTGTCTATTTAAGGGTGACAAACTATATGGGCGCTATTGGGGTAGTTTTCAAGAAATAGATTGCTTGCATTTTGATGCTTGCTATTACGCGCCAATTGAATGGGCGATCGCGAATGGTATCCAAACTTTTGACCCTGGTGCTGGTGGACGCCACAAGAAACGGCGCGGTTTTCCGGCGATGCCGAATTATAGTCTGCACCGTTTTTACAATAATCGTTTAGGACAAATCTTACGCCCTTATATCAATGAGGTGAATCAACTGGAACAACAAGAGATTGAGGCGATGAATGCAGAGTTGCCCTTTAGTCAACGCGATGCGTAAAATACCAAGATTGGCAATAAATAGAGGAATGTACAAACTACACTTGAAAATGTAAGGTAAAACGTTAATGAAATAATTTTGCTTTTGAGAAAACTTATGGATTTGATGGTTGTAGATTTGGCGGCGATTGATAACAAGCTTTCCCAGCGTCATATTGATCTTGACCCCGGTGGATATTTCATTATTTACTTGGATCGGAATGCGCGGTTAATTTATGCCAAGCATTTCACAAATGTGATTGACGATCGCGGTTTAGCTGTCGATCCAGAAACGGGGAAAGTCATTCCTGCACGGGGAAAGGTAGAGAGAACTCACGAAACAGTGTTTAGTGGGAGAACAGCGAAGGAACTTTGTGTGCAGATTTTTGAAAAAACTCAGCCCTGTCCTGTTACCTTATTAGATCATGCCAGCTATTTAGGCCGAGAATTTGTCCGAGCCGAAGTGGCTTTAGTGACAGGGCAAGAGTACATCCAAGATTAGGGTAATGGGGACTGGGAACTGGGCTATGAACGGGAGTATCTCAGTACTCTAGTAATCGCGGCTACACGAAGTAAATTCGTCTGCGTAGACTCAAAGGATTTGAAAACCGCGATCGCGTCGCGTTCCGAAAGGAAAGATGGTTTTTTCCTGTGTAGCCGCGATTTCCATTCATCAAGACTAGACAGATTTTTCCAAAAATTGGATGCTTCCATGATGAACCTCCCAATCTCCCCTTCCCCTACTCAATCAGAAATGTGAATTTTTGTGTAACTTAATTAATTTTATTGATTGAAATTTAATTGTTTTAAATCCAATCAAACTTAGGCTGAAATAAATTAGGGCGCACTTGAATCTCACCTTCCCAACCTGCATCACGCACTTTTTTAACATCCAGACTGTTTTTGACGACGATTGCAATTACATCATCTAAAGTAATACTTTCATATACTAAAACTTCCGCTTGAATGTTAGTAGGCAAGTTTTTTGGCTTATTAATTCTTGTTTGTGTTCCTCTCCTAGCATCAACCTGGGGTGCAAACAAACTTTGTAACTTATGTAATCCTTTCCCTAAATGAATGCCCCGATCAGTAGCTGCATTAGTTTCGCAAAATAGTGTCTTATCTTTCCACATATAGTCAGTCCGAATGTAAAGTAAAACCCAACATGAACTTTTAGAACTAATTAAATAGTGATACAGGAAATTATAGTAAGTAACACTACAAAAAACATATTCTAGTTTTCTATCTATTCTTAGAGGATCAATTTGGTTATATTGGCACTTAAGCTCTCGTAACTTTGTATTAGCAAGCACAGCACCTTGCAAACAAATACCATATAAGTTTTCAATAGACGTAAAATGAACTAAATGTTCAATTTCTCTTTCTGCTACGAAATCCTTAATCGCTTGAGCTTCAGTAGCATCAGAACGAATTAAAGCTGAAGGATACAGACAAGCAGGTGGTTGTTGAGAAAAAAGGTCTTCCCAATCCAATTTTCCTTTTTCACTGAGTTGGGTTAAGACATCAGAGAGATATTGTAACTCTTGTTCCTGAACTAAGAATTGTATTTCATTAGTTTGAATAACGAAAATAGTTGTCTTTCTTCTGGCTTGTGTTGTTCTATCAATAAAGTTAAATCCGGTTACTTTTTTATTGCCTGTAACAATAAAATTTGATGATTGAATGATTTCTTGTATTTCTAGTAATGTAAAATCTTCTATTTGTTGAATATCCTGGCTAATCTCAAAATAATCACTTAAGCAAACCAAATATTGAGGTGCATTAACTATAGATTCTGTTTTAATTTTTCTTCCTTCAAAAGGATCATCAATATAATAAGCATCTTTAGTAGAAGTCGGCTCTAAGATAGAATTAGAACTGTTAAACAACTCTTGAGCAGAAGAATTAACCTGAATTTGAGAGTCTGAATTAACAGTTAAAGCCCCATACTCTTGAAGTTTTGTAGTAGTATCACTAATAAATATGGGATCTATGCAGAGCATATTAGCTATTTACTCAACAGATGTTGATGGATTATTAATATCAATAGCACATTGAAGCACAAACTCTTCAAAAACATCAACTTCACGAGGTTCACTGATAGTCAGTTTTACCTTAGTTTGATGGATGTCATAACGAAAATAATCAGCAGCCAAAACAGAAGCAGAATATGTTTCTTCTATATTTTTTGCTAAAGTTGTTAACTGAGTATTTATAGTCATGGTTCTTGTCTGCATAAATTTTCATCAACAAAACCTTGATAGCGTGCCACCACTTTGGAAACTTCACTATAGATAACATTGCTTGTAAATAAATCATGGCATCCCAAAATTATAAGTAATTCTTTAGCACGAGAAAAAGCTACATTAACTCGTTCGGGTGTCCTAGCAAAGCCAATATTACTATGATAATTATTCCGAACCATACTTACAATAATCACAGACTTTTCCATCCCTTGAAATTCATCAACTGTTCCCGTGCGAATATTAAGATTAGGAAAATTGTAATTAGTAATTTGCGCCCTAATTTTTCTTAATTGTGCGCCATAAAAAGTAATTATTCCTATTTCTTTTTGAGGTTTACCCTCGGCTACTAAAGTAGCCCTTTGGTAGGAAAGCTTTTTTCAATTTCAATATAAGCTGTAAATCGGTCTAAATTGCTTAATAACGGAAGAAGCCCTTGGACGATTTTGATTTTTGGTAGCAATTGATTTTCACAATCTTTAGCTGTATTTTCTCGCCATCTGTCAACTACCCGATGTTGTAAAAAAGATTGTCCATCGCTATGTTTAGTATCTCCTTCTCTTAAAGGACGCAATAAAGGATGATGAGGTAATCTTTCTAAAGCATTATCTACTCCTAAAAGAGCTAAAATGAGTTCGTTTGCCCGTTCATGTAGTTGCCAATTTTGACTATAATTATTTAAGGCTTCTTCTCCTTCTAACCTACGAATTAAGTTTTCACTAACTCTTCCTGTTAGTAAATAACCCCAATCTTGGGGTGTGTCATTATTTGGCATATTTTTTTGCACCCTACCTGACTTGATAATTTGAACCTTTCAGCAAAAACATACACCATCGCTAAATGTGGGGAATGAGTAATTGGCCATAAGTTGTTAAGTACCCAGTACCTAGTACCCAATCCCCAATCCCCATTACCCCTCAGATGATGGTTGAATCGCTAGGTAGATGTAGTAAGTCGCCATTGGAATCACGGTGGCGGCTATTAACAGTCCTACTACCCAAGCAGTAGCGTTACTTTGGTCGGTTTCTTCGGCTTTTTTGAATGTGCCTTCTACCTGAACAGTTTCAATTATTTGGGGTGGGCCGGGATCAGGTTTGCCAGAGAGGACGGCAACTATGCGATCGCGTACATCTAGAAATGCCTGATTGTATTTGTTCCCGTTCCGCAATGGCACACTCAAGGTTTCTGAAGCGACACTTTCGGCGATCGCATCAGTCAGCACAGACTTGACTTTATCACCAGTAATAATGGCGCTACCATTAGTAACTGTGTCAATCACCAACAAGGTTTGATTGGCTTGCACTTCTTTTGTCGGGAACCATTTTTCAAACAGCGCTTTGGTGAAAGTTTGCGGTGTTTCACCGTAGTCAAGGCGACGTATGGTGACGATTCTGACTTCATTGCCAGTTTGCTTGGCCAAATCCGCAAAGGCGCTGCTAATCTGACCTTCATTTAAACGGCTGATGATTTCACCTTGATCTACAATCCAGGTGTCTGCTGCGAGATTGGGTATTTGATACACACCAGTGGCTAAGGTGGGTGGGGCAAATATCGCAGCTGTGATCATCATTGCCACTAAGGGGACAATTAGCCGGATAAGGTATGTTTTACTACTAAATAATTGCTTGAGTAGCCGTTGCATGGGATGAATCCTAAGACAGACTTGCACTCAAAATACTACACAACTGAGGTCAAAATCATCTTATTTACGGTTTTATTCATCGGCAAGTTTCAGCTATCCTGTCCAGTTTGCTACTGCAACCATCAGCTGCGACCAAAAATAATTTTGCCCAATTTACAGTTTACAGGGATTTTCGGTTAAACCATATTCGTCTAAAATTTGGTTTAATGTTACTGATTGTGCCAAAATGTACCTAAGTATTTTGGCACCATAAATCATGGTTTGGCAAGCTGGGCATAAACTACAGGGTGACAAATACGTTATCAAAGAAAAACTGGGAGAAGGTGGTTTTGGGATTACTTACCAAGCACAGCACATACTCCTAAATTTATAACTACTTCAGTTGTGCCCAAAATACCTTCTCACCGACAAAAGCCAATCCTCGATAATATACCTTGGGGTAGGTTATCAGGAGTTGTTTTAGCTTATTCAGCAATGGGCTTTTTTTCAGCACCTTGGGACTGGGCTTTGGCTTGGGTTTTGGCTTGGGGTTTTGCTTTGGTTTTGGCTTCTGCTTCGGATTGGGCTGGGACTTCGGCTTTGGCTTTGTTTATGTTTTTCGCTTTGCTTTCAAATTGGGCTGGGGCTTTTGTTTCTGATTGGGCTTTGGTTTCAGCTTCGGATTTGGCTTGGAATTGGTTTTGGTCTTTGGCTTCGACTTTGGTTTTGGCTTTGGCTTCGGCTTCGGCTTTGACTTCGGCTTGGGAGGAGTTAAAAAAGTCTTTCAGCAAATCCCATAGACTTCTAATTTTGCTGGTAACTTCCTGGTTAGGGTTAGGCTTAGGTTGGTTAGTTTATCAAATATTTCCAATAATTGGACATCGCTAAACTTGCATTTCCACTTTTTGAACCCACAAACCTGCGTATTTTCCCCCGTTTCCTCTAAATGGCGTTTGAGAACCGAAACCCAACAATAAATTTTTACTTTTATATTCTACTTACACCTACAGGCTTTTAGTGTTTTATAAGTTGTGGTTTATTCACCTAATTCGCTAGGTAAATCAGACTGTTTAAGCTGTCTGGATGAATGGAAAATCGTGAGAATATTTACTGCTTAATTGTTCACTTGATATACAATTCTGTAACTACCAAAAATAATCTCTCTAATATTATCTTGACTGATTTCCGGCACAAGACGCCCCAAATATGGAAAGTTTTCTAGCCGTTCTACAGCCTGAAATGCCCGATTTACAAATACTTGAGCAAAACTTGGTGCATCTCGTGAAATAAAATCACCAATTGCCTCTAAATCAGCTAAAGCCTGACTTGTCCAGTTTACTCGTGCCATGTCTTAATCTGCTTTTTGGCTTCTTCATGTGACACGATATTACCAGACTGGAATTGTTGCAAACCTCGATTAACCTTATATAGAAAATAAAGATGTTCCATTACTTCTTCAAAAGTAACTTCCTGTGGCATTTCCTCCACTGCCTTGAGAATTTGATATTTTACAGTAGTATCTGCTGTCATTTGTATTTCCTGCAAGACTTGAATGTAATAATCCAAATTTAACACGTAACATCTTTGCCTCGACTTAGGGCGAAACCAAAAATATTAATCTCCTCTTCTTCCTAACTTCCAATCTTCACCACCTGGTAACTGCATTAAAACTTCCGCTACAGCCGCCGGCAAATTTTTGGCTGACTGGGAATATGTCAAAGTCAAAAAACTCAATGCTGTCTGCATTAACTGAGTTCTATCAACAATTTCTGCAAGTTGAAATTGACTATATACACCATTCATAACTTCCAGACTTGCATCAGCTATAGCATCTTCAATAACTTCTTCTTCTATAAAAATCTCCCATTCATCTTGATTGATGTAGTAAGAATTTTTATTATCTTTGAAATTTGCTTCTTTAATTTCACGGATTGCATTGCGAATGGAAGCAGCCCAAGAATTTGTTAATCGCAGTTCTAAGTGATTTTTAATTAAATGTATCAACAAAATCCTTAAATAAGATTTAATCTGCCGTAGAATAGCTTTTGTACTCATGCCTTCTAATTCATCAACTATTACCAAGGCATCTGCATAACGTCCTTCTAAGATACTATTTTTTAAGTCGATTAATTCTTGTGTCATGCTTCACCACCTGGTAACTTACTGAGATAATCATCCATAATCGCTGGCAATTCCTTTGCTGAATAAGCATAAGTTAAAGCTAGAAACCTAGTCGCTGTAGTTGCAATCTGGTTTCTATCTAGCATTGCTGAAAGTTGAGAGCGCATATATTTTCCATTCAAAACTGTCTTAACCTCAAACTATAAACAGGTTATTGAGAATAAGTAGCAAGCATTTTCACTATTATCTGTGCTGCTACGTTATATTTTAGCGCAAGAGCTAAATCTGCGAAAATCGGGGAACTTGAATCGGTACAACTAAGTTTACAATGATATATTTGCAGATATTTCTTGCTATATATGACCCTAATTTTAACTAACGACGACGGCATCGATGCCCCCGGTATTCAAGCACTACTAAAGGCTGTAAATGGCAAAAATGTGATTATTGCGGCACCACAAGATCATCAGTCTGGCTGTGGGCATCAAGTCACTACCACTGGCCCCATCAACCTCCAGCGACGTTCAGAGGTTGAGTATGCGATTTCTGCGGAGCGCTACGCGATCGCAGGTACACCCGCTGATTGTGTCAGAATTGCATTAACCCATATCTGCCAAGATGTCGAATTTGTGCTATCGGGCATTAACGCTGGTGGTAACCTGGGAGTAGATGCTTACATTTCCGGTACTGTGGCTGCTGTGCGGGAAGCAGCAATGCATGGTATTCCGGGAGTTGCGATTTCTCACTATCGCAAAGGCAAGCTAAATTATGATTGGGATTTGGCTGCTCGATGGACATCTGAAGTTTTAGCTGACTTACTTCAGCGTTCGCTAGAACCAGGAAGTTTCTGGAATGTGAATCTACCGCATTTGCTACCAGGAGAAGCTGATCCTGATGTGGTGTTTTGCCAACCTTGTACCAAACCTTTGCCTGTCAACTATCGCATTGAAGGCGATGATTTTTATTATGTAGGGGAATATGGCTTGCGATCGCGCACTCCTGGCAGTGATGTAGATGTCTGTTTTTCTGGGAATATTGCGGTAACTCTGTTAAGGGTTTAATAGACATAACTCACAGTTCGTCATCGGCACCTTGAATCAGGGATGTCAGCTTGTCTAGGGTTTGTGTCAATTGGCTGAGTTGTTGCAGTGAATCATCCTGAGATTCAGCAAGGCTCTGTACAGCGTCACACAAGGCAAAAATTTGATAACCCTGCTGCTGTACCTGCTTTCCTTGGGCTTCGATTTGCAGACTGAGAGTTTCCAATCTTTCAGCCAGACGTTCAATTGTTTCAGTTGTAGAGAGTACTGCTTCCCCAATTTGCTCAACAATTGATTCCAATCGATTTATTTTAACTTCGACGCCTGCGGAAATCATTTCTTTACCACCCCAATTTTGAGAAAACATCATAGTAATACCGCTAATATAGATTAAAAAAATTAAGACCAGTAAGAGAACCCAATAGCTTCTGTCATAATGATACTATTTGTAATTTTGTTTTTTGGTGCTTTCATACACCCCTAGAGATATTGTTCACTATGCAACAATTTGTCTGCTGCTTTTGCTCATAAAAGTTATCTTTTGCATCTTAGTTTCACTTGCTACTTAGATATTTTTGAAATATTAGTTATAGCTTCGCCACTAGGATATATTTAGTAACAACTTATATTAGTATGTATTCCTGATGAACAGATTTGGGTTAAGTTGCCATCTTACGGATGATCGGTTTTGTTGATTTTAGTGAGATTAAATTTATTAAAAAGAAATTTGGTTGAAATCCCCGTCGGTAACAGTCTTGAATTTTTAATTCTTAAATTTTAATTGTTTAAGACTTGTTGTTCGAGAAAACTGTGTAAGTAATTTTATGACTTATCAGAGCTTTTTAAACATAAAAAGCCAAAGGGGTAATTGTGGAAATTATTGTCCGAAATAAATTACCCATTAGCCATTATCAAAATTGAAAAAACGACACTAACAGGATTTTTTTAGCTTAGATGAGCTAATTACCCAAAAATACGATGCCGATAGTACAAAAAGCTAAACCAGCAAGACGAGTTTTGCTGAACAACCCTTGGTGATTTTTTCCTTTGCTGAAAATAATGCCAATTTCTCTTGCACTCATGACGATCGCAAACTGAGTTAAGGTAACGCCTATGAAATAGGTAACTAATGTCACCATTCCTAGCCCCATAGCGGATTCACCATTAGCGTAACCCTGAAACAAACCAGCAATGGCACTTAGCACGGCGAAGGCTACCCAGTTTAGTTGAGTGGGTATCACTAGCATAGCGCCAAAGGCAATGGTGGAAATAGCGATCGCTATTTGAATACCTGGTAAGTATATTGGGGATAGATAAATTACTGTGCCGAAGAGTGCGGCAATCACAAAAGATGCAGTTACCCAAGTTCCACGAACCACACCAGCAGACAGCAAGCCAATAGCCACAATCAGCGCCAAACGATCCAACCTGATGACTGGATCTGCTATTCCCCAAATAAACGCCTCCCAGCAGTTAGAGATCGTGTGGTAAGTCGGCGAACCAGCCAATGAACTCAGTAGGCTAATTAAGACTAAAGCTGCGATCGCCCCGATATGACGATGCTGTAACTCAGGGGCGGAAAATTCCCCTGAATTAGAAGACTTTGATAATTCAATTTTGAACATCTTTGATGTCGAATGATTGTTTATGGGTTATTTATAATACCCCAATCCCCAAAAAAACTAACCCAGTCATAATTTTAAATCTCACAATGGCTTCATATAGTTTTGTAAAGCCCCATCAAAGCTTCTTCCTACCCGAATCTTGACGGAGAGACTGTTCGGAAGGCCAAGAGCGGAAGTATCCTCTGCGGTAGCCTGCGGTACGTCGCTGTTTTCTCTTGAGACAAAACCAACTCTACTGGGGTGGTTGTAGAAACCCATCCCTACTTCGTTGAGGGATGGGTAGTTCATCGCAGTAATTCTTCTACTTGATGCTGACTCCACAAAGTTTTATAAAGCCCTGGTTGTTGTACAAGTTCTAAATGATTACCTATCTGGGCAATCTTTCCATTAGACATGACAAAAATCCGATCAGCCGTGGCAGCAGCAGATAGTTGATGAGTAATAAAAATGACGGTTTTGTTTTGTTTGTCACTAGAAATATTTTTTAAGATTTGTGTAGCTGTTTGATTATCCACACTAGACAGGGCATCATCCAAAATTAGGATTGGGGCTTCAATGAGCATAGCCCTAGCCAAAGCTGTACGTTGCCGCTGACCGCCAGAAAGAGTAATACCACGTTCACCCACGAGAGTCTCATATTGCTGGGGAAAATTGCTAATTTCTGGGTCAATTTGGGCTAGTTTGGCTACAGATTCCACATTTTCTTGGTCGCTGACTGGGTCGCCGTAACGGATATTATTTTTAATTGTGGTGCTGAACAGAAAACTATCTTGAGGCACATAGGCGATCGCACCGCGTAAATCTGCCAGGGCGATCTTTGTAATATCCAACCCATCCAAAAACAACTGCCCTGCCTGAATATCTAACAAGCGTGGTAAAGCATTAGCCAAAGTTGATTTACCAGCACCAATAGTGCCGACAATTGCCACCAATTCCCCAGGAGCGATCGTAAAGTTGACATTGTCTAAAGCTGGGCTGGTGGCGCCTGGGAAGGTGTAACTGAGATTTTTCGCTCTCAGTTCCCCTTTAACTGCGTCTGGTGACAGATGTATGGCATCAGCTGCATCTCGGATTTTTGGTGTCACACTGAAAATGGAGTCTAGGCGATCAATACTCACTTCACCCCGTTGGTAGGCGGTAATTGTGAATCCCAGCAAGGCGGTGGGAAAAACTAGACGCTCCACATAAATTAAAAGTGCCAGAAAGTCACCAATGGCAAGGGTTCCAGCAGATATCCGCGTTGTCCCTAGCCAGATAATCACCAGCGAACTGAGATTAGCTAACCCGCCAATCATGGGAAACAGCGTATTGCGGCTTTTTGCCAGTTGCAGGTTAGCCGTTAATAGCTGTTGATTTTTCTGGGTGAAAGCTCGACGCTCGTTTTCTTCTTGGGCATAGATTTTAATCTGAGCTATGCCGCTGATATCTTCTTGGATGAGTTCACTAATCTCAGAGAGTTGCTCTTGGACTACTGTTTGTTGTTTGCGTAAGTGATCGCTAAACAGATGCACCAAAAAGAACATCAAGGGATACACTGCCAGGGAGGCTAATGTGAGATCGACACTAATTGTCAACATCACTGGCAAAGTCATAGCGTAGGCAAACAAAGTATTTGCCAAACTTAACACGGCAAAACCCAACAACCGCCTGATATTATCCACATCACTAGTAGCCCGACTAATCAAATCCCCAGCGGTGTTGCTGGCGAAATAAGACGGCTCCAGTTTGAGTAAGTGTTCAAAAATCCGCTGTTTCAGGTCAAATTCCACCTGACGCCCGACTCCAAACAGCCAGATGCGGGAAGCAATGCGGATGAGCCACATTGCTGAACTGAGTAAGATAATGGTGAATACATATTGTAGGATTTCCTCCAAGCTGAAAGTTTTTGAGAGTTTGTCAACCCCAGAACGAATCAGCAAGGGGATATAAACGCCCAGCCCATTGACAGACAAAAGAGCAATAATGCCTAATGTAGTCTCCCGCCAGTGGGGACGCAGGTAAGCACCAAGTTTAGCAAGTCGTCGAGATTGTGACATTCAAGCAGCAGTTTTGCAATTTTATAAAGAGAATGCCGAAAAGCCTGAGACTTCTAAAAACGGCTGATGAAATATGTCGTTTTTATTATGTCGTGTCTTTAGACCGGGGAGTGTCAACATCCTAGAACAACTGCTCAGAGTTCTATAGTTTTGTCCGAAGTTCAGCAGCCAGTTCTATCCTAATCTACCTGATGGGCAAACTTTCTGAAGAAAGTCGCAAGTCGTCCTCAGAAAGTCTACTCAAATTTTTGGTGTTCACCGCAGTAATATTTAGAATCAGTCCAGCCACTAGAGCGTAGCATGGCGGACTTTTGGTATTACTTTTTAACCTTATGACTGACGGCCACGCAAGAAAAAGTAAATCTGGTTGAGATAACTTTCCCATACTTGGGTCGTTAGTTGCAGCGTTTCCGCATTAGGTACAAAGTCTTCTACCCGCAAGCCGCGTGTCCTAATTTCCTGAGGATTTTGCAACAGGTAGGGCGGTACTTGAATATCCAGAGAGTTGAAGGCTATGGCTGCCCGATTCAAATCTCCCGCGGGTAGGATGCGATCGCCAATTACATCTGAGATGTTGATTGTGGATTTGACTGGAGCCAATGCCACAAGTGTTCCAGATGTAGGAGCTATAGCGACACCTGGCGCTCTCACTAGGAAGTAAGCAATAGCTGGTGTACTTGACAATAGTAAAATCGTCAGCGCCCAACCTAATAAGAATCCGCCTGGTTTGTCTATCCCACCCCCCTTGATCTTCTGAGCAGCAAACATCAACATCAAAACCGACGCTCCCAGAGGCTTGAGCGGAAATGATACAAACCTCCATAAAGACGCTATGGCTGGTTCATTAGGGGTAATAAACGCTAAAACTAAAACGAACAACAGCAATCCTAATAGTAATCGCCCGACAAAAGTGCCTGTGGGATAGTATCGCTGGAACAAAGACAAGGCAACAGCAGCGATAAGCAGCCACAGGAGTACCCGGCTTAGCAGTAGAAACATAGATTAACTCTCAAATTTTCCGGTGCGGTGAGCCAGTGCGGTGGACGGGTTTCCCAGTATGAAGCAACTGGCGAACCCATAAGGGTCAGCCTAGAGGTTTCGGGAAGTGGATTTATTTTTATTGTCAAACTGTAATTGCGCCATTACCTGACTTAAAAATAGCTCAGACCTCACACCCAAAGACTACCTTCGTAGTGATTTTAGTGCAATTTTTTGACACTGCGTCTATTTTTTCTGATTTTACAGATGAGTAATGTGGCACCAGCAAATTAAATTGATTGAGTAGTTGTAACTCAAAAGGAAAAATTATGTCTCAAGGAATGCCTAGCATTTTGGTAACGGGGGGAGCTGGATATATCGGTTCCCATACAGTGCTTGCTCTTAAGCGAGCGGGTTATGAGGTGATAATACTCGATAACCTTGTGTATGGTCATCGCGACTTGGTGGAACAGGTTTTGCAGGTAGAACTGGTAGAAGGTGATACAGGCGATCGCACTCTGCTAGATGATCTATTCAAAACCCGTAAGATTGACGCAGTGATGCACTTTTCTGCCTATGCCTATGTGGGCGAATCAGTCACTGACCCTGCCAAATACTACCGCAACAACGTTGTCGGTACTTTGACGCTGTTAGAGGCGATGCTGGCGGCTTCTATTAAGAAATTTGTCTTCTCTTCTACTTGTGCTACCTATGGGGTACCGGAATTCGTGCCTATTCCCGAATCCCATCCCCAAAACCCGATCAATCCTTATGGCGCTACTAAGCTGATGGTAGAGCGGATTCTCTCTGATTTTGATATTGCCTACGGTTTAAAATCGGTGCGTTTCCGCTACTTTAATGCTGCTGGTGCTGATAAGAGTGGCTCTCTCGGAGAAGATCACAATCCTGAAACACATTTGATTCCCTTAGTCTTGCTAACAGCTTTAGGTAAAAAAGAATCGATCTCGGTTTTCGGTACTGACTATCCCACGCCTGATGGTACTTGTATTCGCGATTATATTCATGTCAGCGACTTAGCAGATGCCCATATTTTGGGATTGGAATATTTATTAAAAGGCTCTGAAAGCGAAGTTTTTAATTTAGGCAATGGCAGCGGTTTCTCTGTCAAACAAGTGATTGCAGCCGCCGAAGAAGTGACAAAAAAGCTCATCCCAGTTCAAGAATGCGATCGCCGTCCTGGTGATCCTCCCTCTCTCATTGGTACTAGCGAGAAAGCGAGAAAGATCTTAGGCTGGAAACCTCAGTATCCAGGCATTCAAGAGATTATCGCTCACGCTTGGCAGTGGCATCAACAGCGACATAAATAAGGGGATTGGGTACTGTCTGGGAGACAAGGAAGAATTATTCAATTTGGATCTTTCTTTTCTCCTCCCAATACCCAATACAGGTTATCTATGCCACACTGATTGAACGAGCAATCAAAAAGTTTTATGTATGTTGACGGAATTTTTAAATAACTTTTTTTATCCTGGACATTTTATACCTCATGGTCACTGCTACCTTTGGAAACCAGGATTAGTTCTACTGCATATCTTATCGGATTTGCTAATTGCATTGGCTTATTATTCAATTCCGATTATGCTGGTCTATTTCGTCCGCAAGAGGCGAGATGTACCTTTTGACTGGATATTTCTCATGTTCAGCACATTTATTGTTGCTTGTGGTACCACCCATCTCATGGAAATCTTGACACTTTGGTATCCTAGCTATTGGTTATCAGGTTTCCTGAAAGCTATCACTGCTTTTGTGTCTCTAGGCACGGCATTAGCCTTAATATCATTACTTCCTAAGGCATTATCTTTACCAAGTCCGGCACAACTAGCGACAGCGAATATTGCATTGCAAAACGAAATTACAGAGCGTAAACGGGTGGAGGTAGCATTGCGGGAGTCGCAGCAAATGCTACAGCTTGTGATAGATAACATTCCACAATTTATTTTTTGGAAGGATAAACAATCTGTTTTCTTAGGTTGCAATCGCAATTTTGCACAAATAGCTGGCGTTAGCAGTCCAGAAAATATTATTGGTAAGACAGATGCTGACTTGGCATGGAATAAAGCAGATGCGGACTTTTTTCGGGAATATGATTGTCAATTTATGGGTGTAAACGCACCTGAATATAATATTGTTAAACCTCTTTTTCGCGCAGATGCAAAACCACTATGGTTAGAAAGTAACAAGATTCCACTCAATGATACATTCGGAGATATTGTCGGTATTCTGGGGACTTTTGAAGATATCACTGAACGGAGACAGGCAGAAGCAGATATTTATAATGCGCTGGAAAAAGAGAAAGAACTAATTGAACTTAAATCTCGCTTTATTTCTACAGCGTCTCACGAATTCCGTACCCCCTTAACTATCATATTATCTTCTGCTGAACTACTGAAAAACTACAGCCATCAATTCAGTGATGAGAAAAAACATAAACATCTACAGCGAATTCAAGTCACTGTCCAGAATATGGTTCAGCTATTAGATGATGTCCTGTTTATTGGCAAATCTGAAGCGGGGAAACAAGAGTTCAAACTATCACTAATTGAACTTGTTGAATTCTGTCGTGAGTTGGTGGAAGAAATACAACTCAGCACTGATAAACAGAAAATTTTATTCGGCTGCCAAGGTGAATACACAATTGTTTACATGGATGAAAAACTGCTGCGGCAGATTATCATGAATTTGCTTTCTAACGCCATCAAATATTCTCATCCTAATAGCAATATCCATTTTAATTTAATTTGTCAACAGGGAGAAGCAGTTTTTCAGATTCAGGATGAAGGTATTGGCATTCCGGTTGCAGAACAAGCCCAAATATTTACTGCTTTTCAAAGAGCTAGCAATGTGGGTACTATCTCTGGTACTGGATTGGGGCTATCAATTGTTAAAAAAGCTGTAGATTTACATGGAGGTAAGATTATCGTGGAGAGTAAAATTGGAGTAGGTACAAAGATTACAGTTGCAATTCCCAGAAATTACTCGGAAAACCACAAACAATGGAAAATTAAAAATTAAAAAATTTTGCACGGATTCAGAATATTAATAGCATTGGGTGAATTTTATTTTAAATTTGGTCCCTAATCTCTACCCCCTCTAATCGTTTGCACTAGAAAAAATAACATACCTCCGGACAGCAGCAGAATCCCCAGCAGTACCGCAGGTTGCGCCAATCCTATTGCGATACCTTGCGGCTCCTGCGTGACATTTAGTACTGCTGGCGCTGCTTCTGCTGCCCTCCCAGCTGCCACAGTGACGGCAAACTTTAATTCAAAGGGTTGGAAAACATTCCCTGAAGCTGGTTTACCATTGAGTTTTAGCTGATAAGCTCCTGGTTTGGGGAAGACAATTTCTGCTCCTGGTGTGCCTTGATACCGTTCAGCTTTCACAGGTTTCAAGGATGGCTCTAGCAGTGCTGGCTCTCCTGGTGAATGGGGTTCGGCATAAATAGCCAACTGGCAATTACACTCTTTGAGAGCGATCGCTTTTCCACCTCTGCGGGTGAGCGCAAACCAGGCTTGGGCGGGTTCTCCAGCACGGGGGTTATCATTTGGTTCAATGTGAAGTGTGCCACCGACATCTGCTGCTATTTTCACTGTATGGGCAGAGGCAGGGCTAATATAAGTGACTGACCAAACTAAAATATTTAGTAATAATACGTGGTTTATCTTTACCTGGCTCGGTGCAGCAGCAGAGGTAAAGTCTCTTAGACAGGGGCTAGTGGGTTGATCACGATTTGCTTGGGGGGACATAAAACTTTTCTAAGGTTAACTTTGACCAACAAAGGCGCGATCTCACCAGCAACACACCGAGAGGAATGATTCCCATTAACACTGCGGCTAATTTATTCCCCCAAGTTAATTCTACTGAACCTAGGTAATGGGAACCAATCACTACAGCATGAATCACACTCAAAAGCAAAGCTGGCAAGCTTAATAAATGAATTTGTCGCCATCGCTTGCCCAAAAATTTCTGCACCGAATCAAAACTCGTTAAAGCAGCGGGAGTCATTAAAACCAGTGCTACAGCACCGACAGTCATACCCCACTGAAATTCTGGTGGCAAGAAAAAGAAGGCGGCAAGATTCCATTGAAGTGAGTGTTCCATCATGTGGATAGTGTGTGCCCCAGCGAGCACAAATGCCCCAACTCCCAAAGCGCGACGGTAGCGCAGGGGTGACGCCCAAAAACTGCTAATAGGACGAGCAATGAGGGCGAGGATTAAGCAGATCAAGGCGCTGTGTCCGGTGTAATCTACCATTGTGTCACCAGTGCGTAACAAAGTGATTACCCCGATGAAGAGAGTCACCCAGCCACCTAAGCGAAATAACTGACTGCGCCTGTCTTTGCTAATTAATGATGTAGATACGCCTACGCCTAGCATTGTGGGTAGGGTTCCTAAGCCAAAAGCCAGCATGGTTGCCGCACCCATCCACAAATTACCCGTTGCAGCGGCTTTAATTTGGGCAGCATACAAAAAACCGCAAGGCATTAAACCCCAAAATATCCCCAAAAGTGCTGGTGTCCACCATTTGGTGTCCAAGGAAAGCTTCACCATGACTGCACTCAATCTATTGTGTAAGCTACCCTGCATCAAAGGGTGTAATAGGGGAATACGGGGCAAAAAGTCGGGTTTTACTTGTCCTAACCCAAACCAAATCAGCATGACACCAGTAATAATTGCGATCCATTGGCGTAAGTTGCTGCCAATACCGGCTAATTGTCCACCCTCTACTAATACCGAACCTAGTCCGCCAATGCCAGCACCGACTAGAGCATAGCTTAACATCCGCCCTAAGTTGAGCAGGGTGTGAAATTTTAATTGCTGTTGCCAAGGGTGCGTTTTTTTCCGGGGCGGTGTTTGTGGTGTTGTTTGCGGATGAGACAGCGAAAATGCCACCGCTAGGGGGCCACACATCCCAAAACAATGTCCAAAACTGCCCAGGAAACCCAGGATTGCAATCAACAGCAAATCTACCATATGTCAAGTTTTAAGTACTGAATCCTGAGTTCTGAAGCGTAACTTCAGAGCGGAAATATAAGTTAAATCGGTGACTTAGTCAAAAGACAAGCTGTCAAACTTGGGGTTTGCGCTACTCTAAATCAGAAAGGCAAAAATCAATGAGCATGAAAAAATGGATTTGGCTGCTGTTGGTGATCCTAGCGGCGATAGTGGTGATGGGGGTTGGCGGATTTTTCCGGCAACCTGAGACGTTACCAGTGACTGAAAGCATTCCTGTGGAAAGTCCGCAACTGCAACCAGTAGAGAGTAAACGAACGGTGTCTGCTGACAAGCTTTTAGCCCATATTCAAAAGTTAAATTTTCAGCGCTACACAGCAAAAGAGCGATCGCAAACTCGCACTTATATTACAACGCAATTGAGAAAATTAGGCTGGAAACCCCAGCTAGAAAAATTCACCGACGGCGTCAACATCTTTGCCCAACGTCAGGGAACTGACAAAGCAGCCGGGGCAATTTTGGTAGCAGCCCATTACGACACTGTAAACTCTTCTCCCGGTGCTGATGACAATGCCTCTGGTGTTGCTGTGGTGTTGGAAGTCGCCCGAATTCTCGCTTCTCGTCCCATACCACGAACCTTGCAGTTAGCGTTTTTTGACAAAGAAGAAGCGGGACTTTTGGGTAGTCGGGCTTTTGTCAGCAAGGCAACACGCTTGCAAAACCTACGCGGTGTGATTGTGATGGATATGGTGGGTTATGCTTGTTACACCGTCGGGTGTCAAAAATATCCTGCCGGGTTACCTGTGACTCCACCCAGCGACAAAGGCGATTTTTTAGCAGTAATTGGTGATACAGAACATTTGCCTTTGCTGAATGCCTTTCAAAACTCTAATCAAAATCTACCACTAGTCCTGACAGTACCAATTCCCCTCAAAGGTTTGCTGACACCCGATACCCTCCGCAGTGACCATGCCCCATTTTGGTATCAAGGAGTGGGTGCTGTATTGGTAACTGATACGGCTGAATTACGTACTCCCCATTATCATCAGCCGAGTGATAAACCAAAAACTATTGATCAGACTTTTTTCACGGGTTCAGCGCAGATTGTGGTAAATGCTACTACAAGCTTGTTAGAGAAAAGCGATATCTTAACAACTCAACCACCATCCTGACTAGCGTCATTTACTGCTCCATACCATAGCGAAAAACTAGCACTTTATATATCCAGCGATGTTTATTAAGCAATTTCACTGTTTTCTAATCATTATGGCAGTTGATTCAATAGTAGATAAAACTAATCTGCAACATTGTATTTATTTATTTGTTAAAACCTATAAATGTTAAGCTCAGAAGCTATAACTAGATTACCTCTAGTTATAGCTTCATACTTACGGCACATTTAATCTGAGTGAGGTACACAAGGGCGGGCTTTCTTACCCACCCCACAGGATTTATAATATTAAAATGTGTACTTTATTCACTTGCAAAATGCTGCATTTCATTGAAGTAAGAAAATAAATTTAACGCAGTAAGATACCGTTACCAACTAGATGACCGTATATCTTACGGCTTGGTTGCTTTTGGTCAACAGTTCTACCGTTACCTACTCTAGACTCAGCAAGTTTGTTGTGATTAACTTTGATGGTGGTAGTTCGGCTGTTACCAATTCTGGTTATTGCTTGGGCTGGTATATCAGATACGATTACTGGCATCAACGTTAGAACTACTAGAATCTTAGCTAGAGAACGAGATAAAACCATAATTGCCTCCAAAATTACATGAAAGAAGCAGGAGAGAAAAGTTATTCCTGGTGAAAATCCCCTGCTTGAATACAGGGGGATTAAGTAATAACTGTAAAACTTGAGCAAAATGTTATTAATTTTGAGGGCCTCCTCCTGGCATATGTTTTTCACCAGTAACCTCCTGAACTGTGCTTCTTCTATCTCTGTCTAACTGTGCCTCGCTAGCTTTTCCTGTACGCAGATGAAAATCTCTAACATCTTCACCTGATGCAGGTTGAGAACCTATAGGATTTGCTACAGAACCAAAGATGTGTTTGCCCTCGTCAGCTTCTTTTTTTGCCAGCATAATTGGTTGACTAACCGAGGTTGAATTGATAGAAGGTTTCAGATACAAAGGGCAGTCCCTCGGAATTCTATCTTGTAACCTACCACCGAAATCTGGACAGTATCTTGTGGGAATAAAAGGTTTAGACTCCTGATTAAAAATAGGTCGAGGACAGTAACATTTTACTGACGGATTTGATGGTTCTAAGGGTTTGAAAAACTCATTTGTGGAATTAGCCAACGCAGCTTGACCAAAAACAACTGACGGAACAGTACTAGCTAATAGTGTCAGTAAGTAACCACAACGGCGTAAATTTTTGAAGTTCATAACTAATGTTCCTGTAATTTTCTGTGGATTTATATTTACTGTATGTAAGTATTTTGAGTTTGTCCGTAATAAAAAGTTATACAAGGTTAGTAAATTTGACGGTATAATTTGCTGTAATTAAATTGCCAAAGTTATAAAAAGTTAGTTGCTATGTAAGTTGATTTCTAATCATGAATTCAAAAGATCCACTCCTGTCGGGTAAAGAAGCACTAGCCATTATTGATACAGTTATCAGTCCGGAAAGATTGAGTAACATTCAGCAAGATGTGTTTCCCGAAATGTGGGAAGGGTTAACCTATGATCAAATTGCAGAAAAATTAGGTTATCAGCCTGATTACATTAAATATGTAGGGTTTCAACTGTGGCGTTTATTGACTGAAGCCTTTGGTGAAAAAGTGACGAAAAGTAACTTTCGGTCAGTGCTGCGACGGCATTCGGGGAAAAACTCAAGCCAAGGAGATGAGAAACGCAGTGATACTGAAGACAAGCTGACACCCCTATCCAGCGAAGCTTCCGAATTACAGCGCCAATGCTACCAAGACTGGGGGGATGCGGTTGATGTTTCTACGTTTTACGGACGTGCAAGCGATCGCGAAATACTCTTTGAGTGGATAGTGCGTGATCGCTGTCGTCTGATCACCCTGCAAGGGATGGGTGGGATTGGTAAAACCACACTAGCAGTCAAGGTTGCAGAAGATAGCCGAGATGCCTTTGAGTATATTTTTTGGCGTTCTCTACGCAATGCGCCGCCTATAAATAATATATTGTCAGACTTAGTTAAATTTTTATCTAATCAGCAAGAAACAAATTTACCCGACACCGACGAAGCGCAACTAATATTGTTAATGAAATATTTAAATTCATCACGGTGTTTAATTATCTTAGATAACGTTGAAACAATTCTAATTAGTGGTGCAAGTGCGGGAAATTATCGGGAAGAATATGAAAGTTATGGACAGCTATTTCGGTATATTACTGAAGTATCCCATCAAAGCTGCTTATTACTGACTAGCCGCGAGAAACCGAGAGGTTTAGCCTTGAAAGAAGGGAAAAATTTTCCAGTTCGTTCCCTACAACTTAGAGGTTTAAGTGAGTTAGAAATACACGATTTTTTTACAGAGAAAGGTTTTTCCGCATCGCCTGAGCAGGAGCAATTATTAACTGTACGTTATGACGGTAATCCTTTGGCTTTGAAAATAGTTGCAAATACAACTCAAGAATTATTTGCTGGAGATATATCCCAATTCCTAGACTGCAACACATCTGTTTTTGGCGATATTTGGGAACTGTTAGACCAACAGTGTGAACGGTTATCTTATTTAGAAAAGCAAGTAATGTACTGGTTGGTAATCAATCGAGAAGCAGTTTCTATTGCTGAACTACGAGAGGATATTGTACCACCTGTATCGACAAGAGAACTCCTTGAATCACTAGAGTCTTTAAAAGCGAGGTCATTAATTGAAGCCAGTAATCATACTGCTAACAATACGATAAATTTTACTCAACAACCTGTTGTCATGGAATACATGACAGAAAAATTAATTACTGCTGTATTTAATGAAATTACTACAGGTAGAATTTCGATTTTTAACTCTTATGCCTTGATAAAATCTACTGCTAAAGACTATATTCGCGAGTCGCAAATATGCTTGTTAGTTAAACCATTAGTTGATAAATTACTAACACATTTTGGAAATCAAAATAGACTAGAAGATTATTTTCATCACGCCGTTATTAACTTACGCAATCATCCCCAAATTCAACCGGGATATGCTGGAGGCAATATTCTGAATTTACTCTGCTACATCAGGGCAAATTTAGAAAATGCAGATTTTTCAAACCTCACGGTTTGGCAGGCCTATCTGAAAAATATTAATTTAAATCGCATCAACTTCCAAAATTCTGATTTATCAAAGTCGGTCTTTACAGAAACTTTTGGCAGTATTTTAGCAGTGGCATTTAGTCCCGATGGAAAAGTTTTAGCGACTGGTGGCGTTGAGGGTGAGGTACAATTATGGCAAGTCGCTGACGGAAAACTACTTTCGAGATGGAATGCACATACCCGTTGGATTCTTTCACTGGCTTTTAGTCCAAACGGTCAAATGCTAGCTACTGGCAGCGATGATAAAAGCGTAAAGTTATGGGATGCTAACACAGGCATTTGCTTGAAAACAATTCAAGGACATACCAGTTGGGTATTTGATGTGGTCTTCAGTCCGCATGGCCAAGCACTTGCCAGTGTTGGTGATGAATATACTGTGAAATTATGGGATGTCTATAATGGTCAACTATTAAAAACTTTTACAGGACACAGCACCCAACCCCACTCAATCGCTTTCAGTCCTGACGGTCAAATCCTAGCTAGTAGTGCAAATGACAAAACTATTAGGTTATGGAACATAAATACAGGTGAGTTACTCAAAACTTTCCAAGGACAAAGCTATTTTGTACAGGCTATTGCTTTTAGTCCTGACGGTAGAACTCTTGCAAGCGTGGGCGATGACTATATTATCCAGTTATGGAACTTAAGAACGGACGAATTACTTAATACTTTCCAGGGACACGTTTCTTTTGTGCAATCAATTGCGTTTAGCCCTGATGGTAAAATTCTTGCTAGTGGCAGTCATGACAAAACCGTGAAGTTGTGGGATGTGGCTGTGGGTATTTGTAAGAAAACTTTGCAAGGACATACTAGTCAAGTTTGGTCAATTGCTTTTAGTCCTGATGGAGAAAAGATTGTTAGCAGCAGTGACGACCATACTGTTAAGCTATGGGATACTGCGACCGGGCAATGTCTAAGAAATTTCAAAGGATACACTAATGCATTTCGATTAATTGCCTTTAGTCCCGACGGGAAAACCTTAGTAAGCGGTAGCGGTGACTCCCAGGTAAGATTGTGGAACGTTGAGGAAGGTGCATGTCTAAAAACCTTGCCCGGACATACCAGTTTAGTTGTATCGGTTGCCTTTAGTCCTAACGGTAACACCTTAGCAAGTGGCAGTAGCGCAGTTAAGTTATGGGACTCTAGCACGGGTTTATGTCTGAAGACTTTGCACGGACATAGTAATTGGGTTTGGTCGGTGAATTTTAGTCCTGATGGCAACACTTTATTGACTGGTAGCGGCGATCGCACTTTAAAATTGTGGGATGTCCAGACAGGTGAGTGCTTAAAAACATTACAAGGTCATACTGATTGGGTTTGGTGTACTGTTTTTAGTCCTAATGGTCAAACTCTGGCAAGCGCCAGCGGAGACCGTAGCGCGAAACTCTGGGATGCTAATACAGGTGTATGCTTGATCACTCTCAAAGGGCATCGCAATGGTGTATGGTCGATCGCTTTTAGTCCTGATGGTAAACTTGCAGCTACCGCCAGCGATGACCGCACGATAAAATTGTGGGATGTAATTAGAGATAATAGCGATCACCTACAGTGGGGCGTAGCCCATCGCTTACTATCTGGTAAATGTATCAAAACCTTAGAAGGGCATACCAGTGGTGTTTATTTTGTGATATTTAGCCCTGATGGTTCGCTACTTGCTACAGCCGGTGATGACCAAACGGTGCGAATATGGGACGCAAATACTGGAGTATGTCTCAACATTTTAACAGGACATAGCAATCGGGTGTGGTCAGTGAAGTTTAGCCCCGACGGTGAAATGCTTGCAAGTGCAAGCCACGACGAAACGATTAAACTGTGGAATGTCAGAACTGGCGAATGCTGCAAAACGCTTCAAGCCCCACGACCTTACGAAGGAATGAATATTGCCGGAGTGAGAGGGTTAACCGATGCACAGAAAGCTTCGTTAAGAGTCCTAGGTGCGGTTGAAGTGGAGTAAGTTTTGTTTCATTTGATTTTCCGTAGCCTGCCTGCGCGGATTCCCCTTTTCTAAGGGACGCTACGCTGCTTTGCATCTACCTTTGTGTAACTGTAACTTTCAGTTGTTCAAGCTTCTTTATCCGATATGAAAGCCTCTTCCAAACTCATTTTTGTAAATTAATTTAGATTGCAACTAACTTTTTATAACTTTGGCAATTTAATTCCAGCAAATTATAACCTCCAACTTGCTAACTTTGTATAACTTTTTATCACAGACAACCTCAAAATACTTATATACAGTAAATATAAATCCACAGAAAATTACAGGAATATTAGTTATGAACTTGAAAAAATTACGCCGTTGTGGTTACTTACTGACACTATTAGCTAGTACTGTTCCGTCAGTTGTTTTTGGTCAAGCTGCGTTGGCTACTTCCACAAATGAGTTTTTTAAACCCTTAGAACCATCAAATACATCAGTAAACTGCTCCTGTCCTCGACCCTATCCTCCTACTTTTAATAAAAAGTCTAAACCTTTTATTACTGAAAGATACTGTCCAGATTTCGGTGGTCGTTTCCAAAATAAAATTCCGAGGCAATGCCCTTTGTATCTGAAACCTTCTATCAATTCAACGTCAGTTACTCAACCAATTATTTTTGCAAAAAAAGAAGCTGATGAGGGAAGAAGAATTTCTACACCAGGTGAAACACTTAAACAAGGACTGCGCGATGAAGCACAAACAGAACTCAATCGAGGGAATGATGCAACAGCAAACCTTCTCTATAATATGTCTGACCGTTTAAATACAGGCAATATTAGTGAACCGGAAGCTTCTGACATCGCCAGAGAAGTAGCTACAGGAAACTTTGACCGAGCTGCCAACCTTGTTGACCGTAGTTCTCGTAATTAGTGACTAGCAATTTTGGGTGAGTATTATTCACCCAAAAAAACTCATTTTCTTCAACAACTTAGAAATGGATTCATCCCTGTTTTTTATAATCCCTGTCTACATAGGAGGTTGTGGTGAATATTTCTCGATACTCTCAGCCAATAGTCATTTCAATAGTTCTAATTTCAACTGTTGCTCCCATTGTTGTAAAAGCAACAGAACTTGTTAAATTCCCTATCAAACATCCAGAACCTGTAGGTTGTATGTGCAATGGCAAGAAAGTTCCTGCAAGATTATGTCCGTTTATTCACTGTGCTGATGTTTAAACCAGCTTTGCCAATTTACTATCAATCTTATTCATTAGATGGAGAATACCATGAGAATTCAACTTTTTACTCGCTTTGTAAATGTAAACCTTCTTTTACTTTCACTACTTACTGTATCTATACAACAAGCCTTCCTTTTTGAGAACTCGGCTTTTGCTTACGATCCAGTAGAAAGAGAAGCTAAAGCTCAAGAGCGCGCCCAGGAACGTGCAAATAGAGATAAGAATCTCGTTGACCATATAGTAGGTAGAGGTTTACAGACCTCTGTAGATGCAGTAAAAAAATCTTTAAGAGAAGTTGGTAGCCCAGGTGGAGCAATTTTTGATGGAGGACGATCTGTAGTTAGAGAGTGTGCATCATGCCATTTTGGAGGAGGAGGTCGCAATCGTAATCCTAATTGACTTGATGATACAATTTTAAGGTAGAGTCTAAAAAAATGGGTTTATTTCAGTAGTAAATCGGAAATATGCAGATTTATATCAAGAAATAAACCCGGATTGTAGCCTTTACGAATGTCTTTTATAAACATCGTTTGATAATTATCATAATTTATTTATGATAATTATCATCAACTGGATTGACAAATTTCCTAATTGTGTTATTGCTCATCAGAATAATGTATTGAGGTAAAATTAATGCCAAAAAAACTTGCTGTTGTCATCAGTGGAGCAGTATCGCTAGGAAGTTATGAAGCTGGCGTTATGTATGAAGTTCTGGAAGCGATAGCCAGACATAATGGAAATGCGAAAAGTAATGAGGAACGCATTGAAATTGATGTAATTACAGGAGCTTCAGCAGGTGGTATGACGGCTTGTATTTTAGCCCAGCATCTAATTTGTGGCGATCAGGCTCCATCGGATAATCCAGAACAGTCTCTGCGACAACCGTATAATAATCCGCTATACAATGCATGGGTAAAAGAAGTTGATATTCGCGAATTACTTCAAGTTGAAGAAAAGGATCAGAAATACTCACTTCTACAAACAGCAGTTGTCGAAGAAATTGGGAAGAAATATCTGCAAGATGAACCTAAGATGAATCAGAGACATCCAGCCGCAGCGTCTGAGATTCACGTTGGTATCGCTATGTCCAACCTCTCTGGCTTTAATTTCCCCATTTCAACCGACTATACTCGTTCAAGTAAAGACCAAAAAGAGGGAACACAGCAGTTTTCATATACCCGCTATAAGGATCAATTCTTCTGTGTCGCTCATCGTAATGAATCTGGTGATGCGACGCTTACTGAAATAGATCGAAAGACAATAAGAGATCCAGAGACAAATCAAGAGCTAATAGAGTGGAAAAAGTTCAGAGATAAAGATACTAATTGGAAAGAACTACGCGAAGTTGGTCTTTCGTCAGGTGCATTTCCCTTTGCCTTTCGAGCTAGGAAAATTCAACGTTTTGGCGGTCTTGGCAAGCGTAAGCATCGGGATAGTGAGTACCTATACACGGATGGTGGTGTTTTTGAAAATGAGCCTATTGGTATGGCTAAAATCCTAGTTGATAAGATTGATCATCAATATCCATCTAGCAAGAGGTACTACCTTTATATTGCACCAGGTCAACGCAAATTACCTGAGAATCCTTTTACCCAAAAAGATGACGACCTCTTGGTAACAGGAATTGCTTTGTTGAATTCAATTTTTCACCAATCTCGCTTCCAGGATTGGGTCATGGAAGAGATGGATGCTCCGGTATTCTCAATTACGGCTAGTGACTTTGAATTAATTGGGGATGTTTTCTCAGCCTTTGGTGGGTTTCTTGAGGAGAAGTTTCGTGCCTATGATTACAACATTGGTCGTGAACGTGCTAAATTTGAACTCTCTGATCCGACTGCTCAAAGTCAACTCCAAGATTTAATCAAAAATGAAGTTGATAATATGCCATCTATTGAGTGGAAAGTGAATTGCAAGATTGGCAGCAAAGATGTAAAGAGTTGGGCTGAAGCAAAAGAAAACTTGATTCAATTAGCACAACCGCGCTCAATAAAAGGAGAACTATTGCAAATTGATCAACTTGCTAAAAGAGATCAATTTGCAGAACTACGTGAGTTAATGAAAGAAGTTGACGTAGATACACGCGATAAAATTATACAACAGTTAACTTTGCGACTAGAATCTTTGATTAATTTAATCAATGACTATTTAGGGTCATTTGATAATAACAATGATGGTTCTTTTTTATCTAAATTGGGGAGTCGGGTTAAGTTCAATACAAGAGAACGCATCGGAAAACCTTTAACAAAGATTGTTTTGACACGGGCGCTTGAATTCTGGCTGCGAAGAAGTATACTTCCGCAGAAATGATTCCAGGAATCAAAGTACTGCTGCAAGCCCCAAGCGTCGCCTCAAGACTTTATTTAAAACACAAATCAGCAGCCATCGACCCCAGTCTCACCTATAGGGACGAGGTGGGTGTCGTCTTGAGAGTTAATGAAACGATTGAAAGCCTGTTTCAAAGTAGGCTTTCACTTATTGGAGAAAAGTGATGTTTAGATAACTCAACCACCATCCTGACTAGTATTTAGTTGAGGGAAGGTGAGAGTCCAGTTATGTTTATCATTGAGATGAAAGTACAAACCTTGGAAAATTAGCTGCAAAGCGCTGCGAGTTCTGATATAGTCCCTCACAAGATGAGTTCCTGGTTCAGCAAAAATGTCATCAAAATTTTGCCTGTAGCCATAAGGCCGGGAACAGTCGCTACCAAAACCTTTGACTGATAATACAAAAAATGGGGTTTGTTTATATTCGTCGGGAACCATAAAGATTCCATATACTTGATGTTCACCAAGCCACGGCTGAACAACAACTTTAGTAGCCTGTACTTGAAATTTTGGGGTTTTTGATTTCAGAAAAGCTTCTGAGTTGCAATCAGAATCATTTACAGGCCACCAGAGTGTAATAATCAGCAGCGAGAGCAGCAGAATTAATGTATAAGTATTTAGGCGACGCATAAAATCAAGCAAAACTGTTGATGCGGCTAGAACGAGTTGTTGAGTAATGGTAGTGCAGCAACAGCAGTGAGAGTGTCCATCTTGGGAAGATATGAAGGTCTGGCGATGAAAAGTTATGCTGGGCAAAGATAAGACAGTACCCAGTTCATAGTTAGATGAGATGCGATGGGTTTGGGGAATCCTGGACAAAACTGGACAAAAGAGCTAAAAATTTATTCGCTACGCTAGTAAACCCTGTCCGGTAGGGACTGCGCCCCAGCGTAGGTGATGGGCGCTGTTCGCGATGGTGCATTGCATTTTTGTGGTTGTCAACACCGATTTTGGCGAATCTCTGTTTGTGATGAACTCTATAATTGCCATAGTCCAAGCTACTAACTCGAAACTATGGCTTCTGGGATTTATGCAGTTGCTAACATTGGTCGTTTTCAACTCTTTGTTGGTGATGCCAGTAAGATTGAAACAACATGGCCCCAACTAATGGCAATACTCAACAACGGTACACATCCCCACGCAGCATTGCAACAAGAGTGGAACAAACAAGGTGAACAGCGCCGCTTTACATTTCATACTCGCAAAGAAATTGCAGACAATCAAAAGATTATCGGCATTGAGCAAATTGATACTTAACCTAGCTTCCAGGTATAGGCTGACTGGTTTTGTTGGGATTTTCTGGTTGTGGTTGGGGCGATCGCTTCCAGACCATTAAGCCAACAACTACTATAATCAATAATGCAATCACCTTAATCACTACATCATTCACCCCAGAAGCATTTTCCCCCTGTTGATTTGCCGTAGCTGATGGAGTCCTCTGGGAATAGGGAATCGCATCTGGTGCTTGAATAGGCAGACTGATATCCCACGGTGAGGGAAGAGCCTCTTGTGTTAGATTGAGCGGGGGATGAACAAGTGGTTGGATTGCCTTTGCCAATGCGGCTAACCCTAGTTGATGAGTAAAATAGGTGAAGTGATCGCAAGCCGCATCTGGTAGTAAGATTTTGGGACGAGGCGTTCTGTCATTACTCACACTTTTAATACTGGCTAGAGTTACAGCCATATCGTTAGGTTGCTGGAAAACTGTCAAATCTACAGCTTTACCCAACAGCCGCTGCACTAATCGCTGTATGAGACTCGATTGCCAAGCTGGCTGTATTTCTACAGCGGCTCTAACCAAGGATTTGTTACCTGCAATAATTGTATAAGGAGTCTGAGGATCGTTATGATTAGCGATCGCTTTGATCAAATCAGAATCTGGCTGCATTTGCTCTAGAGAATAGTCCTTTGCTTCCAGAAACTCTAGTAAATCAGCCAGTACTTTCTGATTCCAAGCCATTGCCGAAAGTTGATTCAACCCTATACCCAGAGATGTCAATACCCAATCTTGCACCACTGGCCAAGAAAAACCAGCATTGGGTGTGCCTAACATCACCAAATGCTGCACAACTTGATTACCACCTTCTTGCTCAATAAACCATCGAGACACCAAACCACCCAGAGAATGCGCCACAATATGCAACTCTTTCCCGTGGGTTGCTCCCAAACCTACTGCGTGCAATCTCTGCCCTAAAAGTCTGGCATTTTCCTCAATAGTAGTCTGGGTAGACTCATAATCAAAAATCAGCACCAAATCATAAATTTGTTTAATTGGCAGCAGTTCCCCATTTACCTCAATTATGGCTTGATTAACACTGGGAATCATACTTGCAGTGTCGCCAATCAGACCATGAATCAAGAGGATAATTCGCCTAGCTTCTGCAACTTGGGATTTAACTTTCTCCTGATTTTTTTCGTAGGTTATTGCATCATTTTCTCCAAGGTTGGCTACAGCTAAAATTGGATACTCAAAAGGCAATCCTCGTTTTAGGTTGGCTATTTTTACCAAGAAAATCCAAATTGAACCCTGTAAACTATGATTACTAACTATTGGTCTAGGCAACCTTTCTATCGCTAATTCAATTTTAGCTTTTTCCGTCCTCTTACCACTTCCTAATGGTAAGAAAAACTCACCATCATAAGCAAATGGTAAAAGATATTCATTATCTGTTAAGGCTGTATTAACCAGAAATTTTAGAGGTGTTTCTGGTGTGATGACTGTGTAATCTTCTACGTCACTTAACTCCAAAGCACTCAAACCAGGATCACTACCTCGGCTAGGAGTAAATTGCCAGAATTCATTGACACTAGGTTGTTGCCGTAAGATAGCAGGTAAAATCAGATTTCCTAAATATTTACTCGCTTGAGATACGCTAGTTAGATTAACTTTGGCTTGCAAACTTGGATGAGGTTGCACTTCAACCACACCATTTTGTAATAACGTGCTGTGTTCAGATTGAATTGATTGAGATGCTTGTGGACGAACAATAGTAATCGTGACTTGCTTCGTTAACCAATGATCATAATTACCACTAGCTCTCACAGATTCACAAGTATTAACAGCTTGCATTAAACGGTCAAGAGTTCCTAATTTTTCTCCTAAAAAACGAGTTACGCTTGGCGAGTTTATCCCGTCTTGCTCTAGCAAACTGGCATCAAATTCTCTAGTGCTGACAATCAGTTTAAATACATCTTTGTATTCAGTCCTTCCCAGTTGCCAATAAATATCTGGAACGATGAAGCCGATATTATCAAAACTGGTAATTGTCTCTTTAGCTGCTAGTCTAATGCTACTTTTTTGCTCAAAAAATGGAACATCTACAGTGTAGCTTTCGGAAAGATCTAATACATTACAGTAGAGAGTTTGATGGCTGTGATTAGTTAGTTTAATTTGGATAATGGGGAATTGCCACACATCATTTTCATCAGTGTACTCAACCCGTACCTCTGAGGATGCAGTCTCTAGATTTCCCGACAAGATGACAATCTCCATCTCCAGATCATTCGGTTGAATGTGACTTGTCACGGGGTTGGAGAATTGGATAATATTGTGCCAACGGGCGATATGTTCCAAACGCCGAATCACTAAAATGGCATTTTCTATTGTGTAACCGACTGGATTCGGGTATTCTGGAATTGGGTCAACTAGCGATGGGCTACGCCCCCCCGGAAGCGATCGCGCAGATGCCGGTTGTGTAATCCAATATTGACCGTTATGAGCTAACAAATGGCAATCTGCCACAAAAGCTTGGTCTATTTGACTCACAAACAAGGAAGATACAGGCGTATGTAGTGCTTGCTGGGCCAGTTTTACACCTGTAGCGTCACCCTTGATGTAAACTTTCAAAGACGGTAATGGTAGATTAGTAACTACCGCCCAATAGGTTTCAGTTACTGATAAGCTTTCCCCAGCATTAATAATTTCTACCAGACTTTTTTGTGAAAGCACTTGCTTAACTTGCGCTTCACCTACAGCGGCTGAGAGTTGCTGTAACTGTTCGCTGGTAGTTCCCACAGCAAAAAAAGCTAGTAAAGTATCTCCACCGTTCCCTGGTTGGGGAAGACCGTGGAGACTACCGCCATCAATTACCCAGCTTTGATCATTCTGACTATAGTTTAAAGTGAAATACTCAGGACTTTTACTAATTGCACCACCTAAGAAAGGTTTAGCTAGCGCTGCGATATCACTTGCTGTTACTTGCGGCGACTGATCCTTAAGCTTACTATTAACCAGAGTATGAATATTTCTGGCTAAATCTTGATACGTGATGCTGCCATTGGTGCGTTCTAAAGTTTGCAGTAAAAAGTCAGAAAAAGCGCCTCTAAATTGACCATCTTCTGTTCTGTACTCCTTTGCCAACTCATAATTTTTACAGGCAGAGAAGATAATATGCTGGCTTTGAGTCTGCTGCTTTTGGTCACGATTTGCCGTTAATAATTCATCTAACGCTGTTTGGTCATCAGCAAAAATAAAACTGTTTAAAGGACGTTCCCGCCAGTCTATTGGAGAACGACGCACCGTTTTTTCTGGAGATAAATCGCTCGTTCCTAAACCAGAATGACAGCAGTCCAAAATTGTCAAGATATGGGGGTGCTTCTGTGCCACTTTCGAGATGAGGTAGGTTAATTCCTTATCTGCTAAGTCTCGACTATCTTCTGTACGGCTGTCATAGCAAACTAAAGTTTTATTTAATCTGTCTGGTTCTAAATGCCAAAATTCCTCTGGTGCTCTCTCTTCGGCACCATGACCTGCATAGTAGAACAAGACTACATCATCACTGTCTGCATTACATAAGTGCTGCTGAAAGCCGTTGATAATTGCCTGACGGGTGGCTTGTTGATTTGTGAGTATCCACGGTTGATTGGTGGGTTCAATCAATTGCCAGCCGATATCTTTAGCGATTCGCTCCCGCAGAAATGCTGCAACTGCTTTAATATCGTTAACGCTGCCTTTTAAGGTTGGTATTAGAGGAATTGATGCCGGGTCATATTCGTCAATACCGACTAATAGTGCATAGATGTTCTTAGCCATAATTACCCTATTTTTTTTAACTTTTTTGACTGTTGCTAATGGCTGTTTTCATTAAAAAATCAATTAACAATTAGAACTTTTAAAGATGCTAATTTGCTTTTCAATACTGGAGTATTCTAGCATTTTGCTCAAGGGGGAATTTACCTAGTTTTTTCCACAATAATGGCTATTTCCCAAGACCATGCAGTATAAAAACACGCATCAATTCCATAAATTGAGAACCCTACTAAGCAGTTTAAGTCCGGGGAAATTGATTGTGGGGAAAGGCAAATTGCCCACCCTCTCCATTATGTCACGGTTTTAGGTAGTATAATACACCAGCATTTGCTATGATTCGCTTAGTTTAAATTTGGTCTCAAAATGTTGAACAAGGGAAAAGGTCGAAATCTCCAGCTAGTTGCAGGTTTCTTTTGCACATCGGGCAAAGCCCTTACCCTAACTATTGCTCTAATGCAATTTTTTGGGGCAAATACCTCCGCACAAGCGGCTGAGACGATTGTTGTGCGTATTGGACTCTTAGAAGAATCCATTTCCCTTGCGGAGTTGCAAAAGGCTGCGGATACTGGAGTAGTTCCTCCGAGTTTAAAACCTTTTACCCAGCGATTATCAGAACAACAACGCCGCTTTTTTTTGGGGGGGCTAAAAATGCCCGTACCTATAAATGTTGTCAGCATTAATAGGTTACTTAATACCCAGTTGGGCACAACCATTCTTAACGATGTCTCGACGGCGATAGTCCGCAAAGACAAAGCTGGACTACAAGCATTAAGAGCAGGATTTGTCTTAGGCTCTACCGCTCCCCAGGGACTTTCTGTACTCAGTTTTATTGCGGCTTATCCTAGTAAATACTTGACAATTAATTTGCCCCAGGCATTAATAGTTGCAGGCGGTTTAAATACTTCTTTTTGGCGCACTCAGCAATTTATGCTGGCGATCGCACCCCGACTCGACCCCAGACAGCCGCAAATGGCTTTCTCCTTTGATCCCAGCCAAGAAGGCAGCGCTCAAGTACAAGAACTTAACTTGAAGTTGAATGACCCTCTGCGGGTTCGCAGTATTCCTGTTGATGTTTATTGGTCAACTGCGGCAACTCTTGAGAAACCTGTAATTGTCTTGTCTCACGGCTTGGGTTCAATTCGCACTGACTTACGCTACCTGGCAGAACATTTAGCTTCTCACGGTTATATAGTTGCAGCTTTAGAACATCCTGGTAGTAATGCGATAAATACCAACTCTGCAATCCTTGGCAAAAATAGTATCCTCAAGCCTCAGGAGTTTTTGGAACGTCCTAGAGATGTTAGTTTTGTCCTTGATGAACTAGAAAAGCTGAACCAAACTGCTAATAATCCACTGCAAGGTAAGCTAGCAACCAATAAAGCGATGGTTATTGGTTATTCTTTCGGTGGTGCTACAGCTTTATCACTTGCTGGGGCTGAGTTACAACTGGGGGGACTCAAACAACGCTGCCAAAATAAAATCAATGTGTTGAGTCTGGGTGAAGGTATCCAGTGTCTTGCTCAAGGATTACCAGAAAACAGCTATCAACTGCGGGATGCTAGGATCAAACAAGCGATCGCACTCAGTCCCACAACTTCTTTGTTATTTGGCGAAACTGGTTTAAGCAAAGTACAAATCCCAACTTTAGTGTTAGCAAGTTCCGCGGATAAAACCACCCCAGCTTTAACAGAACAGATTATCGGATTTACCAAAATTCCATCTCCTAAATGGCTGGTTGGTGTTCTTGGCGGCACACATTTGAGTGTGAAAGACCCCAGCACCACTTTAGATCAAAAGGAAAAATTGAATACACCGTTTAGTGGTGGTGAAGTTGTGGGTGATCAAGCAACTGATGTTCGCAAATTGGTGAACGTTGTAGCTTTGGCATTTGCTGCACAGATGACACCTGAAGCCAGTAAATATGCTGCTTTTCTCACCTCAGATTATGCTCAGTTTGCCTCAACCCAGGCTTTCCCATTCCGCTTAGTGACAGAGATTCCGCCTGATGCTATGGGATTAATAAACGAATTTGGCGGGAATCAAGTAAGTCAACCATAAAAATTTTTTCATTTAGATAAATTTTTGCTGATGAAAAAGGGCTTGGAAGGGAAACCAAGCCCGAACTTCACTCAGGGTAAAATTATTATTTAGTTTAAATACTTTCGGTAACTAAAACATCTTTCTTGGGGAGGATGCACAGTATTCTTGCTTATAGGGTGTTTTAAAAGTATTGGGCGAATATAATTCTGAGCAGTCTTATTCAGTGTTGGATAACAGGGATGATGATCATGGTTAGCTTTCTTGGTGCGAGTGAATATCTATGTACACAAAGTCTTGCGGTCACTCAACAAAACCCTACGGAGGTAGATAAAATGACTGGTAAAACTTCTCCAGTCAGTGCAACACATCCCAGTCAAATTTTGTTTGAAGATCGAGTGGATGATCGACAATGGACTAAGCAGGCTGACGAAGTTCCTCAAACAATAGCTTGGGTTAATGTAGAGGGTGTATGGCATTGTGTAACTCGGATTGAGATTACAGGAACAGTTGAAAAACGCCGCATCACCAAATACGGGCAAGACGGTGATTTTTTGGAAACGACTATCCAATCTCCTCCTCCCCGACCTCGACCCTGACCAGGTTATTTATCTGAGTTTATACTTCATACCGAAAAAGATTTTAAACCCCGATGAAAACTCAGATTTATCCTATATTGATGATGAGAGTTTACTACCTCATCCAATAGCAGTATGGGATGCTTTTCAGGTTTTTGCCCAATCAAGGCACAATTGGCGGAAATCGTCGCCCCGCACTTCAAAATTCGGGTATTGGTCAAAACTCGCACAAGCTGGAGATAGCAATACTACAGGCGCTTGATATTGTTTGGCTAATTCCGCCGATTTGGGAATTGCCTGAGACATGGTTTCTACAATTTCATAATTACTATATCCCACTTCTTGCAGGCGTTGGGCAAATGCAGGTGCAGCATTACCAATTAGTAAAACAGCAGCGGCTTTGGCTTGAATTTTTGCTAACCAGCCAGTATCATCACCAGGTTTAGCTTCACCACCGGCAATCAAAATTGCCGGACTTTTCACAGATGCTAAACCTACTTCGGCTGCATCGTAGTTGGTAGCTTTGCTGTCGTTAATAAAATCAATATTTTCCCAAGTGCAGATATGTTCTAAACGATGGGGAACGCCAGGGAATTCACTAATTGCACGGGTAATAGAATCGCTATCAATTCCTGCCAATCTGGCTGCGGCTACGGACATCAAAAGGTTTTGCTGATTATGTTCTCCCACCATTCGCAAAGCAGACACTTGCACAATCGGTTTTGGTGGAGTTTCAGCATTTAACTTTTCTATCACCCAGCCATCTTCTATGTAAAAACCTTTTTCGCCAATTAGGAAATCTTTGCCTTTGACGCTTGTCCAAAAAGCATCGGGCCAATGATTTAAACCTAACTTGCTCAAGTAAGTATCGTCTCCATTGAAAATTTGCAGTTGAGACTGATGTAAAAGCTTGGCTTTAATATTGTAGTAGTTTTCTAAAGTCTGATGACGCGCCAAATGATCTGGTGTGAAAGTCGTCCAAATACCAATGCGGGGTGCGAGGGTGACAGAAGATTCTATTTGATAGCTGCTAATTTCTCCAATTACCCAATTGGGAGGTTTTGCGGCTAGGGCGACTTCACAGGCAGCATAACCAATGTTGCCACAGGCGGGGGCATTTAATCCGGCTGTTTGAAAGATGGCGGCTGTTAAGGCGGTGGTGGTAGTTTTACCGTTAGTGCCGGTGATTGCTACCCAAGGTATGGTTTGCAAATGTCGCCAAGCCAGTTCCATTTCGCCGATGGTTTCTATGCCTAAATCTCTGGCTTTAACTAATAGGGGAATATCCCAAGGTACTCCAGGACTGACAACTATTAATTGGGGTAAATCAGGACTATTTAAATCTGGAGAATATCCCAATTTAACGGTGATTTGTTCAGCTGCAAGTTCTTGTTGTTGTTGCAGGAGGGTTTCGGAGGTGTGGCGATCGCAAATTTCCACCTCCCAACCTTCCCGTTTCAACAATCTTGCCGCACCAACTCCGGACTTTCCCAATCCAATAACGCGAGCTTCTGGCATAGACTGTGCAATAGATATCCCTGGTTAAGCACTCCCTATGTTAACGTTAATCCAGCAAAAATTACACCTATTTTTGTTGTCTTAGGCTACAGATTTTTGACAATCGCCCCAAAATCAGCAAGAACACGGGCGTGATTTCGCAATAATCCCAGCAAATTCAACCGATTACGCTTGATATCAGGATTGGAATCCATGATTAATACGCTATCCGCACCATCAAAAAAGCTACTTACTGTCGGGGCAATTTTTGCCAGTGCGTCTACTAACAGTTGATAATTACGTGATGCTTGCGCTGCTTGGGTTTGGGGGACTAACTCAAGTAAGGCGTTGTAAAAAGCTGACTCGGTAGACTTTTGGAACAGTTCGGGATTAATTACCGCTGTGGGTTCTAGCTGCTGTTTGTCTAAATCACCTTGCGCTGCTAGGCGTGTGGAACGGTTAACGGTTTCGTAGATTTTGTCTAGAGTACCATCATTGCGGATTTGTTGCAGATATAAAGCGCGATCGCGCACATCTAGTAAATCCTTTAACGCCCGTTCGGTATATTCTGGATCATTTTCGCCCAAAACTGCATTGACTAAATCATAATCAATTTGCCTTTCTTCTCTTAATAAGATGCGAATACGTTGGAGGAAAAATTCCCGCAATGTGATAATTAAAAAGGCAGCATCTTTGTCAAAAGTGGTCGCAAAATCTGTGGTTATCTGTTCTAACAAGGTTGCTAATTGAATTTTTAAATTCGCAAACCAGGTAATATTAATGATCGCATTCGCCGCCCGACGCAATGCAAAAGGATCTGATGAACCGGTGGGAATTAAACCGACACCAAAAATACTCACCAAAGTATCTAATTTCTCGGCTAAACCAACAATTGTGCCAGTGAGAGTTGTGGGTAAATTGTCACCTGCACCTGTTGGCAAATAATGTTCAAATATTGCTTTTGCTACTTCTTGATCTTCACCACTAGCTAAAGCATATTTTTCGCCCATGATCCCTTGTAATTCAGGGAATTCATACACCATTTGGGTTACTAAATCAGCTTTACACAGTAATGCTGCTCTTTGGATTTTTTGGCTTTTATCTTCCTCTAAATGCAATTGGTTGCTGATTAATTCTGCGATCTTGACTACTCTATCTACTTTGGCTCGGACAGAACCCAAATCTTCTTGGAAAGTGACTTTTTCTAATTGATGTAAAAAACTTTCTAATGGTTTAGCTTTATCAGCTTCATAGAAAAATCTTCCATCAGCTAAACGCGCCCGAATTACTTTTTCATTCCCGACAGCGATGATATCTGCTTTTTGAGGATCGCCGTTAGAAATGGTGATGAAATTGGGTAATAATTCTTGCTGATAATCATCTTTGAAGACCGGAAAATAACGCTGGTGGCTAACCATGACTTCAGTAATTACCTCAGTTGGTAATTCTAGAAATTCATCTTCAAATTTGCCGATAACTGCGGAAGGGTATTCTACAAGATTGATAACTTCTGCTAACAAGTCGGGGTAAAATACTGTAGATCCGCCTAACTTCTGGACTGCTGCTTCGACTTGCTCTGTGATGATGTTTGCTCGTTCCTCTGGGTCAACGATAACAGAAGCATGGCGCAGAATGTTTACATAATCTGTAGCTTGGGGAATGGTTACAGGTTGGGGATGCAAGACGCGATGAGTTTGAGTGATGCGATCGCTTTTTACCGTTTTGCCACCATTCTCTAATTCTAGCGGCAAAATTTCGGCATCTAATAAAGCTACCAGCCAGCGAATAGGGCGGGAAAATTTACGATCCCCACTTCCCCAACGCATCAACCGCTTACCTTCTAAATTCCAAACCCACTGGGGAACCGATTCTGTGAGAATTTCCCCTAGAGGACGTCCGGGAGTCTTTTTGTTCACAAAGACAAATTCCCCTTTGTCTGTGGGGCGAACTTCTAGGGCGTCCAGTTCCACACCTTGCTTTTTAGCAAAGCCCACGGCTGCTGGTGTTGGTTTACCATCTTTAAAGGCTGCTTGTGCGGGGGGTCCTTTAATTTCTTCTTCTTTGTCTGGTTGCTGGAATGGTAAACCTGTGATGAGTAACGTTAACCGCCGGGGAGTACCATAAACTTTTACAGCTTCATAATTGAGGCTATTTGCTTCCAGACTTTGGGGAATGCGCTCTTTCCATTGTCTGATAGCATCACTCAAAAAGCTTGCAGGTAGTTCTTCTGTACCAATTTCTAATAAAAACGCAGGCATAGGACTCTGTTTTCAACTTCGCGTAGCTCAACTTTAGCAGTCAATCTCAATAGTTTACCCTGCCAGAACGCTGAGGTATGCGGTGTCTAGCGGTTGCAGCAGAAATTTCTTCTCTGGGAGATCTGGGTGAGGCTAAAATCAGGGGTTATGTTACAACAGTTACAAAGCTGGTTGACACTCTACTGCCTTGGGATGAAATGAACGGGCAGTATTATTTTGGCATTCGCAGGCGATCGCTAAATTTATGTTATGCCTCAAATCAATCAGCTTAGTTTGAATAATAGCGATAGACTAGCCTCCAGCAGCAATATAGCCATCTTCCTCAATCTAATCGCCAAATTATTTCCAAACTTTTTTTTTAATGGTATACTTATACACTATTTGTTTGAAACAGAAAAATAAAAGCTAATTCTTGTCAATTTACATTCACCAAAAAAAAATGCTTTGGCGGTGACAGGTAACTCAATAATCTGCTCTTTAATCGCTACAAATAAATATAACTAAGTATAAGTCAAAGACTACAAGTGTAAATTCTACATAAACGAAATTTAAAGATTTTATTAATCTAAGTAAAAATTCTCAGCTAAAATTGAATATAATGCTACAATGTGAAAAGAAAAACTTAAGCATCCATATCAGGATAAACTAAACCATTGATGATTATTATGTCCGGCTAAACATAATAATAAATCTATCCAACTATGTGCCCTGAGGCACGTAACTTTAGTTTCAGAAACCTGATTTAGGATTAATTATCAGTGTTTAAAACAACCTGATATAAAAATTAAAAATTAAAAATAGTAGACTCGCCTGATGTTAGGAAGCAATCTGATTATCTCAGGCTGAATTCAGGAATTCATAAACTCATGCACATTCTGATTTATTCCTACAACTATCATCCAGAGCCGATTGGCATTGCTCCCTTGATGACTGAACTCGCAGAAGGATTCGCGGAACGAGGCCATGTTGTGCGGGTGATTACAGGAATGCCTAACTATCCTCAGCGCGAGATTTACGAGGGTTATCGGGGTAAGTGGTATCTGACTGAAGAAAAAAATGGTGTTACCATCCAGCGAAGTTATTTGCGGATTAAGTCTAAACCCAACCTCATAGACAGGCTATTACTGGAATTGAGTTTTGTCTTGAGTAGCTTGCCCCAAGCCTTCAAAGGGCAGCGTCCTGATGTAATTATTTTAACAACTCCTCCCTTATTAGTTACCTTGCCTGCAACCCTACTTGGTTGGTTATACAACTGCCCAGTGGTGCTAAATTTGCAAGATATTCTCCCAGAAGCTGCCGTGCGCGTCGGTTTGCTGAAAAACAAATGGATGATTCGTGGCCTTGCAGCTTTAGAGAAATTTGCCTATCGGGCTGCACGCAGCATTTCTGTTATCACAGAAAGCTTTAGTGAGAATTTAGTAGATAAGGGCGTACCTGTTAAGAAGATTGTTTGCATTCCCAATTGGGTGAATGTGAATTTTATCCGCCCCTTACCAAAGAAGAGCAATCCCTGGATATCTACCCATCAATTGCATGGAAAATTTGTAGTACTTTACTCTGGTAATATTGCGCTGACACAAGGTTTAGAGACAGTAATCGCCGCCGCAGCTCGCTTGCGTCATATTTCAGAAATTGCTTTTGTCATCGTCGGCGAATCAACAGCTTTGACAAGGTTGCAGGACTATTGTTTGTCTTGTGGAGCAGATAATGTCTTGCTGCTACCATTGCAACCACGAGAAGAACTACCCCAAATGCTAGCAGCCGCTGATGTGGGGTTGGTTGTACAGAAGTGCAATATAATTTCCTTTAATATGCCTTCTAAATTGCCGTTGCTGCTTGCAAGTGGTTGCGCGATTGTGGGTTCAGTTCCCGCTACTGGCACAGCTGCAAAAGCCATCAACGAGAGTGGTGGCGGCTTAGTTGTAGAGCCAGAATCACCGGCAGCTTTAGCGGAGGCAGTGCTAGATGTATATCATAATCCCCTGCTAGCGGCACAGCTAGGTCAGAAAGGGAGACAATTTGCTCAAGAGCACTATTCTTTGGAGCAAGCACTAGATCAGTATGAAGAGCTATTTTCTCAGATCATTACCAAGCGATCGCCAAATTTGGATAGTATACCGGAGTTGAGTTCCAAGAAATCAGTTGCTGATATTTGAAGATTGGGTAGGGGTTTCATTAAAGTTATCCTTTCATTGGTCAGCCTGATCCAAAATCTAGTCGTTAGATGCATAGACTCGGCGTGCAGCGCGGCTTCACCCCATATCTTGGGTGAAAATGAGATTCTAAAAGCCGCCAACTAGCGTTGGCTTACCAATGAAAGTCCAGGTTTTTCCCAAGGGGTAGTTAGTGATTTCCGATTCTCTAATTCTCGATATACTGGCAACTAGAAACAGAAAACCAATTGAGCGTTATGAAAATTGCTATTGGCAGTGATGAACGCACACATCTAACCGACAAGGTAATTGCTGAACTCCAGCAGCGTGGTTATGAAGTTTTACCCTGCGGTTCTTTGGTTGAGAATGAGTCAGATGTTGATTGGCCTCTCAGCAGTAGTCAGGTTGCGGTTGCTGTAGCTTCCCAGCAAGCAGATGAGGGTATAGTATTTTGTTGGACTGGTACAGGGGCATCGATTGCGGCTAACAAAGTTTCTGGGATTCGTGCGGCTTTGTGTCATGATGCGGAAACTGCCCGCAGCGCACGCATTTGGAACCATGCTAATGTGCTTGTTCTGAGTTTGCGTGCTACGACAGAAGCGATCGCTAAAGAGATATTAGATGCTTGGTTTACCACACCTTTTTCTAGCGATGAGTGGAATTTACAGCAAATCAAGCGAATTAAACAGTTAGAGCAAAGTGCGAAAGATTGACTGCTGTGTTGAATGCTTCGAGGTTGAGGACAAAGAGTCCGCTGGAGTCAATGCAACATTATTGCATTTTCTTTAGATTATGTTACATTACTTTACATACAGTTACAACTGTTATAACGCAATACATTGGAGTTTTACTTATGACAGGTTTTAAGAATCCTGCACCTTCTACTTCAGAAGATCCAAATGCTTTGCGTTGGGGATTTACTCCTCAGAGCGAAAATTGGAACGGTCGTTTTGCCATGCTGGGTTTTCTCTCTGTTGCTTTGATTGAATTTTTCTCTGGTCAAGGGTTCCTCCATTTCTGGGGTATCCTCTAAATTGGTGTAGGAGTTTCTGCCTACATTAATATCCCCTCCCCGAAACAGCGGGGAGGGTTGGGGTTCTCACTTTTTCAGCAATCTTAAACCGCTGAGGGTAACTAACACAGTAGAGCCTTCATGGCCAATTACACCGATGGGGAGGTTTATATTCCCCAGAAAGTTGCCAATCAATAGTAAAACAATGAACGAAAGAGCTACAGTGATATTCTGTTGTACTATATTCTGCGATCGCCTGCCCAAATGAATCGCCACCGCAATTTTTTCTAACTTGTCTGCCATCAATACTATATCTGCTGTTTCTAAAGCCACATCACTCCCAGCTACTCCCATAGCAATACCTACATTCGCTTGAGCTAAAGCAGGGGCATCATTAATCCCATCCCCCACCATTGCCACAGTTTGATATTGTTTCTGGAGACTGCGAATTACATCTAGCTTATCTTCTGGCAAAAGTTCGGCATATACTCGCTCAATTCCGACTGCTTGGGCGACAGTGTGGGCGGTTCGCCGGTTATCGCCAGTTAACATGACAATTTCTGCAACTCCCAGTTTCCGCAACCGGGTAATAGTTGCAGCAGCTTGATCTCTTACTTGATCGGCGATCGCAATTAATCCGATCACCTGTTCTATTTGCCCTACCCAAACTACAGTTTTACCCTCTTTCTCCAAGCATTCCGCCGTTTCCCGCAATTTATCTGGTAAATTGCCAACATACCCCTGGACAAAATTGGCATTCCCAACAATTATCTTTTTCTCTTGTTCCATCCCCACAATACCAAGTCCTGGGACAGCTTGCACCTCTACTGCGTGAACCCAATCTAAATCACCAGCCGCTTGGACAATTGCTTTACCGATGGGATGTTCAGAAGATGATTCTACAGATGCGGCGGATTTTAATACATTTGCTTCGCTGAAGTCATCAGCAGCAATCACTTGACACACCTGCACCTGTCCTGTTGTTAGGGTACCAGTTTTATCAAATGCGATCGCCCTAACTTTGCCAACCATCTCCAACTGGGCACCATTTTTAAACAAAATTCCCTGTCTAGCACCATTAGCAATTCCCGAAAGCAGCGTCGGCATAATAGCCGCCATTAAAGCACAGGGAGAAGCTACCACCAAAAAAGTTAACGCCCGATAAATCGTTGTTTCCCAATCCCAACCCAAAACAAACGGCGGTAAAATTGCCAGCATTATCCCAGCAATCACAATTACCAACGCATACCTGCGTTCAAATCGCTCGATAAACTCTTGAGAAGGTGGTGCTTCTGTCTGCGCTTGTTCTACCAAACGAATCACCCGCTGAATCAAACTGCTTTCTGCCGGTTTATGTACCTTCAGTTTCAACGCCCCATAACCGTTAATTGAACCGGCAAAAACTTCTTCCCCCACAGTCTTCTCAACAGGTAAAGACTCCCCAGTAATTGCAGCTTGGTTCAGGGTACTGTAACCAGACACAATCAACCCATCAGTAGGAATTATCTCACCCGGTTTGACGACAATTTCATCCCCTACCTGTAGCTGAGAAATGGGAATCTCCTGTTCTCTACCCTGACGCAAAACCCGCGCTGTATCGGCTGTAAGTTTCATCAAACTGCGGATACTGCGTTCAGTGCGACGCATGGCGTAACCTTCCAAAGCACCGCTAATGGCAAAAATGAGAATCAAAATCGCCCCATCAATAATTAGATGATATTCCTGTTTCCATAATCCCAAACTAGCAGCACCTACAGCCGCCACTATCATCAGCAAATCCACGTCTAGTTCTTTTTCTTTAAAAAGGGTAGTCAGTCCCTCACGAGCGCTTTCATAGCCGCCGATGACATAGGCAGCAGGTAACAGCAGCAGGGCTAAACCTAGCCAGCCAAGATGCAAAGCGAACCAGCCGAGAAATAGCAGGAAGCCACAAACCAATGCCGCGACAGCATCGGCGTGTTCTTTAGTGAATTGGTTTAAACGCTGGGGGTAGAGCATGGGAATTGCATTAACAAGGAATGCTCTCACTCTAAACCTTGACATCAATGTCAATGTCAAGGCTTATAATGATTTTGAAACCCAAAGTTAAATCTTTCTCCGCGTTTCTGGAAAATCATGCTAATACAGCAATCTGCTGTAAAATATGACACTGTATTAGGAGAATAAATCTATGCTCAAGCGAATATATATTGATAACTTTCGCGGGTTAGTAAATTTTGAACTTAATTTTGATTCAATTAATCTGTTTCTCGGTGGTAATGGGGCGGGTAAATCAACTGTTTTTGATGTTTTGCTGAAAATTCAAACTTTTGTAAGTGGTGATGAGAAAGTAGAAGTAATTTTTAAATCTTCTGACTGTACTCGCTGGCAGAAGTTAGCAATTCAGCGTTTTGAGATAGAGATTACTGGAAATGGTGGTAATTATAAATATGAATTTGCGATTAAACATAATTCTAAAAAGAGTAAAATCAATGTTGAATATGAGCGATTATGGTTTGACAACCAACCTTTATTGAAATTTGAAAATGGCGAAGTTGAACTTTTTAGAGACGATTATTCAGAAGGTTCAAAATACCCATTCGATTGGTCGCAGTCTATGCTGTCTTCCTTAATGCCAAAGTCAGACAACACAAAGCTGATTTGGTTTAAAAACAGAATCGAGCGTTTTATTATTGTCAAAATTATCCCTAGTCTAATGGTTGACAGTAGTGATAAAGAAGAAAAGCAGTTAACCCATAGAATGGAGAATTTCGTTTCTTGGTATCGCTATCTTTCCCATGATCAAGGCAAAATAGCTGACCTGATGGACGTTCTCAAAAATGTATTAGATGGTTTTGTAAGTTTTAAATTTGACCAATACAGTGAAAAGCATTTATCTTTAAAATTACGATTTTCAACAAATGAAGATCGTAAAAAGATTTATGATTATAGCTTAAGTGAATTATCTGATGGTCAAAAAGCCCTTCTTGCTGTCTATACACTTCTTTACTGCACTGAATCTGAAGACTATACATTATGTATAGATGAACCAGAGAATTTTTTAGCCCTACCAGAAATTCAACCTTGGCTAATTCAACTTTATGATTTTTGTATTGACGGAAAAATCCAAACTTTACTAATTTCTCATCATCCTGTGTTAATTAATTATCTTCTGGCTTCACCTATAGGTTACTGGTTTGAACGTGAAAGTAATGCTTCTGTGCGGGTGAAGAAAATTAGTAATCAAGATGCCGAGAATACTGGACTAGCTATTTCAGAATTGATTGAGCGGGGATGGCTGTATGAGCCAGCGTAGACTACAGATTACTATCTTGTGTGAGGATAGGCAACAGGAGGTTTTTGTTCGTTATTTTCTGAAAAAAAGAGGTTTTACTGGAAACATCAAACCTATAATATGTCTACAAGGAGCCGGTGAGCAGCTTGTTAGGGATAATTATCCCAAAGAAGTTAAAGCATACCGCAGCAAAAACTATCTTTCAGGAATGCTTGTTGTTTTGATTGATGCTGATAATGGAACTGTAGAGAATAGGCTAAGGCAATTAAATAATGCACTGATAGAAGACTCACAAGAACCTCGCCAGCCTAATGAAAGAATAGCAATCTTTGTGCCGAAAAGAAACATTGAAACTTGGGTACATTACTTACAGGGAGAAACTGTTAACGAAACAGATGCTTATACTAAATTCCGCGAAAATGAGGCAATTTGCAAACCCGGTGTTGAACAATTAGCAACCCAGTGTTCTCAAGGGAATTTAGATGTAAATACACCGCCATCTCTCCAAGCTGCTTGTGGAGAATTACAAAGACTTTTACCGTTATTAGATTAATTATGAATGCTGGCTTAACTATTGAAGGACTTACAAATCTATTCGCTGGCAGTATTAACCCGCATACCGTTCCTCTTTTCCCCCCTTTTTAAGGGGGGTTGGGGGGATCTTATCTGTGTCAACCTTACGGGAACTTGGTATAAAATATAAACCGACCGCAAAAATAAATTTTATTTGAATATACACACCAATGCTAGCAAAGAAAGTCAGCAGTCGTATTTCCCAATTACCTTTTAATTCTCCTTGGTTTATTATAATTATTTTTTCAGTTCTCGGTTTAATAGGCATTCTCAACCATTCGATGTGGCGAGATGAACTAAATCCCTGGTTGATTGTTAGAGATAGTGAATCTTTTGCAGATTTACTGGCAAATATTAATTATGAAGGTCATCCGGTTCTGTGGTATTTTTGTCTGGCACTTCTGAAAAGAATTGCAGATACACCTGTTGTTATGCAACTATTTCATTTAGGTATTGCAACTGGTTCTGTGACTATTTTTTGGTTATACAGTCCTTTTAATTATAGACAAAAATTACTTTTTAGTTTCGGGTTTTTTCCATTTTCTGAATATCTGTTAATTTCTCGCAACTATGCTTTTAGTATGTTGTTTATTTTTGCATTTTGTGCAGTTTTTTCAACTAGAAAAAGAACTTATTTATATTTAGGAATTTTCTTGGGATTACTGGCAAATAGTAATGCTTATGGGTTGTTTGTCTCAGTTAGTTTGTTATTAACTTTGTTGGTTGAGTTCTGTTTTGATATCGAACAACGAAACCAGTATTTGATTAAAAGTAAAAACTCCGATTTATTCTTAAGTATTTTAATTATTTTATTCTTTTATCTTTTGGCTATCTATATTATTACTCCACCGGCAGATAGTTATCTTCATGGTGGCTTAAGTAATGGATGGTTTCTGCGGTTAGATATCCGTCATTTGTTTAAATGCATAGGTAGATTATTTGGTGGTTATTTTTTAATTATCCCCACATCTAAAAGATGGCTGGATTTAATTATCTGTGCCATAATTGCTTTATTTATCGTGGGTTTGACTTTAATTAAGTTGATTAAAAAGCCTGTGCCGCTCTTTTTCTACATCATAACAAATTGTGTAATACTGGCATTTTCATATTTCAGATTTATTGGTGATTCTCGACATTTTGGACATTTTTATTTAGTTCTTTTAGCGGCGTTATGGCTGGGGAGCTATTATCAAGAATCTCGGCTTTTGATTAACAAGCTTTCTGGTTCAGAGCAGGTATTTAACTTTGGTAATAAATGGCATAATATTGCTTTAATGCTAATCCTATATGTTCATTTATGTGGAGGAATTTATTACTTTTGCAAAGACTTAATTATTCCTTTTTCGAGTAGTCGGGAAACGGTTAATTACATTCAAACATCCCGGCTTGACAATGAATTTATTGTTGCTAGCCGTGATGCCAATATGGCGGCAATTTCAGGGTATATGAATCGAAAATTTTACTATCCTGAACGGCAAGAAATCGGAAGTTTTACCATTTTTAAAAAAGGTCGCCAAGCTGTGGATCAAGATGAGATTCTGAGACAATTAAGCTCTCTTTTAGAAAATCAAGTTGACAGAAACAGAATTCTGCTAATTTTAAATGACGAACTTAAATTCAGCCGCAACGATTTGAAGATTATGCCTATCAAGAATTTTGAGCGGGGATGGGTGGATAGTGAAAGATTTTATCTTTATTGGGTACTGGAGAAATGAATACCGATCGCTTAACTATCAAAGAACTCACTGTTGCCGTTGGTGGTGGTATTACTCCGCGTATGGTGCGGCATTATCATCAATTAGGGTTGATACCGCAGCCAGTGCGATCGCCTAATAATTATCGTTTATACTCCCAAAAGGATGTTATCAGGCTGCAACGAATTGTGGCACTGAAGCAGCAAGGGTTTCAACTCAACCATATCCGCCACATTTTGGCAGTGGAACCAGAAGCAGACATCAACAACAACCTGATGGTGCAGCTTCAACAGCAATATCGGGCGGTGATGCAACAAATTTCCCAACTACGCCAAACAGCAGCGGCGTTAGAGGGTTTATTGGGGCGAGATCAGCATTGTCAAATTATGCAAGCTGAAGTTTTAGCCCAACTGAAGTTATTGGAAGTAGACACCCAAGCAGGATTAGGGGGACTGGAAAAACTGTGGAGTGGTTTAGATGCAGAAGTTCATACCCACTCAGAAGTCTTTCCCGAATCGTTACAGCGCTTACTCCCTGATTTATCTGATCGTTCGGAAATTGAACAACACCTGATCTCCCAATTGGTTTTGGCTTGCGGTGATGTGAGTTTGGTGTCAGTGGTGAAATTGAGTAGAAATGCGATCGCTACTAGTCGTCAAGCCCTCAAGTCAGGTTGCGAAATTATTGTCGATATCCCCGCAGTTGCAGCCACCTTAGATCAAACACGATTAATTAACTTGGGCTGTCGGGTGACAACCTTAATTGATAACCCCCACATCACCACCGCCACAGAAGCAGAACAGGCTTTTTGGCAAAATCAGCAATGGCGGGACAAATTATGGCAAATAGCTCCGGGTAGTGTGCTGGTGGTTGGTTACGCTCCCTCGGTGCTGCTGGCAGTCTGTACAGCCCTGGAAAACCAGAAAATTCAGCCTGCATTAGTCATAGGTATGCCCATTGGCTTTAGTCATGCACCCGCAGCCAAGCGACAACTGATGCAACAAGATGCGGCTTTTATCACCATTGAAGGGGCTTTGGGAGGTGGCTTATTAGCTGCTACTGCCTTAAATGCCTTGGTGGAATCACTAATTGATAAGCCAGATTGCCATTGTTATTTAAAGAATGCCTTTCGGTAAAAGTTGCTCACATTTACCTCGGTTATTCGGCTTTTTGTCAAAAATCGCGGCAATTTCGCACTTTGTAAAAAAATATTGAATTTGCCTTAAGTAGAGACTTTTACCAATTTAATAATTTATACTGTGGCGACGAGCTATCAACAGAGCGTAACTTGTACTGTCAACAACTCAATAATTTTTCCTAAATGATGCCTAATCTACAAGGTATAGATTATCATGTTTTCAATGCTGAGATGAGTTTCATTAACTGGCAAAATATCAAGTGCTAACTTCTGAATCTAATCGAAAAATTTATCGCTTAAACTCAGTAATAAATTGAGTAAAAGTTCCTCTAATCCTGGTTTGAATGCTACTTGTAAGGAATTTAAAAAATCAACAGTCCATAAACATTGCTTCTAGACAAGCCGGAGGGCAATAAAGTATAGATTTATATAAGTATATTCGGTAACTGAGAATAACGAGAACAAGGATGTATAATTAGCGCGTCTCCTCCATAAATAAAAAGATAATCTTTAAGACTGGTCGGATTACTGTTTCTTTTAACTTGATAAGGGGCATATGTGGCAACAAGAAAAAAAAGATAGGGCGATTGTCAGTCTGGCATTATGGCTGGCCTTAGCTACCGCCCCAATGACAGCAACTTTATTGGTGTCGGCACCCATGCTGGCAGAAACTGCAACTGACGATCCCACTTTCCCGCTGCCGCAAACAGTGGATAATGGAACTACAGTGCGGATTGATGGTTCAAGTAGCTTGGCGGCAATCAACCAAAGCCTAAAAGAAAATTTTGAGAAACAGTTCTCTGGCACAAAGGTTGAAGTTGGCGTTAACGGCACTGATGCTGCACTTAAAGCTTTGCTATTGGGCAATATCGACGTAGCAGCTATTCCTCGTGGACTGACGCCAGAAGAACAAGCACAAGGATTAGAGCAAGTCCGCTTGCATCGAGAAAAGATTGCGATCATAGTGAGTACAGAGAATCCTTTCAAGGGCAGCTTGACTAGTAAGCAATTTGCCAGGATTTTTCGGGGAGAAATTAAGGATTGGTCGAGACTAGGAGCGCCAAAGGGTCAGATTCGGTTCATTGATCGCCCTACAACTAGCGATACCCGCAACGCATTTCGCGATTATCCAGCCTTTAAGACTGGTGAATTTGCCACAGGCTCTAATGCTACCCAACTAGCCGAGGACAACACCGCAGAACTCGTTAAACAACTAGGCAAAGACGGTATCAGCTATGTGACAGCTAATCAGGTGTCGAAACTGCAAGATGTGCGAGTTCTGCAATTACATCAAACGTCGCCAGATGATCCTAAATATCCCTTTTCCCAGCCTTTGGTTTATGTTTACAAGCAAAATCCTAGCCCAAGTGTAGCGGGTTTTCTGGGCTTTACCCTGGCACCGCCAGGACAGAAAGCGATAGAAGAAGCGAGAACTGCTGAAGCATCTGCGATCGCCTCAAGTGTATTGCAAAAATTCACCACAGCAAATCAGCCTGCTTCACTAACTGAGACTTTACCAGCAGCAGCTTCGCCAATCGAGACTGCACCTGTGGCGACTGCATCGCCAATTGAGACTGCACCCGTGGCGACTGCACCTGTTACGACTGCACCTGTGGCGACTGTTTCACCCACTGAAACTTTACCAGGGCTGACTAATTCTCCCAGAGAGCAGCTTGTGCTTCCTGAAGAAAACAACCCCCCCATGGAAAGAGACATACCATTGTGGTTGCTCTTACCTTTATTTGTTGCTTCTATCGGTGGAATCTTACTATGGTGGTTCCTCAAAAGACGCTCCTTGGCAGATGGGGAAACAGATAGTTTAGTGGAGTCAACCGCTAATCCATCCATCGCGGTGACTGATGACGCCAGCAATCTTTTCTCGCTTAACAATGGTAACCAAACAAACGGCGGATCTCACCTGACTGAAAGCACAACCTCAAATGGAGCTAACATAGTAGAAAATATCACCCCAAATAAATCTGCTACTTTAGCAGGTGGTTCAAGCATCTTGTCTGCCTTTGCTGCCAAAAGTTCAGACCCACAAGTGACTAATACAACAACAGTTAATAGTCCTGCTGAAATAATTTCCCTAGATTCTGGCGAAGTGGCATGGGATATAGAAGCACCGGCGGCTGTGGTGAATACTTCATATCCGCAATTATCAAATATTTCCGAATCGGCATCTGATACGAAACTATCAACAGATGAGGTAGCAGATTCGCTTCCTGAATTACCAGACGAAGAAACAGATTCACTTTCTGTATTACTAGATGAGCCAGAAGATGAATTGAATCTGGAACTAGCCACAGTTGAAGAAACAGATTCACTTTCTGTATTACTAGATGAGCCAGAAGATGAATTGAATCTGGAACTAGCCACAGTTGAAGAAACAGATTCACTTTCTGTATTACTAGATGAGCCAGAAGATGAATTGAATCTGGAACTAGCCACAGTTGAAGAAACAGATTCGCTTTCTCTCTTATTAGATGAGCCAGAAGATGAATTGAATCTGGAACTAGCCACAGACGAAGAGACAGATTCACTTTCTGTATTACTAGATGAGCCAGAAGATGAATTGAATCTGGAACTAGCCACAGACGAAGAGACAGATTCGCTTTCTCTCTTATTAGATGAGTCAGAAGATGAATCGAATCTGGAACTAGCAACAGATTCGCTTTCTGAATCGCTAGATGAGCCAGAAGATGAATTGAATCTAGAACTAGCAGCAGATGAGGTGACAAATTCTGTATCTATATTACTAGATGAGCTAGAAGATGAATTGAATCTAGAACTAGCAGCAGATGAGGTGACAAATTCAGACTCTGTATTACTAGATGAGCCAGAAGATGAATTGAATCTAGAACTAGCAACAGAGGAGGTGACAAATTCAGAATTTGTCTTACCAGATGTGCTAGAAAGCGGCTTAAATGCTGTGGCGGATGAGGCAGATACCACTGCCGATTTAACAGAGAAAATATCTCAGGTAGTGGCTAGTCCGGAGAAAGATGTTGCCAAAACAGCATCTAATCGAACAGAAGTAACAACTGAAGATGCAGCCTTAGCAGCAGGTGTAAGCATAGGAGCTTGGGCTACTGTTTATGGGGTTAATAACAATCTGGAACTAGAGGTACAAGGGCAAACCAATACTGAAGAATCTGCTAATTTGCTTGATGTTAATCATGCTAGCAGTAATGTTGTCCTCACACCCCGCACTCCCAAGTGGGCTTATGTTTCTTGGTATGTTTCCGAGACTCAGAAGAAAGTGCTGCGACAACAGGGCGACTGTTTATTAGCAGTGCGACTGTATGATGTTACTGATATTGACCTGAGTTATCAGAGTCCCCAGCTAATACAGCAGTATGAATGTGAAGAAGCAACACACGACCGCTATGTGGCTATTCCCGCAGGCGATCGCGACTACATGACAGAAATTGGCTATGTCACGAATGGCGATCGCTGGTTATGCATAGCTCGTTCAGCTACTGTTCGCATCTTCAGCCGTCCCCGTACAGATTTCTGGTTTGTTGCAGATACTGAATTAATTATCCACGGAGCAACAGAAATAGATGCCAAAGTGACTATTGGTGGTCATCCCATCAAACTCAAGCCAGATGGTACTTTCCACCTGCGTATCCCCTTCTCAGACAAATTAATTGACTATCTCATAACAGCATCTGCTGCTAATGGGGAACAGACTAAAACTATCCATAAGAAGTACTCTCAGGAAACTTCAGATAGTTAGAAATTGGGAGTTAGGAGTTATTAATTTTTAACTCATAACTCCTCACTTGCTTAACCTTGTGTTACTTCCATATAAATATGCTCTAATCGCACAGGCTGACGGGCAATAGAATCAATAGCTATCCCTTCAAACCGGGAAAAAATTTCCTTTAATTCCAAAGGTTCTGTCAGCCAAAAAGCCAAATCGCTACCGTAACGCCGGGGTGTAAAACCATATTTTTTTGCTCTAGCAATCGCTTGTTCCTCTTGTGCAGTCTGTATCAGGACAATTTCTTGGGCAGGAATCAAAGTGCGTAACTCAGCTAAACTCCCCTCAGCCAAAATGTGCCCGTATTTCAAAATGCCGATTCTTTGGCAAAGACGCTCTGCTTCATCTAATAAATGAGTAGTCAGTAAAATTGTAATTCCCTGTTTTTTTAGTTGCCGAATCAATTCCCAAATTTCATATTTAGCCTCAATATCTAGTCCTGTAGTCGGCTCATCCATAATTACTAACTTTGGCTGATGTACCAAAGCAACTGCAATATTCAACCGCCGTTGCATCCCACCACTGAGAGTTTCTACAGGACTTTTCGCCCTATCTAATAAGTTGACAGCCGCTAGTGTTTCTTTTACCTGTTTCTCCCGTGTCTTTCGATTTAAACCATAAATATCGGCAAAAAATCTCAGATTTTCTTCACAGGAGAGAGTTTTATACAGTAAATTTTCTTGGGGTGCAATGCCAATTAACTTTTTTGTTGCTTCCGAAATCGGCTGATAATTAAGTGTAATATCACCACTATCAGCCTGTAACAAATTACAAATAATATTTATTGTCGTTGTCTTTCCGGCTCCATTTGCACCGAGCAAGCCGTAAATTTCTCCAGAGTCGATATGCATTGTCAAATCTTGGAGAACTTTTCTTTGTCCATAAGACTTATTTAATTCATTGATTTTGAGCATAATTTAATTTTAAATTTATAGTCTTCTTTCTACCATCAACATCCGCCTGTAAGATAACCATCCACCGACTACCATTACCATAGCAAAAACTAATAAAAACAAAAAGTGTACTGTAATATCACTAATTTTATCTCCTTTTGCTGAAACTCCCAAAAGAGCCTCATTCATGTGATAAATTGGGTTATATATTGCCACATTTAAAAGTGTTTTGGGAAATAATGAACTAGGAAAAAATGCCCCACCAAGAATTAATAAAGGTACTCCAAAAGCCGCTACTAAAGCATTGACATCTTCGATGCGACGAGCCAATTGTGTACCCAAAATAAAGCCTAAACCAACGTAAGCAATAATGCTCAATAAAATAATTGTGATTCCCAATAAAATAGAACCTTTAAATGTAGCACCCCAAAAGGCAGCAATAGTATAAACCAAGAGGGTTTGCCCAATGCCAATACAGCTATGCGCGAGAAAAATTCCCAAAAAATAGGACGCACCACTCAAGGGAGAAATAAACAGGCGTTTGAGGGTTTGCTGTTCTCTTTCTGCAACTATAGTCGCTACACTCCCACCCAAACAGCTAAAAAAAAGTGCCGCACCTACTAAGGTTGAAGGCACAGAATTTTCAAAAGCTACAGTCATTGATACTTTTGCCAGTTCTGCCAAAATCAATCCGTTGACAATTAAGATTGATATCGGGAAAATACTCCAAGAAATTAGACTGCGTTTGCGGCGTAACAGTTCAATTAAGATGCGCTGAGTTACAGCTATAGTTTCACGCCAATATTTCATCTTTAGTAGGTAATTTAGTAGTATTTGCACAGAATATCGTAATCATTCTTATCCCTAGGTTCCTATTTCTATTGGCTAATTTATTAGAGATTTACGGCTCTTTCGCCTCTTTTATGGTGATTGAGGATTGATTCTAACAAAACCCTTAAGTGGCAAGGTTTATAAAGAATTATCCTCTTTTTTAAATTAAATGCCTACAGGATAAGGCTTTCAATGATTTTGAACCAGGTTTTCCATAAAAATAACCGAAGAACCAGATTTACTTAGCCATAATTAACAATCAGCTACGATTGTCCGTCGCACACTATTCAATCTGTTTGATTTTGGGGCGATGACCAGACTAACATGATACTCCCGATTTAGTAAACCAAAACCAACTATTTTCCAAAAAATACCCTGAATTTGCCACATACAAAGTAATCCCCCGGTTGACAGCCGAGAGTTTTTGCTTAGTAAAATGGCGTATTTACATTCTATGGGGATATCTGAAAAGCAAAATTCCCAGGGATAGCTACCGATATAATTTCTATGCGAGTATTGGCTGCGATTTATTTTTAGGTTTCACGGGAATTTTAATGACAAACTCAGCCCCTTTTCCCTGACTCGATACACAATTAATTTGACCACCGTGTTTTTCAACTATAACTTGATAGCTGATAGATAAACCCAATCCTGTTCCCTTACCAACATTTTTGGTGGTGAAGAAAGGATCAAACAAGCGCTTTTGAATACTCTCCGGTATTCCCGGACCATTATCGCCAATGTGAATAATGATCTGATTGTCGTCAGTGACTTCAGTACGAATGCAAATTGTCAGAGGATTTGGAGCCGCTGGAGCAAAATCAAAACTGATAACTGATAACTGATAACTTTCGGAAAGAGCATCAATAGCATTCACCAGAATATGCATAAATACCTGATTGAGTTGTCCAGCATAGCACTCCACTAGGGGGAGATCACCGTATGTTTTAATGACTTTAATTTCTGGGCGATCAGGTTGAGAGTTAAGGCGATTTTGTAAAATTATTAATGTGTTGTCGATGCCTTCATGTATATCAACCGGTTTAAATTCGGCTTCATCCAAGCGAGAAAAGTTACGCAGGGATAAAACAATTTCATGTATTCGGTTAGCACCAACCATCATGGAAGATAACAATTTAGGTAAATCTTCTATAATATAGTCGAGTTCAATTCCCTTCCTTTCAGCTTGTCGGGCCATATAAGGATCAGGATACTGCTGCTGATAGCATTGCAGCAGGTACAGTAGGTCTTGCACATATTGAGTAGCGTGGGACAGGTTGCCGTAAATAAAACTAATAGGATTGTTGATTTCGTGTGCAATACCAGCCACAAGTTGTCCCAATGCAGCCATTTTTTCATTCTGTAGTAATCGGGTATAGTTGTGCTGAAGGTCAAGAAAACCTGCCCTGGCCATTCTGGCATCTTCTTCTTCCTGCTGTAGTCGAGCACGTGTTAAAACTTGAATTTGGGAGTAGGCTAAAAGTAACTGATGAAAATCGACTAGTCCATGCTTGAAGGACTTAGCCTTGACTAAAATCGGCTCATAGACAAGTTGAGGCGATCGCCCCAAAGCTACCTGAGTTGCTTCCAGAACGGGGGTGTCCTCAGGAAATACAAATACTGTTGGCTGGAGAAAATTGTAGAGACTTTCGATCGGTCGCCCAGCAAATAGCCCCAAACCGTAGGGACGGCTCATTTGTTCAAAAAATATCCGTCGTGAAATCATCCCTTCATATTGTTGATTTCTAGTCAGAATAATTCCTGGTAGTAAAGGCTCTTGCTCAAAGAGTATAGCTAATTCATTTCCTGGACGATCTATCTCGATCTGAACTGCCCAAACTGGTAGTTCCTGCAAAGTTGACTCTAGTCGCAGGTTCAGATCATCAGCATTTTTAATGCTATGCATAGCCAGCATCTTTCAATCCTTGACCTTTAGGTAGTAATTAAGCACAATACAATCATTAGCATAGCTAAAGGTAGAGTTACCGCAATGGGTTCTCCAATCTTCGCATTATGCAAAATGTTACAGCAATTTTTAGTCCGTTCAGATACATATAATTTTCAGAAATGCGGTGGTTAGAGACCTATTCCATATTTTTCACTAATATGCAAAGTGCTGTAATCTCGTTTTTTGTTTGAATAATTTAGGTTAATTGTCAAGGATAAATGATTGCCTCCGGCACGCTACACGAACACATTTTCAAAGTTGCGCGAACTATTAAGGTTTATGAACGCAGTAAATGCTAGCATCTAGCCTTTAAGCTAAAGTTAAGGAATAGATATCAAATTGGTTATGTTGTGAAGCAAAAACCTAGTCGCTTGTGCAATTAGTTGTGCTTATCCAAAATTAATCGGCTTAAATAGTCATCATTTCCTCATATTTCGCTCAATTGAGATGATCAAGCAATATCCAGCCTCTACCAAATTGCTTGTAGAACGGTGTGTGAAAACAAAGTATGACTTGGAAGTAATGCACGATATGCCCAAATGAACTATTCGTCTGTCAACCAATAAATGACGGGTGAAGGTGACAAGGTACAAATCAAGGAGAAATTACTGAAAAAGTTTCTCTTTTATCTCTTGTTCTGGTGATGAACCGCTCAAAGTTGCTAGGGCTATTGCTTAAGGTATTAGATTAATCTCTGCGGTTACCGCCCCCAGGTGTGCAGCCAATCGCATTCTCTAAGCTGCACAAACTATTACAGATTTAGTGGCAGAGGATTACCTGAAACCCTAGCATGTGGCGGCGATTCAGTATTGAACGCTAGATGGAATGCAGTGAATACAGACGGGAGCCTAGTTGTTAACTCAAGGTTCAGGCTTATAGCCGAATGACACCCTTGTTAAGGGTAAGTAAATGAGCCTGTTTCAAAATTTCAAAACTTTCAGCAGTGTGGAATTCAGGAAAACACAGTCGAGAATCGGGATTTGGAGAATATCCCCTTGGTAATTGGCTCTGATGATTTAAATTTTGACTCAAAATTGGCGAGTTTTGCGTACGCTGCTAACAGTAAATCAGGATCAATAAGAATCAAGCCATTCACCTGTTTGTAGAGACCAAGGTTTTTAGTTACAACTAAAACGGCTTGCCCTTCGTAGTAAAAAATAGGAGGATGAATACCGTTAGTATTATAAGGGCTGTATATCCCAGAATTGTTCCCATATAATCCAGCAGAGTTACGGATGCTGTAGATGCCATCAGAACTGCCGTAGTCTCCACGAATGTTATTGATGGAGTATGGATTATGTTTATTACTTGATAGTATGCCTAAGAATTGCCCATCAGCAGCCCATAATTGAGCCATACCATCAACAGCCGCGAAAAATTCTAGATTTAACATTTGTTTTATGGTAAAAGCACACTCTCTAGCTTCTCCCATAGCATTGATATTTTCTACAGTGATGATAACGAATTTTATCTCATGAAATATATTTAATTTAAGTGATTCTACATAAAATATGTCTTCCGCATGTTGTTTGATCAAGACCTGTGTGCTGTGTGAATTTTATCAAATGACTTCATGAAATTATCTTAAAAAGCTTGTAAATAAAGACTTATGATTTTATATATGCTGTTAATAGCAGTTTGCTTTGAATACTATGAGTTGATTGGCAATAGTAAGCGAGCACCTACAGTGGAAGCTTTGCACCATCACATTCTCAAAGTTTCGCCAAGTATTAAACAGCAGCAACAAATAACTGACTCTGGGATATGTGCGTTCGCGAACAGCAATCACATTATCCGTTATCTAATCTGAATTCATCCTCAAGAAAGCTAAAGCAACACCCTGAGAAAGATGTGGTCACCCAAAAAATAAGTATCCAATATATCAGGACAAAAGCGACAACCTGTTATAAGGAGACTGATTTAATGAACTTGCAGGCGATTTGGCGGCTATTTCAAGAGACATTTAAAGAATGGAATGATGATCAAGCCTCACGGTTAGCAGCAGCATTAGCTTATTACACGATTTTTTCGATCGCACCGTTGCTAATTATCATTATTGCCATTGCCGGAGCAGTATTTGGAGAAGAAGCGGCGAGAGGTGAAATTGTCCGTCAAATTCAAGGTTTAGTCGGTAAAGATGGCGCACAATTTATCGAAATAGCCATTAGAAATGCCAGCAAACCACAAGAGGGAACTATCGCTTCTATTATTAGTATTTGTGTGTTGCTATTGGGTGCAACTGGAGTATTTGCCGTGTTACAAGATTCCCTAAATACAATTTGGGAAGTACAACCAAAACCCGGACGCGGTATCATCAACATTATTCGCCAGCGTTTTTCGTCTTTTGCGATGGTACTAGGTATTGGTTTTTTACTTCTGGTGTCCCTGGTAATTAGTGCCGCGTTGTCAGGATTGGGAACATATATTAATAATGTGCTGCCGGGTGTAGATTTTGTCTGGAGTTTGCTCAATGTCCTTATTTCATTTAGCATCACCACATTGCTATTTGGGCTAATTTTTAAAGTTCTGCCTGATGCCAAAATTGCTTGGAGTGATGTTTTAATTGGTGCTATTATCACCTCACTTTTATTTTCTATCGGCAGGTTTTTGTTAGGACAGTACCTCGGTAACAGCAGTTTTGGTTCCACCTACGGTGCAGCCGGTTCCTTGGTGGTTATTCTGGCTTGGGTTTACTATGCTGCCCAAATTCTCTTTTTCGGTGCCGAGTTTACCCAGGTTTATGCTAGAAAATACGGTACTTGCATTGTCCCCACCAAGAATGCCATCCCTCTATCTAATCATAAGAAGCCCAACGGCACTACTCAACAGGGAGAAGCTGCCTATAATAAACAGCCATCTTCTAACTTGATTAATCGCCTAATGCGGTATCTTCGGCAAACTAAGCGTTCAAAAACAAGAGGGAAATAGGATTTTGCAACGCTTACGGTTGGAGCTTCTAATATCTTAGAAACCCTACTAAAAGTTGAGGGTGGGGACTTTCGCGAGCCGTTAAACTGTAGAATATGACGGTTGTATTCTGTGCCGGACTGTGATTGAGCGTTATACTTTGCCCGAAATGGGCAATTTGTGGAGCGAAGCCTATAAGCTAAAAACCTGGCTGCAAGTGGAAATCGCTGTTTGCGAAGCTCAGGCTGAGTTGGGCTACATTCCCTCTGGTGCGGTTGAGGAAATTAAGGCAAAGGCGAATTTTGACCCACAGCGGGTGCTGGAAATTGAGGCTGAAGTCCGTCATGATGTAATCGCCTTTTTGACAAATGTCAATGAATATGTAGGCGATGCGGGTCGCTATATTCATCTGGGTTTAACTAGTTCGGATGTTTTGGATACGGCGTTAGCGCTGCAATTGGTTGCCAGCTTAGATGTGTTGGCGCAACGGCTGGAAGATTTGATTCAGGTAATTCGCCACAAGGCACGAGAACATCGGTATACGGTGATGATTGGGCGATCGCATGGCATTCATGCAGAACCGATTACTTTTGGGTTTAAACTGGCTGGGTGGTTGGCGGAAGTGTTGCGGCATCAAGAACGCTTGCGAATTCTCCGGCAAACGATCGCAGTCGGGAAAATTTCTGGTGCAGTGGGAACTTATGCGAATATTGAACCCCGTGTAGAAGCTTACGCTTGCGAAAAACTCGGACTGCAAGCCGATACCGCTTCCACACAAGTTATTTCTCGCGATCGCCACGCCGACTACGTCCAACAATTAGCCTTATTAGCGGCGTCTATCGAACGCTTTGCGGTAGAAATTCGCAATCTGCAAAAAACAGATGTTTTGGAAGTAGAAGAATTCTTCGCCAAAGGTCAAAAAGGCTCCAGCGCCATGCCCCACAAGCGCAACCCCATCCGTTCAGAACGACTAACGGGAATGGCGCGACTTGTGAGAAGTCATGCCGGTGCAGCTTTAGAAAACGTTGCTTTATGGCATGAGCGGGATATTTCCCACAGTTCTGTAGAACGAGTAGTTTTACCAGATGCTTGCATTTTAACGCACTTTATGCTGGTAGAAACAATTGATCTGGTGAAAAACCTCCTGGTCTATCCCCAGAATATGGAACGGAATCTCAACTGTTATGGCGGCGTTGTCTTCAGCCAGAAAGTACTACTCGCTTTAGTGGACAAGGGAACCAATCGCGAAGAAGCTTATGCGATCGTCCAAGAAAACGCTCACGCAGCCTGGAACAAACCAGAAGGCAATTTCCACGATTTGATCAGCATTGACCCGCGTGTTCTACAAAAGTTGTCACCAGCAGAAATAGAAAACTGTTTTGACCCACAGAACCATCTCAGGTATTTAGAACAGGTTTACCAACGTTTGGGCATTTAAAACTAATGGGTAATTGGTAATTTTTGCGCCCGTTTCCTATTACCCATTACCCGTTAGCTCTTCCCAAAACTTAAATATATGTAGTACAACATTAATATATATATAAATAGAAACAGTATTTACTATGGCAATACGGACTAATTTCGGTATGGTTCGCAAAGTATGACGAGCAAAGTTTCGTCTCAGTAACGACCATTTGCTAACTTAGTCATGCGTTGGATACCCTGATGATTGAAATCCTCGCCACACTGTCTGCTTCTGCGGCCGCAGGAATGAGAATAGGTACGCCCTTGCTAATCATTGGACTGTTGCAGGGCAGTAACCTCTGGTCAGAAGTGCCGCTATTATCTCACATTTCGCCCCATATCTTGCTATGGTCACTCACCAGTTGGTCGGTATTTGAACTATTCGCTTCCAAAAGGGTACTAGGGCAAAGACTGCTACAAGTAGTTCAGTTATTTTTGTCACCTCTTGTTGGGGCGATCATGGGGTTAGCAGTAGCGTCAGCAACCTCAACACCGAACTGGCTAATTGCTTTTATTGGCGGTTTGTTAGCCTTAGTACTCCAGCTAGTGCAGATTGGTTGGTTCTATCGTTTGCGTGGCTTACCGTTGTGGGCAGTTTTTCTGCAAGATACCTTGTGCATAGCTTTGGTACTTTTTGCCTTTGATGCTCCCTGGCAAGGAGGATTAATTGCTTTAATCCTCCTCTGGTTTGCAGTTCGCAGTGCCAAGCAGTGGTATGTCTGGTATCACAGAGGCAGAAGGAAAAATTAAGCTTCCCCGGTCTGAAGAGTCCACAATTGGACTTTCTTAGGCTGACTTAAACAACCTCTACTGATTATGCTTAGGTCTAAACTTAGCATCACCTCTACTTTGCAGATGATATTTGCAGCACCGTTGCAGTCTGCATTAATCAAAAAAAACCGCTTTAGCTTAATCAAAAAGAAGCCCCACATCTGACCCGAAGGGCAGTGTGGGATGAATTTTTGGGCGATGATGAATTGACCCACAACCAAATCAATCCGTAGGATTGACAGGACAGTGGGTCGATGAGGAATTGCCATTTTTGACGTTAAGCGAATCGATGTAGAGACGCTTAGGTGTCGCGTCTTTAGAAAAATCGGAAATCATACCATCAATTCACCCAAAAAATAGAAAACAAATTACCTGCAAAAATCATACGCAAACAAGTTATCTTCTTTGCAGTCAGATTTGAAGACATAGCACCTAATACAACAAAGCTATCAGTTATCCGATAGCTATAGTGAGTGTTTACCTATTTTTTAAAACTTATTAAATTCTTACTAAACTCGTAAAAATCACTAAAAAAGATATTGATAAATTACTGATTTAAGCTTACTGTACTTTAACATAGTCTGGCTTAAAACTGCTTAAAAAGCTTAAACCTTGTGGTAAAAACTAATAATTATGCCAACGCCTCTGTTGCTCAAAAGGATGATTATCCAGGATGTGCATACTTTGTTCGGCATGGTGAAAGCACCAGCAACGAACGCAACATTTTTGCAGGAGTACTGGATGTTGACTTGACCGCATTTGGTAGATTACAGGCACGCCGTGCAGGTATTGATATCAAGAAAAAAGGTATCAAGTTTGACGCAGTATATGTCTCTCACATGAGACGTGCGCGGCAAACTTGTGAAATTGCCCTTGCTGAAAGTGAGGCATTGAAGTCACCCGATATTACTGTTGAAATCGACCATCGGATTAGCGAGAAATCCTTTGGAATTTTTGCCGGTCGTAACCTAAATCTGCTTCGTCTTGCCCTTGGCTACGAAGGCTTCGAGGAAATGTTACATTCCCATAACGAAGCACCCCCCGCTGGGGAGAAGATTTCACAAGTTTACGGACGCGCTGCTTCTTTCTATGAGGAGCGGGTTGTGCCGCACTTAAAACGGGGTGAAACTGTTCTGGTAGTGTGCCACCAATATGTATTGGAGCCTTTAGCACTTTATTTAAGTGATTTACCACCAACTGCGTATAAACATTTAAAACTCCCTAACGGTAAAGCTCTTAGTGGAGAGGAGTTAGTCAAGTTTCGTGATAAGGAATCGGGTGGTGCCGCTTCCCTGCGGAAAGAGATCAACGATCTTTCTATTATGTGGGCAATTTTGCTCTATGCTGCTGCTTTCTTATTGGGATGCTTGGTCAGGACAATAAGTGCTTCCTCAGTAGGAATTCCGTCTGAGCTATTTCGAGGGCTAATCGTTGCTTGTCTTGCGGCTTCAACGTTTTATACTTATCTGGATATTGACTTTGCAGCGAGTAAACGCAAAGTAACTTCAACTGTTAAGTATATAGTCTACGCCTGGATGTTGGCCAGATGGGCAGTTGGGCTACTTTTAATATTCTCTGGAATTTTGTATCAAGGTCCCGGCGATTTGTATAAAGTTATGTGGGTGCTTTTTTGGATGGTTCCACCCGCTCTTACTTCCCCTGTTTTATCGGTACTCTGGGGCGGTAATCTTTATCCTTCCGCTATCTTATCAAGGACGTTATCGATTATCGCACCAGTTGCACTAATTGTGACATTTGGCTTGGCAAAACAATTACCAATTAACAGTTCAAGCCTGATATTTTTCGGTGTGATTCTTATTTTTGGTTTGGCAATACCGGGAGCTTTAGCCCAATTTTGGCGTGACAAATCTCCTGTTGAATCAAACCACCACAGTAAGAACTGGAAATTTATTGGAGTGCTTGCTGTTGCCTTAATGGCTTTGGCAACAGGGTTTCAGTTTACTCCATCAACATTCCTCAGCGATTTATTTTTCTCAACGGATGCGAACCGCTCCCTAGCTTGTCTGCAACAACTGGCAGTGGCAACGTTAGTCTTTGTTTTAATTCGCGTCTTTGCGGTATTAACTTCAGTGGTTACAAAAGGCAAGCTGAATAAGGCAGAAGCTAGAGATGCTTATATCCTGCTTGTTAATCCCAACTTTTTCCTTTGGGCTGCTCTTTTCCTCGGAGTTAGTGCAACTGCAAATCCCGAAGCTGTAAAATATGCAATTTTTTGGGCAGCACTGGGATTCTTCTGCATCCCCCTTGTCGAGCAGATATTGTTTATGAATTCATTTGGTAATGAATTATTGAGAGAAACACTGCGCTCTTCGAGAATGGCAACAGAAGATGTGAGAAAACTTTTCCACCAATTGGATACAGATGCAAGCAATGCACTCAATAGAGACGAGATTATGGAGCTTTTAGGTCAAATAGAAGATCTGACAACAGGCGAACGTAGTTCTGAAGATGTCAGGAGCTACGTAACTAATTATCTTTTTGCCACTCTTGACACTGATAAAAATGGCACAGTTGATTTAGCAGAATTAGAAGACTATGTATCAACCTACGGGTTAGTTGCTAACCTAAACGTTGTCTCTGCTGCTGCATCCCAGGTAGCAACATAATTTGCGTTCAGGAAAGCCACTTGCCGAGTTACCACATTTTGTGGGATTTAGTAAACACCATTCTGGCTGGGTAAGGCAGTAATTCCTGATTGATAATTCGTAATTTGTAATTATTACCCCTCAATTACGAATTACGAATAACCAATTACTAATTTTCCTTTTGTCCTTTCAAAATGAGCAAACGGGCAGTAATCAAAGAAATAAAGCAAACAGTATCAAGATAATTTATATGCAATTATTTAAGTATTTAAGTATAAAAACCAAACTCATAGTTATGTTACTGGTAGTCAGTCTTTGCGCTTAGTTGTCAAGGTAGAGTGTCTGCGTATTAAGCAGCAAGCGGGGTTTATACAGGTTAATTACCCTGACCTGTTGAAGATATTAAAACACCAAACCTCACTGGGGGATAAATCCCCTACCCGGCTTTCATCCCTGGACTAAAAGACACCAAAACCTAAAAACTTTTTGGGTTTTTAGGTTTTGATTCCAGGGTTTTCAGCCTACTTTCTTATAACCCAATGCCCGATTCCTCTCTTACCAGTCAAGCCAAGTGGCTTCCTTGCCCTTCGGCGATTTTCTGGTGATTTATTGCAACAGTCCAATCATGTGCAGTAAACCTTGACCGGTAACTAACTCGATGATTAAGGCGATAAAGCCTAGCATCGCAATCCGACCATTCCATACTTCGGCGCTAGTAGTCAAACCCCACTCCCATTGCTCTTGGGGGTACATTTTGACCCTTTTTTTCATCTGAGTAACTTGTGAAAGCTTCAGGCTGGGTCTTTCTAGGGAATCAATCACCAAGTCTGCCAGTGCTTTAATAAATACCGGATGGGTGTTGGGAGCGGCTGCGCGACGGAAGTTGTGAATTCCTGCTTCTTCGGCTATTTCTCGATACTCAATATCGATTTCTTGTAGTGTCTCGATGTGTTCAGAAACAAAACTAATCGGTACGACAACCAAATCCTTTACCCCTTGTGCCCCTAGTGCTTTGAGCGCATCCTCTGTGTAGGGTTGTAGCCATTCTACTGGGCCAACGCGACTTTGATAGGCTAATGTGTGGGGATTGGGGCGATTGAGGGTTTGCATGATTAGGGCAGTACATTCCTCAATTTCTTGCTGATAGGGGTCGCCGGCTTCTTCAACATAGCTTTTGGGAACACCATGAGCGCTAAAGAAGATATGCACCTCATCAGGGTTGGGATATTGATTGAGTTGTTGGATGATTAGTTCCGCCATTGCCTGGAGGTAGCCTGGTTCTTTGTACCAGGAGGGAATGACGGTGTATTCAAGGGGCTGAAGTTTGGGGTTTTCTTGCCAAAGCCGATCTAAAAGCCGGAAACTGGAACCACTAGTGCTGATGGAGAACTGGGGATACAGTGGCAGTATGACCAGGCTTTCGATATTGTCTTGGGTGAGAAGTGCGATCGCTTCTTCTGTGTAAGGATGCCAATAACGCATACCAACATAAATATTGGCTTCTTTACCCATAGCACCCAGTTGTGCTTTCAGGGCTTCCCCTTGCTCTTCAGTGATGCGTCGCAGTGGTGAACCGCCACCAATATGCTTATAGTTTGCCTGAGATGTTTTCTTTCGTCGCGTAGCAATAAACCAAGCTAGGGGCTTTTGCATCCAGCGAAAGGGGAGGCGGATAATTTCTGGATCAGAAAATAGGTTATACAGAAACGGCCCGACGTCTTCTAACTTATCAGGGCCTCCGAGATTGAGTAATAATACGCCTACACGACCCATAGCAGTTACTTTCCCCTAACCTTTCAGCTTTTTTACTAATGTTAACAATATATCTATATCTTTATTAAATATAAAGCTTTATCCGCAGGAAAGATGAAATGGCAACAATTTTAAGGGATTGGAGTTACCGCTATCAGTGGCTATATGATGGAATATCGCGGTTAGCTGCCCTAGCTGTAGGCGGTGAGGGGCGTTTTCGCCAAATAGCTTTGCAAGGCTTAACAATTCACTCAGATACTCAGATATTAGATGTATGTTGTGGTAGTGGTCAAGCAACACAAGTTTTGGTGAAATATTCACAAAATGTAACAGGACTGGATGCCTCACCCTTGTCTCTGCGACGGGCGCAGCAAAATGTCCCTAGTGCTACTTATGTGGAAGCTTTTGCTGAAGATATGCCAATGGCTGATAATCTGTTTGATGTGGTGCATACCAGCGCGGCTTTACACGAAATGCAGCCGGCGCAATTGCGAAAAATCATTAATGAAGTTTATCGCGTGTTGAAGCCGGGTGGAGTGTTTACACTTGTGGATTTTCACGCTCCCACAAATCCGATATTTTGGCCTGGAGTGTCACTGTTTTTACTGTTGTTTGAAACGGAAACAGCTTGGGAATTGTTGAAAACTGATTTACCTGGCTTGTTAAGAGAGATTGGTTTTGAGGTGGATGAGCCAACTTTGTACGCAGGTGGAAGTTTGCAGGTGATACAGGCGCGGAAGTAGATTGTGATATTGAAAGTAGTGTATCAAGCTTGAGGTTAATAGAAATGACACAAGAATTAATAGACCTTAGAACTTCTATTCAACAGGGAAGATACACAGATGCTTTGGCAATTGTTGATGAATTAGAGGGAATGAGTAAACAAGCTATTTTGCGGAATATCGAAGCTTATTTAAAGTTTCTGCTAATTCACTTGATTAAAAATAAAGTTGAGCAAAGGTTAACAAGTTCTTGGGCGTCTTCTATTCGCAATTCTATTCGAGAAATCAAAAAGCTAAATCTTAAAGAGGATAAAAAATCATATTATGTCAATCAAGATGAATGGGTGAATTTGATTGAGGAGGAAGTGATTGAGGATGCAATTGCTGATGCGAGCGATGAAGTCATGAATGGTGCATACAGTCAATTTCAACTTGCTGATCTCATAGATAGAACACAGTTAATTTATCTTACTTTAAAGTTTGTGTCGCTAACTTATTCCTATTCAGCGAAGGAATTACCCTCGGTTGTTGCTGAATTTTTAACTCAGCTACCGGGTGGTGAAGATTGCAAAGCAGGTAAGCGGTGATGAGGAAATATGATTCATATCGCAGCACCCCACCCCCGTAAAGCCGTGCTTTACGTCCCCTCCCCGCTTGCAAGGAGGGGATTTAGGAAAGAGTTTAAAGACTGGATAGCCAATTTTGTGCTGCTTTTGGCGACTCTAAATGTACAATTCTCAAATGGCTGTATTCTGGTTGTGCAAATAATGGTGGAAATTGTCGGCGATTTCTTGGAAAACTTGTCAGCGCCCACAAAATTATTGAATCTTTGCTAAAGGTGGTTTTCCAGGTTTCCCGATTACCATTGCAGACTTCTTGTTGTGTTACTACCCGATGCCATGTCCGCCGAATTACGCGGCTCATAACGACTGTAAAAGAATAATCTAACCAAATAATAGTATCAGCCTGCCCCCAAACGATATCCCGTACCTGGCTGTAATTACCATCTACTACCCAACTACTACCTGAAAGCGCCTGAGAAACCCTCTCGCGCATCACATCATTTGGCGCTTCCACCCAATTAGGTTCCCAGTGCAGATAATCTAATTCGACATGGGGAATGGCAAGACTTTGAGAAATTTGCTTCGCCAAAGTCGTTTTACCCGTACCACTTGTTCCAACTACAGAAATACGCTGCATTTTCAGAAAAAATTTTAACGCTCGCTTAAAACAAAAGAAGGGCAAAAGTATCAAGGGCTAAGAAGTTCTCGCAGCAGAACACGCAACCCGAAAACCATTGTCGTTGTTGCCGATATTATATAAGTAGCTGTTGCGTACCGCCGAACGGCAATACCAACGATTGGTGAACCAAGAACCACCGCGCACCAAGCCACAGCCATTAGGTTTATCATTTTTATCTATCCAAACACTTCCATCTGACGGCGCTCCCTCATAATTTTCATGCCAAGAGTCTGCACACAACTCCAAAACTAACCCATGCATTTCACACAAACCAAAAGCATTAGCTACCTGAAACATCCCGACTGGTGTTGTTTCACGATAAGGTGTTTCACCGAGATGATTTGCCAAATTGGTTGAAATAGTCTCCCCAAAGTGAAAAGGGGTGGTTGTTCCTGCTCGACAGCCATATTCCCACTCTGCTTCACTCGGTAGTCGAAATTCTCGCCCTGTATGCTGGGAAAGACGCGCACAAAATTCCACAGCATCGTACCAGGAGACACTCTCTACAGGACGTTCAGCACCTTTGAATTGAGAAATATCAGGGTTAAGCGCACGTTCTACCTGGGGTAAGGCTACAACTGCTTGCCATTGCGCCTGAGTTACTGGATACTTACCCATTAGGAATGGGGCAACAGTTACTTTATGTTGAGGTTGTTCTCTATCGTTTTCTCTATCGTTTGACCCTTTTTCTTCTGGGGGTGCGCCCATCAAAAACGAACCACCGGGAATTTCCACCATTTCCAATATCACCTCATTACCTAAGTCTATGTTCTCTGTGGGCGGATGTTCTACTAACTGAATTGACTCCAAACCATTCTTGATTTCTGCAATCAGCATGGGAATTTCTTCCCCTAACTGCTTTAGTGCTATAGCTGCTTCTCTGCGAATTTTAAATACTTCGCTGTTATTTTCTAAAAGTTTACGCAGACGAGGAATAGCTGGGGTAGCATCTTTGCCCATTGTTCTCAAATCATTCACAGCACGGGTGCGATATTCTGGCTCTGGTGCGGAAAGTTCTTTAATCAAGTTCTTAATCCGCTCTTTGCGTTGTGCTTTTTTAATCTCCTCTGGGTCTAGATTTGCCTTCTTCAGCAATTGCTCAATTACAGAATCTGGGATATTGAGTTCTTTTTTCTTAAATTCACAGCAGTCCCATAGTGCTAACAAAAAGCCTTTAATCTCTTTCAGATTTTCTGTTTTTTCACCAATATCTTTTAAGAGTTTTTCCCAAGTTTCGGCATTATCTTGATGTTGTTGAACTAGATACAACCCAGCCAAATACTCTGCTAAGGGGTCTAAATTAATCCGCACCTTGTCTGGTTCTACTTTTTGTAATAGGTTCAAAGTGGCTTGTAAGTAGTTCAAACGGGTGTTGGTTTCATTGGGGTCAATTTCAACGAGGGCTGTTTCGGCAGTTTTCCTGAGAATTGGTGCAGGACGGTAGGTATTTTCTAAGCACTTCCAAGCAATGATTTCTACTTCTCGATGGACTGCTAACTGTTTGGCTGCATCAGCTTGGGGGTGAAGCTTATTCAAGTAACTCAGCATTAATTCTGGGATATTTTCTGGAAGTTCTGTATTTCCCTGTTTGGCGGCAATCATCTGGTCAGCATAGAGTTTTGCTAACATAATTGTGATGTTGCGCTGCCCTACCATGCGGTTGAGACGAGAACAAGCGTTATAAAATTCTTCGTCATCAAATAGGTTACGGCATTTATACAACTTGAGATATTCACCGAGAAATTCTGATATTCGTTCTCCTTCAACCCTCATTGGTTGGAGGATGCATTTAGTCAAACCTCGAAGTTCTCCTTCTAGTCGTGATGTGAAAACTAGGGCATTAATGATGGGATTTTCGGTTAATGCAGCAAGGATTTTATTACAGGTTGACTTTTCCATCTCGGAAAAGTGGTCAACAATTACTAAGACTCGTCGCTGTCGCAATAGGTTCTTGAGATATTCGGGGCTGATTTCTTCATTTTCTGTATTTGTCAAGTCTTGCAGTTGCTTGCGAATCATTTCTAGGAAGTTTTCATTTTCTTGCAACTCGCGGTCAATGAGTATAGGTAACATCCGATGCTTACTAAGCTTACCTTCCATCCCCCAATTAGCAATTTGACAAGCAAGGCTGGTTTTACCTGCACCACCTTCTCCCTGAATTAGTACACAAAATTGTTGTTCTCTCAGCATTTGTGCTTTGAGCGCATTTTGGAGTTTTGTGTGTTCTGCTGTCGGGTTCTCGTCGTTAACCTGGTCAGGAAACAGGGTTTGGTTGTTGAAAAAAACAGGTTGGGGAAGGTGGGTTGTGCGATCGCGTTTTACAATGTCTTTATCCAGAAATTCTATCTTCACTGACTCAAAATACTTTTCTACCCACGCATCCAATACCTTGGGGCTGTGCTTGAAAATTAATAACTTCTGAAGCGGTACTTCTAAGCCAATTCCAGGTATCTTGTATGTCTGGGGCAATATTTTATCTAGGCTAAGTAACCACAGTGGACGGATGGCAAATATACCCAAATAACCCGCCCCTGCTAGTAACGCAAATATCCCCGGATTTTTAATTACCCACTGAATGCCACGATAAATTATTCTGTCCTGCAATTGATTTAACTTGGTTTGCAGGGCGTTTCTGGTTAAGCGGAGTTCTTGCTGTTGTAGTTTTAGATTTGCCCATGCTTGCGGTTTGGCATCGAGACGAGTTAGGGCTTTCTCTATTTGTTGCTTGAGAATTTCTAATTTAGCAATTTGCTGTAAGTCTAACTCAGATATTCTATTAGCTCGCTGTTGAGCCGACCTGCCAATATCAATTAAGGCCCGAACGGAACTGCTACGAACTGCTTCATCTCCATCCCCCAGTGTTTCCACCAAGTCAGAAACAGCATCCTGTGCCGACCAACCCATTTTACCCAAGGCAGAAGCGGCATGAGTGCGGATAGCTGCATCACTATTACTCAGTGCTTCTGCTAAGGATGGAACCGCGTCTTCCCCGCATTTCACTACAGCATCACTCGCAGATGTGAGCGCTTTTACATTTTTGAATTGCTGAATTTGGGTGTAAATACCCACCTGAGTACATTGCTGCGCCCGGACGCTACTGTTAAGTAATAAAGGTAACGATAAACTGAGGAGCGCAGCGTTAAGCCATAGGGGAAGTTTCTCTGAGATGCCCTTAGCCATGTACTCACTAAACCATATTTAAGTCGTGTACTCTGCGTTAATTTTCACATAGTCGTAACTTAAATCACAACCCCAAGCTTTACCCGTGCCATGACCATTACCCACGCTGACGGAAATTAACACAGTATCATCTTTGAGATAAGCACCCGTCGCCGCCTGTTTCAAATATGCACTTGCTGCGGCACGGTCAAAAGGTAAAGGTTGACCATTTTCCAACATTAAAAAATCTCCTAGCTTGATTTGCAGATTTGCTTCTTCAAAGGGTATACCTGCACGTCCAGCAGCGGCGGCGATGCGTCCCCAGTTGGGATCACGGCCAAAGATTGCAGACTTAACTAAGGATGAGCCGGCAATGGTTTTGGCGATTTGGCGGGCTGATATTTCATCGTGGGCCCCTGTGACTTGCACTTCAATCAGACAAGTTGCACCTTCACCATCACGGGCGATCGCTTTTGCTAAATGCTGGCATACTGCTGTTAACATCGCCTCTAATTTTTCAGCTTCTGCACCCATCTCAATAATAGCTGGGGTGCGAGATTGACCATTTGCCAGGGCAATTAAGCTGTCGTTGGTGCTGGTATCACCATCAACGGTGATCGAATTAAAGCTTCTATCAGCCGCCCTGGTTAACATTTGCTGCCAAAGGGTGGGGGAAACAGCAGCATCACAGGTGACAAAAGCCAGCATGGTTGCCATGTTGGGATGAATCATTCCTGAACCTTTGGCAATACCACCAATTCGCACGGGGCGATCGCCTATAGTTGTTTCTAAGGCAATAGATTTTGTTACCAAATCTGTGGTGATAATCGCCCCAGATGCGGCACTTGAGCCTGTTTCTGAAAGTGCTGCTACCAGTTTGGGAATGCCACTACTCAAAGCATCCATTTTAATTCGTTGACCGATGACGCCAGTAGAAGCCAGTAGAATCGCATCGGTAGAAATACCCAACTCTTTCGCTAATAACTCGGCACTTTCTTCAGCATCACGCACACCTTGATTACCTGTAGCGGCGTTTGCTTGTCCAGCGTTGCAGAGTATAGCCCTGATGCTATGTTTGGCTTGCAAGCGTTGACGACAAAAGTCCACACAGGCGGCTTTAACTTGGCTAGTGGTGAATACACCAGCAGCGATCGCATCCACATCTGACAATATTAAAGCTAAATCGGGCAATCCTGAAGGTTTCAGTCCAGCGGTAATTCCTGCCGCTTTATACCCTCTAGCCGCTGTAACGCCACCAGTAATTTCCTGCCAGTCTCCCATGTTTATTCCCCACAATTATTAGATCAGCTAGGTCGGTAGATTGCTGCTCCGTGCCTTCCTCAGAACCGTGCTTGCGACTTTTAGCGCTCACGGCTCTGGTTAATCATCTATCTATATTGTGAGTTTATCTGCTGATGGCAATAATTAAGCAGCGGTTGGTGTTGAGGATAATTATTTTTAGCTTTTTATCAGTGATAGTTTGGAACTCCCAACCTTTGATCAGAAGACAAATACAAAAAGGAGAGCTACCTAAGTTGCTCTCCAGATCATCAGGGTTCATCTACATAACACACTATAGCATTTTAACAGTGAGGGGTTAGACCCATAATTAAGAATCTTGCTAAAAATACTTAAATTAAGACACCAGCAGCAAACAGAAAAACGGAGAGCTACTTAAGTGGCTCTCCAACTCATCAGGTTGCATCTACAAAGCAAAGTATAGCAGCTTAGGGATGAGGGGTCTGACCCATTTATTAGTGTCGTTTTGTAAAGATCTGGTGAAAATACGGTTGGCTATACCTAGTGCTAGCCGTTGAGTTTCTTTTCCACCAATTCGTTAGTCAGCTTGGGATCAGCGCGTTTACCGGTCTTTTTGAGAACCTGTCCGACAAAGAAGCCTTTGAGGTTGGTGTTACCGTTGCGATACTTTTCTAGTTCTTTGGGGTTAGCAGCGATCGCATCATCCACAATTGGTTCTAAAATAGCAGGGTCGGTAATTAGCTCCTGACCAGCAAAAGCTTTTTCGGGAGAAACACCACTCAGTAAGTCTGACAGCTTTTCTTTAGCTTGGGCATTGCTGATTTTACCCGTTTCAATGCGGGTGATCACATCGGCTAAATTGGTAGGAGTGAGAGCAATTTCTGTGATGCTGAGTTTTTGCTTGTTGAGATAAGCAGCGATATCTTGAGTAATCCAGTTAGCAGCCGCTTTGGGATTTGCACCAGCAGCGATCGCACTTTCAAAATATCCTGATACAGGATGGTCTTCTGTCAACACCCGTGCATCATAAGGTGAAAGCCCCAACTCACCTTCATAACGATGGCGTTTTTGGGCTGGTAGTTCTGGTAATTCACTCAGCCAATGCGCTAATTCTTGATCTGTCACCTCAATCGGTGCTAAATCTGGTTCGGGGAAGTAGCGATAATCGCTAGAACCTTCTTTAATCCGCATACTAATTGTGCGTTGCGAACCTTCTTCCCACAAGCGGGTTTCTTGGACAATCCTTTCCCCTGCTTCATTTGCAGCGATTTGGCGCTCTATTTCATAGTCTATCGCTTTTTGGATAGCGCTGAAAGAGTTCATATTCTTGATTTCTACTTTCGTCCCAAAGGCCTCTCTTCCCACAGGACGGACAGAAATATTCACATCACAGCGCAGAGATCCTTCTTGCATATTGCCATCACTGACACCGAGATAGCGGACAATTCGGCGCAATTCTTGGGCATATTCTGCTGCTTCTTGTCCAGAACGCAAGTCAGGTTCTGAGACAATTTCTACCAACGGCACACCCGCCCGGTTGTAGTCTACCAGAGAATAAGTAGAACCGGAAATGCGATCGCTCCCCGCGTGTACCAATTTGCCAGCATCTTCTTCCATGTGCAACCGCGTGATTCCAATGCGTTTGCGCGTAGAATTGCCTGCATCATCTACCAATTCAATCTCTATCCAACCATGTTCTGCGATCGGTAGGTCATATTGAGAAATTTGGTAATTTTTCGGTAAATCAGGATAAAAATACTGTTTACGGTCAAATTTGCTATATCTAGCAATTTGACAATTTAGCGCCAAACCCGTTTTCACAGCATATTCCAACACCTTGGCGTTGAGTACGGGTAAAACCCCAGGTAAACCCATACACACAGGGTCAATATTAGTATTGGGTTCACCACCAAATGCCGTTGAGCTAGAAGAGAAAATCTTGGTATTTGTACTTAGCTGGCAATGGGTTTCTAGTCCAATAATCGCTTCGTATTCAGTCTTTACGGTGGTAGCAACAGTCATAATATCTCGATTTTCATCATAATCCTTCTTTAGGCTACTATTCTAGCGCTGTCGAGAGTTGCGTTGAAGGTTGTTCGTTACCTAGAGTAGCAAATCACCTTCAATTGAGATTGCAGTTAACAACTTGGGTTAGAAGTAACAAGTAATTTTACTAAAAGCGCGATTAGGTTTTTATAAGTTTTTTCACGCATTTACGAACCCTACAGCAAAATCTTTTTATTTAATTTTCCATCCTTTCAAGGCGTATATTCTGGCTTTTTTAAGTAAATTCCGTACTATCTTGTTGCAATGTAACTTGTTAAACTCAGCATAGCTAAAGTTACTTTTGTATGATTTAATTCATATAATTTCTGTACATGAAAATAGAATCTATAACTCTTAAAGGGTTTCGCTGTTTTGGTGATACACCCAAGACTGTAAAACTATCAGATGGCATCACAGCATTAATTGGAGCCAATGGTTCTGGAAAAACTGCTTTACTTGAAGGACTTTTGCGAGTTTTTGGCATAACAGGTAAACAGCGAACTATTTTGCGTACTGATTTCTATACATCTCCTAGTACACCAGATGAAGATAGTAGCACCCGTGAGTTGTATATCGACATTCGCCTTACTTTTCCAGAATTGTCAGAAGATGCACCAGTAACAAATCCAGCAGTACCAGCGTGTTTCCGTCACATGGTAGTAGATCAACCAAATGGTACACCCTTTGCGCGTGTGCGCCTTGAAGCAAAGTGGGTTGACGATAGAACAGGAGGTGATGGAGATATTGAACAAAATATTTACTGGGTTCTTACTGCTAATGAATTACCAACAGACAAAGACAAAAGACCCTGCGAACCAACCGACCGTGGCAGGATTCAAGTTTATTATGTTCCAGCTATACGTGATCCCTCATCACAACTTATATCTAGTAGTGGTGCAATGATAGGGCGTTTACTTAAAGCCATAGAATGGACTTCGGAAACAAAGGAGTCTATTGAAACTGCATCGGCGCGGATTCGAGAGGTGTTCGGAAAAGAATTAGCAATAAATAGTATCAATCAGACAATAGCAAGTAGGTGGAAAGAACTTCACAACGATACCTTTGATGCAGAAGCGGAGTTCAACGTTGCTAGCAGAAAATTTGAAGATATAATTCGCAAATTCAATATTGTATTCAGCCCAAATGAATTTAATGGCGAACGTGATTTAGATGCTTTGAGTGATGGACAAAAATCGCTTTTTTATTTTTCATTGGTAGCTTCTATTTTTGAGGTAGAAAGTAAATTTATTAATCAAAATATTGCTATAAAAAATACAAAGAAAATAGATGATCAGGAAAATCCCGAAAATACTGATGAAGACAAGCCTTCAAGAACAGGTTTTAATTCCAATCGAATCCAAACACCGATTTTAACAATTTTTGCTTTTGAAGAACCAGAAAATCACTTAGCCCCTTATTTTCTGTCACGTATTATCAAACAAGTTCAGTCTATAGTTAATGAGTATCCTGCTCAAGCCATATTAACAAGTCATTCTCCTGCGATTTTGGGAAGAATTGAGCCAGAGCAAATACGACATTTCAGGCTTGATATTAAATCAAGAAATGCAATTATCAAAGAAATAACACTTCCTAGTCAAGCAGAAGAAGAAGCTAAATATCTACGTGAAGCAGTAAAAGCATACCCAGAATTGTATTTTGCTAAATTTGTGATTCTGGGAGAAGGAGATTCTGAGCAAATAGTTCTGCCAAAATTAGCTTCAGCAATGGAATTAGAAGTAGATCCTGCATTTGTTGCTATAGTCCCATTAGGAGGACGCCATGTTAATTACTTCTGGAAACTACTTAATGACCTTCAAATCCCATACGCTACACTTTTAGATTTAGATATTGAACGAAATGGAGGTGGCTGGGGTAGAATCAAGTACGCTTTAAAACAACTTCTTGAGATAGGAATAGATGCAGCATATCTTCTTAAATTTAAAGTTGCAGAAGGGGATGAGCAGGAAATATCTCATGCAAGCCTAGAAACACTTCACACAAATAATGAGCCAATTGACGAAAATCACCCTTCAATCAAAATACTTGAAAGCTTTGGTGTATTCTACTCTGCACCACTTGATTTAGATATGATAATGTTATCATCCTTTCCGGATGCTTACAAAGCTATTATTGACAACAGATCTAGACCAAGAATTCCTGATAAAAACAATGCCAACTATAACGATGACATGGATGGAGTAAAAAAAGCTGTTCTTGGAAAAGATGCTAATTTGTCAACATATTCAGAAGAACTACAGGAATTACTTCCTTGGTATAGATATTTATTTCTTAGCAAAAGCAAACCATCAACACATCTTCAGGCATTGTGCAAAATTGATAACAAAGACCTAAAACAAAAAACGCCTCCTGTATTAGAAAGACTCTTAAAGCATACAACTAAAGAAATTAGTGCAAATAAAACATTATGACTTTTATTATCCAAACTAAAAAGTGGGTTCCAGTTGGAAATATGACACTTGAACGTAATGCTTATGAAGTAGTGTGTTCAAATAGTAACTATTCTATAATTGCTGGGCCAGGAGCAGGAAAAACGGAACTACTTGCTCAAAGAGCTTGCTATCTTTTCCAAACTGGTTTATGTCCTGATCCTTATCGTATTCTTGCAATCAGTTTTAAAACAGATTCTGCTAAGAATTTAAAGGAAAGAGTAGCTGAGAGATGTTCTAAGCAAGATGCTATGCGATTTGATTCTCTAACCTTTGCTGCATTTGCAAAAAGTATGTTAGATCGATTTATGGGAGCATTGCCTGAACTTTGGCGACCAAAGTATAATTATGAATTATACTTTCCGAAAGATTCTGAATATCAAGCTTTTTTGATATCTCTTATAAAAGCAGCACCAAAAAATTTTATTAATTTACAAAATTTAAAACCTAAAGAATTTGAAAAAGATTGGGTTCTCGGCTCAACGCTCCCATTAGAGGGAATACAAACAACATGTATGAGAGCTATAGCTGCAAAAGAATGGTGGCATGCTTGCTTACACCTTGGGAAAAAGTCCAGGCTTACTTTCCAAATGATTGAAAGATTAGTAGAACTACTCCTGAGGACAAACCCTCAAATTACTAATGCATTGAGAGGGACTTATTCTCATGTTTTCATGGATGAGTTTCAAGACACAACTCATACTCAATATGACCTTATTAAAACATCTTTCCTCAATTCACAAGCCGTATTGACTGCTGTCGGTGACAACAAGCAGCAAATTATGCGGTGGGCTATGGCTATGGATGATGCTTTTAGCATCTTTGAGAAAGATTTTCAAGCAAACTCAATTTCCTTAATTTCTAATTATCGCTCTTCTCCAGAACTTGTACGAATACAGGATCTATTAGCTATAACAATTGATCCTAATTATACGCAAGTAGAATCAAATAAAGAGAAGAACATAGCTGAAGAGGCTTGTGTAATTTGGGATTTTGAAACACAAACATTAGAAGCAGAACATTTAGCAAAAACCATATCTAACGCTATCAATATTTATCAATTAAAGCCGAAAGATTTTGTATTAGTTGTCAACAAACTCGCAAGAAGCTATGAACCATGTTTAACAGAGGCGTTCAAAAAATATGATTTAAAAGTACGTTTAACATTACCAAATGATATCCTTGATAAGGAGCTTACTGAAATTTTTATTAACTTCCTGCGTTTTGGTTCTAAAGAAGGTACTAACCCCTACTGGTCTGACTGTAACAAAATTCTCACAAGTATTTATGGTATAGATCCAGAAGATGTTAGAAGTACAAGAGAATTACAAGATAAACTGGACTCATTCCACTTATCTTTACAAAATAAAATGACTAACTTAGATTTTAGCGACGATACACAAGTAAATTCTATCCTGGCAGATATCGAAAATTTTATTGGAAAAGATTATATCAAGCTTTCTTATCCACAATATCAGCAAGGTGACGAATATGAGAAAGTAATAAAAGCAATTAGTAATCAACTTCAAACCAGTCATACAAACAGTACAGACAAAGCATGGAAATCAATATTAGACGATTTTGAAGGGATTGATTCTGTGCCATTAATGACCATTCATAAAAGTAAAGGACTGGAATATCACACTGTAATTTTCGTTGGACTTGAAGACTCAGCATGGATAAATTTTAAAGAACAGGCTCAAGAATCACGTTCTACATTTTTTGTAGCCTTCTCGCGTGCAATGCAACGTGTTATATTTACTTACTGCAAACAGCGTGGTGCTAGGGATAATACTAGGGATGATATTTCTTCTCTTTATCAAGTACTACAGGGTGCAGGAGTGAAAACTGAGCAAATTCAGGTTTAAGTAATGATGGATATTAACAAAGATTATTATCAATAAAATTGTTGGGTTTCACTTCGTTCAACCCAACCTACAATTTTCTTGACTGAACCATATTGGATTATAGGCAATTGGGGATAAGGCAAATTTCCTTAAATCAAAAAATATAGCGATTCTAACTTTGTTAGATTCAAGTCAGAATCGCTATACTTACGAAGTAGCTCTATTGAGTAAATTTAAGTCACTGTTTTAGCAACAACTTCTAGAAGATTAGGGACTAGATTTTGTACGTAATGACCTAGAGAATCCCCTCTTTTTGAACATAAATAAAAACAGCCCGAACACAGGCGCTGCTCCAAGAATACTACTTGGCTCTGGAACAGAAACATCGGTGTAAGAAACCGTTTGATCACTAGCCCCAGTCGCATCACTAAAAACAACAAAATTTTCGGCGTTGACTGTAAAGGCATTGGTTTCAAATTGCAAACCTAATCCTTGTTGGTCAATTCCTCCCAAGAAATTAGTCAAAACCGTTGCTAAAGAATCATCCGCTTGGGTGTAGGACTGTCCACCGTAGTTAGCAGAAATTATTAAACCTTCGGCAACAGTTACTTCTTGATCTAATGCCGCAGCAGAGTCAAAAGAAAAAGTACCTGTGAAGGGATTCTGTGCATTAGAACTAGAGAAATTATAAGTGATAGTTACAGCTTGGGCTGGTATATTTTCCCCTACTGCAAACATCAGAGTGGTTGCCGCAGTTACAGATGCTAATTTCTTGAAAATGGAGTAAGTCATTTTTTTCCTTCAATCAAAATATTAGGTGTAAAAAACTAGAATGCTTTAATGAAGCAGAGACGTTATTTATCCACGTCTCTGCAAGATCAAGCTTTTGAGTTAACGTGAGTTCTACGGGAGTTGTGGAACCCTTCTCAAAACCTCAAAAAGCAACGGGGAGAGGCTTAAAATCCTTAATTTTTCGCCCTTCACTAAGGGTTCAACTGCCCCTCCCCGCGTCGGAGAGGGGTTGGGGAGAGGTTCATTTTTTCACGTTGAGTTAGCCAGAGAGTGAAGCGGTAAATTAATTTGGCAAACTCGTGAGTGCAGTCTTCATGGTTTGAAATATTTGGCTCTGATCAATTACTCCTCGGATACCGGGCACATTGTAAGTACCAGAGCTATCTGTCATTTGAAAGCCTTGTCCCAAGAATCTAGTTAGAGTTGTTGAGTAAGCACCTTGGTAGTAAACAGGCACAATCCGTCGGCTGTGGCTACCCCAAAGATACTTTTTACTTGGGTCAGATCCCCAGAAGTGACCAGCATCTGTAGGGTTGTGCTTGTTGAAAGTGATATCCTTAGCGTTAAACTTCAAACCTCTAGACACATCTGGATCTTGAGCAGTTAACTTCGAGGGGAAGTCATTATTTAAAGTTAGGTAGTGGTCATGGTCAGCAGTAACAAGCAGCAAGTTTTTGCTCCAACCGCCATTATTGTTGATCCAATTAATGGTTGTTTGGACGGCTTTGTCAAAATCATTCATCGTACCAATCAAGTTATCCATGTTGTCATCATGGGCAGCCCAATCGACATCACCACCTTCAACCATTAGCCAGAAACCATCTGGGTCTTTACCGAGAACGGTTAAAGCTGCTTGAGTCATATCAGCTAAAGTGGGATTTTCGTTAATCTCTCTGGCAATAAAGCTAGCGTTAGTTTCACCAGGAGACAGAGGACGAATAGTATCAGGGTTAGGAGTTTGATTCGCAGAAGTTGTTGAACTAAAGAGTGTAAATTGACCTAAACCTGTTGTGCTGTAGTCCCCTTTAGAAGAACTCACAGGAATGTTGCCATCTTGACCACGAGCGCCATACAGACCAAATAACTTGCCGCCGGTATTTGGGTTGACTGATGCAGCGGTGTTCAATAGTGTCTGAGTTGCGTTAGGGCCACGCTCCAAAAAGGTGTAACCGTAACGATTGTTAGGATTTGATGAAGCAGGAGCTGAACAAGCGGCTTCATTGCTTAAGGCTGTTTTACCAGTCAACTCTTTGTAAGTAGATGCTTTGATGTAAGTGTAGCTAGTGTTATTACAGACCGGGCCTGAACTGGTACTGTTCTGATGATCCAAAGGATGACCGCCGCCCAAAATCACATTAGGCTGAAAGTTCAGTAATGCCTGTTGCAAAATGCTGTCTTGATTGGCCTTGTTGGGATCATAGTCACTATCGTATTTACTACGACGATTGACGAAAGAGACGGCAGCACCGGGAGTTGCGTGGCTGATTGGTACTGAAGTTACCACTCCTGTAGACTTACCTTGTTCTTTGGCAATTTCCACGATGGTTTTCAGCTTCTGCTCGTAAATGTCTACGCCCATCGCGTTGTTATAGCTCTTTACACCTGTATAAAGAGTTGTGGCGGTGTTAGCAGAGTCGGGATAGCTGTACTTGATGTACTCTTTATCATAAGTACCAGGATTAGCGGGGGATAAGGGAATCCAAGGAGCCGGGCCTCCTTTCGTGACGTCATAGCCTGCTAAGTTACCTGGTAGTAAGGTGTCGCCATTGGCTGTAGTACCGGGATTAAATGGAGTGGGCTGCAATGAGAAGCCTGGACGAACAGGACTGAGTCCTGTAACTTGATTTGTGCCGTCTAGGGCGGAGTTGCCCGTTGATTTGGCTAGATTATTGGGAGTACTTGGTGTATTTGACTGAATTGTGGTGCCGTAGGTAGTTACCTGTCCATATCCTGTGAGAGTTTGAAAGCTAAGACCGGAGCCTTTCCCAGCGGTGTAGAATGGTCCACCTTTGGCAACGGCAGCTGCTCGTGCCATCTCCCAACCCATACCATCGCCAATCATGATAATGACGTTAATCCCATTACCTGCGGCTAGGGCTGGCTGAACTGCTGGATTACCAAATACCAGCAGTAGGGGACATAGTAAACTAGCCATCGCCAAAGCTAGCGATCGCTGATATTTTCCCAAAAATGAAATCATTGCAATGCCTTTTAAAGTTAATTGAGTAAGTGTTAGCAGTTAACTATTGATAAAAATTTGGTTCCAGATGAGTAGCAGCAAAGTCGGAGGTCATCACTGACTGATTAGAAGACGGGGCATAAATCTGGTTAGCGGCAGTAGCTGGTTGTTGATTTGGTGTTGCCAAGGACAACAGAACTGCAAAAACTAGACCAGATATAAACCAAGCCAATAAGCGCTGGTACTTGTTCAGTAATGAAATCATCACAGTGTCTCCTTTGTGTAAGTTAAACTTTTACTTTGGTGCTAGTTAGCCAAAGAGTTTTTAGGATCAGGACTTACATAAAAATGAAGTGAAAGCCTTGATTTCCCCTACATTTCCTACTTAATACCTAAGTTCTAAGTATGTCTGAATCACTAGATTCAATCGAGAACTTCCGTCACTGGTAAAAGTTAGGTTCGTTCTCAGTTATGTCAGGCGTATACTGAGGAACTACAGTCGATTGGGATGTAAACACAGGTTGGGAATACTTGACAAAACCTAAAAGCTGTGCCGCGCTATTAAAATACTTTGCCCAAGATTGAACTCTGGGGTCTTTCTGCCAGTTAGCTTGGGAGACAGTTACTGATAACAACGGAACTTGCTGCCCATAATTTTCACCCATAACATTGACGGTCAGGTCTGTCATTTCAGGACTGGACTGAAAGGTTTGCTGAATGGATTTTTTAGCTAAGGCTTCCGCGAATTGCACCAGAGTGGGAAAAGTTTGATTTTCTTGGGAGTTGAGAGTTAAGTTTAGTTGCCCAGTTTCGGCACGGGCTGAAATGGCAAGATTTAAAGAGACGGCAACAGAACACAGCAAAATCTGGGGATATGTTGCCCAGTTTCGGGGGAACATACTTAATCTCATTAAATAAGCTCCTGTAAAGATGGAAATAATAACTTTTCTGCTTGCTGTCGCTGACCAACCGTGAGCCATTGACTGACGCTACAGTTTTCTGTTTGCAGATCACATAAGCAGTCACCATTGGCTATATTGGTAACTTTACCGCGCAGACAATGAATGCTCTGAGTCACTTGAGTTGCCGCAAAAAGGGCTATCAGACATGCTACTACTAAGCTGATGACTCCATCTGCCCAAGTCCAATTTAGCCAGATAACTGCGATCGCAGCCAGCACTGTTCCCACTGAACTGACTAAATCCGCCAAGAAGTGAAGAAATACACCCCTCATATTCAGGTCATGACGGCTACATCCATGTAAATAGAGGGCATTAAAGCTGTTAACCCCTAGTCCAAGCAATGCGGTTGCTAACATCGGTAAGCCAAGAATCTCTGGAGATGGAGATTGCAACCGAACCAGCGCTTCTTTGACAATCCAGCCAGCAATACAGGCCAAACCTATACCGTTAACTAGAGCCGCCAAAACTTCCAATCGATAGCCCCCAAATACAGTTCCTTTGGACATAGATCGAGATAGCCAGATTGCCAATAGTGCCAGACCCAAAGCTGCCACATCCGAAAGAATGTGCTCTGCATCTGCCAAAAGGGACAGGCTATGGCTCAAAATGCCCGCACTTAATTCCACACCAAAAAAAAAGCTCAGTAAAATCAAAGCAGTCCACAGCGCTTGGAGCTTCTGCTTAACTTGGTTTGATTGCCTTGAACCTGAACTGGGAAATTGATTGGAAGCTGACTCAAATGCCAAGCTGTCAGTTAGATGCTTCTGCACCGAAAGCACCATGCTTAATTCCTAAATGTTTATACATACTTACTCAACTTTACCAGTATCATAATTAACATTTTAGTAAGAAACGTTTAATTTTAAGTAAAGCTAATTCCAGTTTTGGGTAAATTCGTAATATTATCAAATTACTTTATACAAAGGTATTTGCTCTGCCTCTACTAGCAGAAACACGTTTGATGAAATTATTTCAATAGAAAGTTTTCTCTTCTGAGAAAATTTATCACTCATTACCGAGAACGCTTTCACTTCACCTTCAGGTTTCTCTAATCCAGAGTGCCAACCCTCCGCTACGACCGCGAGCGGCAATGAAATCTTCAGTCACCAAAAAAAATCCAAAGAAGGGTTGTTTAGCTATCGACTGATTGTAGAAATCCTCTGCTTGAAATTTACTAGAGCGAATCCGCCCGTTGTAAATAACTAGACCAAACAAACTGAGGAGCATCTGGGTAAAGTCAAACGCCAATAAATTTTTCTTGCCTAAATATTGGGCTGGCCCCGTGAGTTTCAACATCAATGAACCCAATTGCACCTGATTACCAATTTCGCCTTTGCCTGAATCTGTTTCTAAGTTGGCATTGAAGGAAATATGGGCAGCGACAAATTTGGGCAAATAAAATCCCTTACCCAAGATAATTCCCCCGCGCTTTCTGACTTTACGAGTGCCAGTGGCAAAGCAAAGCCGCCATTCGCCCACAAGCGACTCAAAGGCATAATTTAGCCGTTGCTGCTTGGCAGCTTTTTCTGCTTGTAGCAGCGCATTGACCAATAAAGACGCAGTAGGCAGTTCACCTCCTTGTCCTCGATACGCAGTCGCTGCCTGGAATAGCACGTCGGCAAAATCAGGTGTAGTTGTAGGTGTCAAATTAGCTGTCATCAAGAACCCCAAAATTAACTTTTATCGGCGATACGTATGAGCAAATGCATTAGTGTATAAAGATTTCATCATTTTTCAGGTATTTCTGGGGTTTTTTCTGGGACGCTAAATAGTACAATTGTTCTAGTGAAGAAACTTTTAGTTTTGGCTGTTACGTTCGCTGTTTGAGCGGGCGCTTCGCGGCATCGCCTTTAAAAAAAACCCTTAGTACAAGCTCAATACTATGATGACACCAGTCCAAGGTGCAAATAAGGCCCCAATTAACTCTCAAGCAATTGCTCAATCCAAGTTTGAGCAATACGTTGAACAAAAACCTGATGCGGTCAAGAGCGTTAGTGCGGAAAATTTTTCTTTCCAAACCCTTGCTGAAGTCACTAAGACAATTTTACATTATGCTTTTTGGCTAGCCGAACAAAAACAGCAGCTCTCTTTAAAGGAGTATAGAAAGCTACTTTTTGACCAAGGTTGGGAAGGTGAGGAAAAAAGATATCTCAAGATTGCAGCCGCATTTGGTAAGTTTTCGCCCCAAGATTTCGCACGAGTTGAACCTAGAACTATATATCAGCTAGCTGAGAACAGCAGAAAGTACCAGCAAGTTATAGATAGGCTTTTGGACTTAAGCGAAATCACCCAAGAAGCTGTACGCTCTCTCACCAAAAAGCAGCCTACTTCTAAAGAAACAAGACCTGAGAAACCTAGTATTTGGCGACGGACAAAAAATGGTGGTAGATACTGCCAAGTTCCGCCGATTCACGAAGTTTCAGAGCAGACTGGAACTACTCTGCAAAAAATGATGGATGAAGAAGGATTGAGCGCCCAGCAGATTGTGGCAGAAGCAATTGCGCTGCGAAAGGCATATCAGGAAGGGCGACTGGTACTGAGAGAAGAAAAGGTGGTTTAACTTCGTGACACCTACCGACTTAATGCTTTAGTGATGCGATCGCCAGAAAATTCCAAGTGAGCTAGTGTATAAATATCAAGTTTTTCAGCAAATTGTTTGAGCCTGAGATCAATAGCTGTTTGCAGTTGGTGCAATTCATACCAAGCCAGTGTATGCCCATCTTCAGGTGCATCAGTGCGACGCAACACCATTTCTAGCAAAATATTCAGATGTTCCCGTTGTAATGAACGGCGGATGCTAGAAATTGGCTTTAGTTCCCCTGAGGCTAAAACTTCCGTCCAGACACCTTTTTGCAAGGTGTCGAACAGTTCGGGGATCGAGAGTGCTTGCCCTGGTGGGGATTTTAATTCTATATCCTGTAAACGATTTAGGCGATCGCTGTCTAATAGCGATCGCAATACTCCACTTTGGAAGCGCAAAATGCGATCGTGAATTGGATAATCAAGGCGGTTGTATGGTACAGCGCTACCCCAGTGTTGCCAACGCGACGGCGCTAGCTGATTCAGCAATTGTGGCGAAAAACTAAAAGCATCCTCAGCAAACACATACTCTTGCAACTTCGCCAATGCCTGACGTTGTTTTAAAAGTGAAACTGGTACAAATGCCCAAGAACTGTCATCACTAGCATGGTGACGCCGAAAAGATTGCCCACCAATATATTTAGACAGCAAGGTGGCATTACGAAAATAGTATTTAAGTACTCTATTAAATAAAACGCGCAGGTTACTATAGCTTTCTCCTCTCGATAGATAACCCTGATCAAGGCGCTGCCACATAACTCGAGCATTATCCATCTGCCACTGAGAATAAACTAGCACGTCGCTACTCATATCCCAGACATTTGCCAGCGGATTGATGTCCCAGATATCTTCATCAGTAGCGTAAGATAATTCTGGTTGAGGCGACGCCAGCGCAATCTGTTCCAAAAAACCTTTTTCCGCTTCCGGAATAATTGCCTCAAGTGCTGCATGAGAGCTTTTTTTATAGCCATACGCAATTGCCCATTCGTCATAGGGCCCAACAACCCCTGGAAAATAGTCACCTTGCAGCACTCCCTGCGGTGCTATGTTCACCGGTAGATAGTCCATCACCGAACCCACTAAACCTCTGGTGTGAGTGATTTCGGTGTTATTTAATTCTTGGGGCGCTAACATGGTGCTACCGTGGAAATTGTGGCGCAAACCGAGAGTGTGCCCGACTTCATGCGCGATAAGAGAACGCAAATATTGATGCACATACTCCTTCATCGCTTCACTATTTGGCGTAGTATTTGGCAAAATTGACAACGCCAGCGCCCCCATAGCTGCTTGCTCTGAAGACTCAGCGCCGTAGCAGAAGTCGTTGTCTACTAAAAGTTGCTTTGGAACAGTCTCAAAACCTTTCTGACTTTTCACATCATCTGGAAAAGCTAACGCGAAACCTAACCCCCCAGCCCCCTTCCCTACTAGGGAAGGGGGAGAATTCAAAGCCTCACTAAGAGCAGGAGAGAGGTTTTCCACATCCGGTGAAAAGTCAGCAAAACCTTTCCCTTGACATGGATTTTTTCCCAGTTGCGAAAAATTTCCATTCATCAGTGCGCGAGATTCTTGCTGAATTGAGCGCACCATATTGGCATCGACGATAATATCTGCATCCAATATTTCCCCAGTGAGTGGGTTGACGCGCATCGGGCCACTGGCAAAACCTGCGTCCAGAGAATTGAACCAGCGAATAGTGTTGTAGCGTACATCTGCCGGATGCCAATCAGCATTATCTGGCATTTGTCGAACTTCAATAGCATTTTGAAATCCTGCTTTCTCAAATGCTTTGTTCCACATCAGGACACCTTCACGAATCGCGTCACGGTACAACTGTGGTACAGCATTTTCAATCCAAAATACAATTGGCTTTTTGGGTGGAGATAAAACTGCGTCAGGGTCAGCTGGTTCAAGATGCCAACGATTGATGTAACGTACAAATGGTTCTTGAGCGTTACTGTTAGAAAAATCTTGGAACGCAGTAATAAAATATCCTACTCTGTCATCGGCAAATCTGGGAACATAACCGTTGTTTTCTCTAAGCTGGGAAAAACTGTAGTGTACCTTCAGGGTGAGTGCCCTGCTATCAGGTAAGGTGACTAAATTCGCTCCTTCAAGTGATGAAAAGCCATAAATAGAATCAATCTCTACATTTTTTGGGAAACTGTTAACATCACCAAAATACGACTTGCTTTTTTCCAGGCGATAATCAGCCTGCAAAGAGTATTTCAATAAAGTTGTTAATCCAGGAAAATCCTGCATTAGCAAATCGTCTAGATTAATCAAAATATTTTTACTGCGCGGATCAATACTGTCTATTTCAAGTGAATAAAGAACTGAATCGCTAAATGAACGAGCAAGTGAGCGTTGTTCTGGTGTACTTGGTTCTGTACGGAATTTGACATTACGAATAACAAAGTGCAAATTATTGTTTACTCGCTGGAAATAAAAGAGGAAATCAGAAAGAGGTAATCCGCTATAAATACCATTCTCTCCAACGCCCGATTCTAATGTCACTGTAGCTAGGTAGTTTTTATTTAGCTGCTCTGGCTCAAGTTCCAAATAAATTTGGTCTGAGTCATCACGTCGATAAAGTGTGAAGAGTCCTTCTAGCTTATTGGTACCATTAACTATCTCGCGAAATCGCCAAAAATCTTCCTTTCTAATCTCCCCAATATTGCCATCAGCACTTGCTAAGTTTTCAACTACTGGGAGTGCGTTTAATTGCTGCACATCAAGATTTGAAAGTTGGTTGGCGACAGCGTAATTAGGAAATAGAAACAACTTATACAGCAGTAATGTTAAAATTGCTAATTTCGTTATCCAGTATCTCATCCTTTAGTTTTCCACCTGAAGCGGTTCTCATTTCGAGGAAAAAATGTGGATTACAGCAGAAATCATTTTATTTAGACCACAGCGCAGAGACGTTGCATACAAAGTCTCTACAGGATTTTTAATTTCCCATAAAGTGGTTCATTTACCTGAAAATAGCTGTAATGAGTCGTTTGCAAATCGCCCAAATACTTAGGGCTTGCACACTATATAAATCCACCTCGGTCAGATCAACAATTGTTTGTCACCAGGCAAAACAACGCCACTAGTCTAAAAGTATTGAGTCATTAGATGGCTGTTAGGGCTTTTCAGCGATTTTTCATCTATTAAATAAATTTAACTATACAACAATATTTATGTCTTAAGATAGATGGTTTGTAAAATTAAAGATGTATGTGTTTTTGAATATATCTGTAACTTAAAATAATAAATGTATCTAAAAATACAATTGAATTGCAGGGTATATCGCGCGGAGCGCCCTTGGTCTTGACGAGGCAATCATAGTATCTTTGGAAGCATCTCACTTCAATTGCCGTCTATGGATAACCCGGTTAATCCAACGTCTAAACTCTCGTTTGAGGTGGCGAACGAGAGTTTAGCTCGCAGTATATTATTTTTTAACAGAAATTGAGATTTGAGCTACACCTTGTCTTTGGCTGGAGTCGCAATGCCTCGTCTAAGCAGATCCGCCTCAATTTCCTTGATAAATCTCAAATCTTCTGCCAACATTGGCTGGTTTACAGTTACAGATAAATCCTCACTCGCAGAGGGTTGCTTTTCTAGAAAAGCAAATGCCTGGCGAAATTGATCGGGACTTGCTGAAATTGGCGAGTCAAAGTGACAAGATATAATCTGCTGAAAATCCCAACTCGCCACCTTGTCAGCCCAGTCGAGTACCTGTCTCGGTGCCTGGGGAAGAATCAGAGTTTGCAGAATCGGTGCTACAAATGGACGCCCATTACCACGCAGGGCAGTGAATGACTGCTGCCAGTTCTCTTGCCAGCGAAAGGGAAATAAACCGAAGTACGCCTTTCTGGAACGGTCTGGTGCTCTTTTGGCATCACTAAACATCTGCGAGAGTCCAGTAACTTCCAGCGCACAGGGACGAAAGTAAATTGCAAATAGTGAGATGCGTTGCCATCCCTGACGACGGTTTGCTTCATTATTATCGATGGCTTGAAGTGCATTTTCCCTAGCGTGAAACAGCAAGGGGTATGGGTCTAATTGCAGAATCTCCGGTGGATTTTCAGGTACAGACAGCACAGAATCGGTCACCAGCAGGGTGCGAGATGGCTTGTGAAATACTGCAACTTCTACAAAAGACCCCCGTCCTAGGTTGATGTCTAGCACTTCATAGTCAAACTCATCGCCAAAAGGATTTTGGCTGTTGTCCTCTGGCAGTACCTGAGTGCGTTTTTGGGGAAAACCCAACCAACTGAGGGGTAAGTTAATTGGAAAACTCCACTGGTGTGGGGCAACAAACACCATAGCTGTTGTAAATTTTCTGGCGAAGGGGCCAACAAAGATTTTATGCTCTAAACCAGAACTGGTGGGTAGGATGATGTATTTAACATCACCGTGCTTTGCTACTAATTCGTTAACTAGGCGGATACATTCTGGTGTTGGTGCAACGGGTGCGTAGACGAGGAGACCCCCTGCTTCTAGTTTGACGATGGTCATACGAATCGGCACGATAGTGTAGAGAATGCCGTGTAGCTGGTCAAATGTCCAGATGGTATCCTTAACTATTTCCCGACGCAGTGTCCGCCGGTTGCCGTAAGGATAAAGTGGTAGAGCAGGCCAGAACGGCCATGACCAATCGTTGCTTTGATGTATCTTTTGTTCCTGCGGCCGTTTCCTCGACTTACCTTTCTCAGCGTTCATGTTCGTTCTACCAACTTTTTGCCTCTTTCCAATTTCTAAGATGCGTCAGGGGACGCATCCTACAGGTGGCGTGCGTTAGGGAACGCACTTTATTAGTACTTTTAATGACATTTTCTGTTAATACGTAATACCAATTCCCCATAAGTAAGATTGAAATAATAATAATTTTTTTTGTAGTGAGTGATTTATCTCTCTCTACGAGAATTTTAAGGACTAAAGTCCTTACTACAAGCTTTATTTTAATTTTATCTTGGCTTACCTGTGATTGTGAATGCTGCCCAGTAGTAAGGATGATTATAAATCTTTTTATCGGGTTCTAATTTACTACTTCTATACAGTTGTGTGGCTAAATAAGCTCTGGTTCTAAAATCCTCTGGATGCAAAATATTCAATAAATCTTCATACCATGTTTTCAGTTCTACCGCAGTTAGCTCTTTTAGCCATGCTGTCGCTTCAGCTAAGGCTGTAGTTGCTGATTTATTTGGTTGTAGTCGTCGGTAAAATTCTATCATTACCAAAGTACTAGCAGATGATTCTACAGTCCAGATTGTGCTGACTACATGGGGAACTCCACGACTCAGCAAACCAGTAGCTAAACCCACATATTCACTATTGATGTTCTGGTTGGTAGTACTGGCATTTTCACAAGCCCAGAGGGTAAATAAGTTATAACTTGCTAGAGTGCGTTGGTAGATTTGTTCTAGGATAAGCTTGTCTTCATCGGCTAATGCCAATTCTGATTTTTTTGGATCACTGAAATTATTGATGCTATGACCCGTAAAATTAAATATATTTTTATTTGTAAATAAGGCATTTTCTACATTATTTTTACTTGCTTGTGAACCCTGGATGCGTTGGGAATTCTCAAACATTTTACTGACAATTTCTGAGGCAAATCTGGCAAACTTTGGCGGGGAATAACCTGTACTGTTGGGCTGTTCTACGCTGAGTAATTGCTGCTGCTGCCAAGAGAATAATGACTCTGTTTTTAAGCTCACCCCCATTTGGATGCTAGGCAGATAGGTAATGGTGCAATTCAATTCTAAACTTGGTAACTCTTCTTGAGAGGAGGAAGAAAGATGAAAAAGTGCATGAACAGGTAATCTGTACAAGTCACGGTGGGGAATTAAAATCAGTTGGGTGATGCCTTCGAGTTCTTGAGTAATGGTGGAAATATTCAGGATATTTTTTAACTGCACCAACCTTTTTTCCATATCCACTCGCCAGGAATGGTTGTTTTTTGTTTCTTGTTCTTGCTGGCGATATTCCTGGTATTGTTGATGCCAATCTTCCAACCAATTTTCAAAGTTAATTAAGCGTTGAACTGCTTCGGGTAGGGGAAATTTGGTTCTCTCTAAGGGTGTTGCGCCAACATCTTGTATGGGCGTAAACAACAAGATGGGTGATGGGGCTTGGTCTTTGATAATAAAAGTGTGTAAGGCGGCGGGGCTGATATGCCAGTAAACAATTGCTGTTGTAGGATTGAGCAGTTGTTGAACTGAGTGATAGTTGGGGGAGTAAATATCATCACTCCAACCAGAAAGTAGCCAAGTTGAACAGGTATTTTTTCCCTGTTCGGCGATTTGCCAAGCTTCTACTAAATCACCAGCAGCGACGGTTAAATCAACTGCTAATTGCCCCAAACCTGCAAATTTGAGTGCTAACTGTTTTTTGCTTTCATCAGGGCGAGTTGGTTCATTGAGTAATTGTCGCCATAAATCTATGCCGCTTTGCTGTAATTCTTGTGCTGGTGCTGTATGTCCTAAGCCGATGAGTACTTTGACAAGGGATTGCAAGACTTCTAGATGCAATTGGGGAAAGTCTTCTGGTGTGAGGGTTAACAATGCCTGATCATATTCAGCTATGGCTTGAGTCCAATAATCGCGGGGTGTGGGCTGTTTTTTTCCTTGGTCGTAGTGAGTATTAGCGATCGCTAAATGTAATCTACCCCAACCTTCTGGGTGGGTATCTGGGCGCAGATGTGTTAACCCTGCTTCTAAGCTGGCTAATTTTCCTTCATAGCCTCTCAAGTTCAGGAGGGGATTGGATGTACTAATAATTAAACTTTGAGATGGGTCAGAATTAACTAAATTAAGAGCGGCTGTACCTCTACCCATCCAAGCTTCCCAGTAGTCGAGTTTGATTTGTAAGGCGCTGTCGTAGGAGGCGATCGCTGCTTCAAATCGTTCTAAATAAAACAGTGCTACTGCTTGGTTATACCAAGCAAGGTGGAAATCAGATTTAATGGCGATCGCTTGTTCATAGGAGGCGATCGCTTCTTCGCGCCGTTCTAAGTTATCTAAGGCGATACCTCGGTTATACCAGGCTAGGTAAAGTTCTGGTTGAATTGAAAGTGCTTTATCCCAAGATTCAATAGCCTCTAACCAGCGTCCTAAATTAAATAACACCACACCCCGGTCAATCCAAACTTCTAAGTAGTCGGGTTGAATTAAAAGTGCTCGGTCATAGGAGGCGATCGCTTCTGCATATTGCTCGTCTACAGCCAGGGCTACCCCTCGGTAATACCAGTTCTCTGAATCTTGTGGTTGCAGATTTAAAGCTTGGTCATAACTGGAAATTGCTTCCGATAACAATCCTAACTTGAGCAGCGCCAAACCCCGGCTAGACCAAGCTGCTGGATAGTCTGACTTGATTTTAATCGCCTTGTCGAAGGAGGCGATCGCTTCCTCAAAGTTGCCTAACTCTCCCTGAATTCCCCCGCGATTGTACCAAGCTTTGTAGAAGTCCGGTTTCAGTGCGATGGCTTGGTCATAATTGGCGATCGCTTCCGCAAAATATTCTAAATGAAATAGTGTCAAGCCCCGGTTAAACCAGTAATCAGAGATATCGGGCTGAAATTCAATCGCTTGGTCATAAGACGCGATCGCACCTAATAAATCCCCTGTTCTAGCTTGCTGAAGACCTCGGTAAAACCATGCTTGCCCTTGGGTAGTCGCAGTTACTAAGGCTGTCGGTTGCTCAATGATCTCTTTTTTAGCAGACTGTAGATTATTGCTTTTTTGAATTGCCAATTCTGAGGCGAGTTGCTGAACTAAATTGGCACTTTGATCCAACCTCCCTAACAACTCATCTATGGCGTAAGCTACCTTTGGCTCCAAATTCACCAACGACTGATCCCTGGTTTCTTCTCCTGAAGATGCAGGGGGAGTAAGGCTAGGTTCTGGCGTTGCGGTTTCTTCTCCTGAAGATGCCGAGGGAGTAAGGATAGTTTCTGGCGTTGCGGTTTCGGCGTCTTCCCCGTCATCTTCCCAAATTAGTTCTCCTAAGTTGCCGATCTGATCAGCTTCAGAGGGAGCGAGGAATTCTACAAACTCTAAGTTAGCAGTCAAGTTTTCTTCAAAGGCAAGGTGATCTGCTGTGGTGATGGTAACTTCTTCGGAATCATCGAACCATAAGCGATCGCCTAATTTGCGGACTAACTCTTGCCCAGGAGAGTCTAGCAGGTTTTCGTTTGGCTCTGTGGATTCCAAGAGTTCTGGCTCCTCATCTCCATAATCTTTGCCTAAGTTTCGCCTCAAAAGCTGGATGCCAATGTCGTAAGCAAGTTCGCCAACTTTGCCGATTCCCAGTTCACCCAGTTGCACCATTCGCGTTGCTAATTGATGATTTGGTGCAGGTGAAGCTAGCAATTTTTCGCCAAACATCAGCAGCCAATCTATCCAGCGCTCAACAGTAATGCGATTTTCCATTCGCTGCAAATACTTCAGCGCCCACTGTTGTCCTCTGGCTTGATACACCCCTTCTAGCAATTGGGTAAACAAAAGCTCCAAATCCGCATTGGTGAGTTCAGGTGGTGCTTCTACCACCTTATGTATCCCGGCAGCGTTTAGAGAATGAGTCTGCTGACTGTCAAAGGGATGCTTCAAAAACCTGTCAAAACACTGCGATAGCCACCTGAGCATCTGCTACACTCTTGGATTTTGTCTCTCCTAGATTGTAGCTATCGTTGTGTTAAAAAAATCATGAATTACAGGATATTACGGGAAGAAGAGAAAATCACTCAGCCTTAGATGACAGGGTGAAAACTGCGATGCTTCCAGCGGGGCGTAGCCGATCGCACTTTTTCAACCTTTCCAGTAGACACAATAGATACAAGCACTGGACAGTTTAATTATCTCTTGGCAACTCTTCCTCTTCTTCCTCTGGGGCAGATTCACCATTAGCCTGCAATTGGTCAATCAATGCCTGGATGAGAACTTCTGGATCATCTGTCTCAATTGCTAACTGTTCGGCAACTTGCTGGCGTAAGTTTTCATCCTGCTGCAACATCAGAAATAACTCATCTAGGGTGACGGTTTGCAAATCTTCCCCTGGGAGGCTTTCTTCTAGTTCAATAGAGGTGTCTTGCCCCAGAAAGGTAGCAGCAAAAGCATCTGGCCCTTCATATTCCCATATTGGTTCGCCTTGAATTCGCGTCAACAGTTGCATACCAATATTGTATGCAACGTCGCCAACTTCACCGACACCCAAATCACCCAACTGCACTAACCGCGCTGCTAATTCATTATTAGGTGTACGTGAAGCTAGCAATTTTTCACTAAAACGCTGTAACCACTCCACCCAGCGTTCTGTTGGGACGCGATGCTCAATATTATGCAGCCACTTTTGCGCCCACCCTTGTCCTCGTGCTTGATGCACTCCCTCTAAAAGATCGGTGAAGAGAAATTCCAGATCTGTATCGCTAAGGGGTGGCGCTAGTTCTTTTTGCACATTCACCCGATTTTGGGAGTGCGTCCGTTTTCCGCCAAACAAGCGTTGAAAAAACTTTTTGAGCCACTGAACTAGCCGCCTGAGCATCTGCCACACCATTGATTGTTGCTTGCTTAACCTAATTCACATTCTGCCACGGGGCTAAATTTTTTAACTAGAAATTTCTCACATCTACAGGATAAACGACCCAAAAGGGGATTGGGGAGACAAAAGGAGAAATTTATTGAATTCGGCTCCTAGCATTAGCAATTACCAGCATTTTTAGGAGCGGGGAATTTCCATGAAGTTGTTAAAATAGGTGAACGCCAAACTCGACTGGGCGCTAAAAACCAACATTAAAAGGCATTGAAACTCTTTCTCCATGTCTTACGAACCGCTGCACCACAAGTATCGCCCAAAGAGTTTTGCTGAACTGGTGGGACAAGAGGCGATCGCTACTACCCTCACAAACGCGATCGCCAGCGCGAAAATTGCCCCTGCCTATTTATTCACTGGCCCCAGAGGTACGGGTAAAACTTCTAGCGCCCGGATTTTGGCAAAATCTCTTAATTGCCTCAAAGGTGACAAACCTACTGCTGACCCCTGCGGCATCTGTGATGTTTGTCAGGGAATCACCAAGGGCTATTCTACAGATGTGATTGAAATCGACGCTGCCAGCAACACTGGTGTCGATAATATCCGCGAACTGATTGAACGGGCGCAGTTTGCCCCTATGCAGTGTCGCTATAAGGTTTATGTGATTGATGAATGCCTAACTGGAGATTCCTTAGTTTTGACTAATGAGGGACTTGTCCGAATCGATGACCCTAATATCAAAGGATCTAAGGTTCTTAGTTACAATGACTCATTAGACAAGTGGGAATTTAAGCAGGTTGTTCGGTGGTTAGACCAAGGAGAACGGCAAACTCTTGTTATCAAGACAACTAACCGAGAAATTAGATGTACAGGTAATCATTTAATCAGGACAGACCAGGGATGGATACCAGCAAAAGCCGTAAAAGAAGGAGTGAAGATACTATCCCCTGCCAATGTGGATGCGGCACTTTCATTTACAAATTTGGTGTCGATGGACGAACCCGGAGATTTGTTAGCGGACACCAGTTTAAAGGCAATACCTACGGGCAAAAAACCTACAACCCTGAATCTATCCTTAAACAAGCTGAATTACTCCGACCTCTCTGTGCTTGCGGATGTGGGGAAAAGCTTGATTGGCTGGCAGACCTCAAACAATATTCCATCCCCACAATGGATTACAAGTTTGGAAGTGGTCGAATCTGTTCACCTCGCTGGAGTTGAGCAAGTTTACGATATTGAAGTTGAGGATAATCATAATTTTGTAGCTAATGGGCTTTTAGTGCATAACTGCCATATGCTCAGTACCCAGGCATTCAACGCGCTACTAAAAACTCTGGAGGAACCACCGAAACACGTAGTCTTTGTCTTGGCGACAACTGACCCACAGCGAGTATTGCCGACGATTATTTCTCGCTGTCAAAGGTTCGATTTTAGACGGATTCAAATAGAGGCGATGGTCAAGCATTTAAGTGCGATCGCTAAAATAGAAAATATTCAGATTGCAGCAGAAGCCGTCACCTTGATAGCCCAAATTTCTCAGGGAGGATTGCGGGATGCCGAAAGTCTACTTGACCAATTAGCTTTGTTATCGGGGGAAGTATCACCAGATAGCGTTTGGGATTTAGTCGGTTCGGTAAGTGAACGGGATTTGCTAGAACTGTTAAGTGCGATCGCTCAAGATCATGCCGAAGTTGTTCTGGACTACACCCGCAAAATCCTCGACCGTGGACGAGAACCTTTAACTATTCTCCAAAATCTCGCCGCATTCTACCGCGATTTGCTGATTGCTAAAACCGCACCTAACCGCCACGACTTGGTTGCTTGTACTCAGCAAACTTGGACAGCGCTGGTAGAGTTAGCCCAAAAGTTGGACATGAAAATAATTTTGGCTGGACAGCAACACCTGCGAACAGCAGAAGTGCAAATTAAAAACACAACCCAGCCGCGTTTGTGGTTAGAGGTAACATTACTCGGATTGTTACCCAGTGCGACGAATATTCAACCACAAACCCCAAGTATCTCACAGCGAGTGAACACACCTGCTGTATCTTCAAGCTATCCTCCAGCAGTAGCCCAAAATCACCAAGTTGCTGCATCGCTAACAAATTATCCACCAACAAATCACAATCCTCCAGCAGTAGCCCAAAATCACCAAGTTTCTGCAACGCCAACAAATCAAAATTTAGCGGCTAACTCAGTTTCACCACCAACCCCAGAACCTGTATCTGTTCCTGTCCCACCTGCAATCATTGAACCAGTAATCCCAGTATTACCCTCAACTGAGTACACTCAAGTTTGGCAACAGGTACGTGGCAATATCCAGCAGTTCTCCACACAAGCTTTACTGGGGCAAATGTGCCATCTCATTGAGTTTGATGGTGCTGTGGCTCGTATTGGTGTTCAACCTAAGTGGTATGAAAAAGTTAAATCTTATCTGCCTATAATTACAGCAGCTTTCCAGCAGACCTTCCAGCGTGAAGTTCGGGTAAATCTAGAACAAGGAACTGCTGCAACTCCTACTTCAGCTAAAACACCCCCTCCATCAAAAGACTCTAATCGCGTTCAGCAGCTAGCTACACCCAGCTACGAAAGGCAAATGCCGCCGCTAACGCCACAACCAATACCACAACCGATACCACAACCAACACCACAACCAACGCCAGCAAAAATCGAGTCAGTGGCAACTAATACAGGAATCGTGCAAACTTTGCCACCACCGCAACAACCGCTAACACCCGTAGCTAATTACCAAAATGAGGAAGTAGAAGGTGCAGCTAAACGGCTAGCAAAATTTTTCGACGGTCAAATCATCCGCCTCTCCCATGATGCAATAGATTACTCTGAAACTGTCACTGTGCCTGATTCAGTATATGAATCAGAAATTGATGATGATTGGTGAAAAAATAAAGGATGAAAAATTTCTCCTTCATCCTTTTGACGTTATGCTTTTTCAGTGCCTGTATGCACGGTTTTCACCCATTTCAGGCGTTTTGGCCTGACTGAGATTCGAGCAGTAGTGCTGCTCATCACCACTAACCAGTGCAACATATATAAACTGCCACGCAAAGTCTGAAGCAGCATCAGAAAATAAGTAGAAACGTTAAATTCCTGATTTTGACGTATCCGCCTTAAACCAGCAAACATTCCCACCACAGACATAGATACCGACAAAGTAGTGACGGAACTTAACATTGGTGGACGATGACGGGCAACTGCCATTAATAAATCAGGGACTGCTGCCGTAGGCAAGATATACATCGTCAGCATAAATATCAGCAAATCCCAAGTTTTCCGCGTACCCATGCGGTTTTTGAGAATTAGATCCCAGTAATCTAAATAGCGCTGATATCCACCTTCTGCCCAACGGTTGCGCTGATGCCAGAGTGCGATCGCATTTGTCACGCCTTCTTCTTCTACCGGTGGGTAGAACATGCACTCAATATCCCAGTTTTCTAGATGTAGGCGGATCGTCAAATCCAAATCATCAGTGATCGTTTCCTCATTCCATCCACCACAACTTGCCAAAGCTGTGCGCCGAACAAATTGACCATTACCCCGCAGTTCACCAATACCACCAATGGCAGTCCGCTGTTGTTGGAACCAGGTATCCACAGCCATTTCTGCCATCTGTCCCTTAGTCCAAAAATTTTTAGCGGCATTGGCGATCGCTTTTCGCACCTGCACCGCCCCCACCTTCTCTTTTTGAAATAAAGGTATTACCTGTAGCAATAAGTCTGGTGTCACCTGGGCATCAGCATCAAATACGGCAACGATTTCCCCCTGTGTCAGCGGTAGCACCTGATTCAACGCTCCCGATTTACCGCCCACAGCTTGTGCTGATCGCCTTAGCACCTTGAGTTGGCTGTATTCCTGCTCCAGTTCTGCTAATAACTGCGGCGTGCTATCGGTACTGTGATCGTCAATAATCCAGACTTCGTAATGCCCATTGGCATATTCCAGACTACAAAGACTCTTGACTAATTTGCCAATAACTGCTTCTTCATTTTTAGCTGCCACTAACACAGATACAGAGGGTAAATCTCCCTGCATTTCTTTAGGATGGTGGCGGGGTTTAGCAAACACAACCACCAAGGCATGAATGCCTAAAAGAGTTGTCAGTCCGAGTATAAATATGGAACCCCAAGAAGCTAAATGCAGAGCGATCGTACCGCTCCAGACTACAGACAAAACTAGAGCGGCTTTGCCTCTACGTCCTTGAAACCGGGATGATGGTAAAGACACGGCATCTGTATTTACCACTGACTTATCGGGAGCCGATAGGTCGGACAACAGGGAGTTAAGCGGATCAGAGCTTCCATTGCTAGAATCTTTTTCGGGCCAGGAATTCGCTGGCATAGGTTGATAGTCCTTTTCGGGCCAGGAATTCTCTGGCATGGGTTAATTGATTTAAAAAAGGCGTTTTCGCCACCAAGTCAAGCAATTGTACCATTGATAGGGGATAAATCTGCCTGTGTTGATCCCCTGGATAAATCACGCTTGCACTACTAAGGTGTGGGGTATTGGCATAAGTCTTTCTCCCTGTTACCCTGACTCCTCGATTGTGTGTAAAGACACATTTTTTGGGGAATACTATTGATGACCACTAAACATCCCCAGTTATCAACTAACTTCAGGAATACTCAACGATGTCTATTGAGCAACTCCAACCCGTTACTCCGCAACAAGCCAGTGTATATTTACCCTACACTCAGGGCACAAAGCGCAGTTTCTTACCCTATGCCATCAGTCTCTATCAAAAAGGCGTGTTGGAAGGACACCGGAAAATAGAAGCCAGTGACCACATTCCCTTCGTCGCCACCTGGAATGTTGCTACCCTGCCCTCAGACTTAACGCGTTGCCGAATGCAGTTTGATGGCAATGCTGATCTGAGTTATGAAGTGATGCTGGCAAGTTTCGAGTTTATTAATTGTTTAATTGAACTTATGGAAAACTATAAACGTTATCGCATCACTGATTTTTCACAAGCTTTCTACCGCAAGCTGCTGCGGATAGATGAATAAATCGGGCAATGCCGCGAAATTGAACAATTATGCATGTTAAGCGCAACTGCGAGAAAAAGTTGATGCTGGTAGATTGTAGGCTGAAAATTTGGTCACTCCGGGGCAAAATTTGACAACACTAGTGCCAACGCCTCAGCGATTTGGTTTGGCGTTGGCTTTTGGGAAAACCTACTTTGTCAGAGCACCAGCCTTCTATCAGAACCAACTAAAATTAGTAAACACCTAGCTAGGTTCTACAGACTTTTGAAATTAGGAGTGCATGTGTGCCAACATCCGCTAAATATTTGCTGATTGGATCAATTGAGACTTACAGCGGTAAATCCGCAACAATTTTAGGTTTGTCTCACCAGCTACAGCAAAAAGGACTGGATATTGCCTACGGCAAACCACTAGGAACTTGTTTGAATGTATCTAGTGGAACTGTGGTCGAAGAAGATGTCCAGTTTATTACTCAAAGCCTCAATCTGCCAGAAAACCGTGTTGCACCGACAATGCTAGCTTTAGACGAAGTCAGTGTGCAAAAACGCTTATGTGGGGAAGATAACATTAATTATCAGCAGTCTCTAATACAGCAGTATTTACAAATGTCCCAAGGAGATTTGGTGCTGTTAGAGGGCCCTGGTGATTTGGCAGAAGGCAAATTGTTTGGCTTGTCTTTACTGCAAATGGCTGAAGCATTGGATGCTGCTGTGCTTTTGGTAGCTCGCTATCAGTCACTACTTTCGGTTGAGGCAATATTGTCTGCTTCACAGCGTGTAGGCGATCGCTTGATTGGTGTTGCCATCAACGAAGTTCCTCGCGAACAACTAGAAGCGGTGAACACTTTGTTGCGCCCGTTTTTAGAACAGCAAGGCATTCCCGTGCTGGCAATGCTACCAAAAAGCGACTTGCTGCGAAGTGTCAGCGTTGGCGAACTCGTCAAGCAGTTAAATGCCGAAGTTCTCTGTCGCAGCGATCGCCTAGATTTATTGGTGGAAAGTCTGGCAATTGGGGCGATGAATGTCAACTCCGCTGTCAAATATTTCCGCAAACGCTGGAATATGGCAGTGGTGACAGGGGGCGATCGCGTCGAAATTCAGCAAGCAGCTTTGGAAACTTCGACCCAATGCCTGATCCTTACCGGACAACTACCACCACCCGCCTTCATTCTAAATCGCGCCGAAGAGCTAGAAATCCCCATTTTGTCCGTTGATCTCGATACCCTGACCACAGTGGAAATTGTTAACCGCACTTTTGGTCAAGTCCGTGTCCACGAAATGATTAAAGTCGAGTGCCTTCGCCAATTGATGGCAGAGCATTTTGATACTGACCGTCTGTTATCTCAGCTAGGGTTAAATCCAGCTAAGTCTTTGTCATAGCCTGAGCAAATTGCCAAATTGCTAGTTTATTGAAAGCGTAAATCCTTACCTGTGGTGTTAGATGGTTGTTTGACTAACTAGCCACCGACTCACCCTCGCTGTCGGAATCCATTTGGAGAGGGCGATAAATTTGTTAATTCCGGAAAAACTACCAGAACCAGCAAAGTTTCAGTATCTGACGCTCCTGAATGGTATCAGTTATCAAACACATTGCCGGGCTGGGTGTGACCAAGCGATCCAGCTACTGAGCAAATCTATCGAGAAAATATAGCAATATCTAACTCAGGTAGGCTTCGCATCTACACGCTGTTTGGTAAAATATCTAGGTTGTTTAATCTGATTAAATCCATCTTTGAGCCAGTCTACAGACCTCATCAACCTTGATACATTAGCGCAAGAACTAGCGACTATCCAGCAAACGGGTTCTAAGCGCATCGCCTTGCTGGGTTCCCGTCATGTGCCAATTACACATCAGAGTCTGATTGAAATGATGACATATGCCCTAGTTTTATCGGGCAATCGCGTCATCACCTCTGGTGCTACAGGATCTAATTCAGCTGCCATCCGGGGAGCAACACGGGCTGACCCGAATTTGTTGACGGTGATTCTACCCCAAAGCTTAGAACGCCAGCCCAATGAATCGCGCCAGCAACTAGAGCAGGTAATGCATCTAGTGGAAAATCCCAGTAACGACAATCTGTCCCTAGCTGAAGCTAGTTACCTGTGCAACAAGGAGATTGTCTCCCGTTGCCAGCAACTGATTTGCTTTGCGTTTCATGACAGTCGCACTCTGCTACAAACTTGTAAAGATGCAGAAGAACAAAGAAAAGTGGTGACGCTCTTCTACTTTGACTAACTTGAAACTTAGTCAACGCGAAGCTCATGAGAGAAATGGGAAATTACCAAAGGGTAATGGGTAATAAGTGTTTTCCGAATTGCCCCTTACCCATTCACAATTACCAACCAAAAACTACTACCACTACTTATTAGGTTGATGTCGCTGTCGCAACTCCCTGTATCTGCTATTTTTTTATACTCTATCGCCGCCGCTGCCGTTCTCATTTATCTACCGTTTTTGTTGGTAGCTTATGCTCGTGTGCTTGTTGGGTTTGATCTTTCTGCTCCTCGCGCCATGTTTGATAAATTGCCACCTTATGCCCAACGAGCTACTTGGGCACACCAGAACTCCTTTGAAGCGTTTATGATTTTTGCCGCAGCAGCACTGATGGCTTATGTCACAGGCGTGAATTCTCCTATGGCAGCAAACGCGGCGATCGCATTTCTCACAGCTCGGTTGCTATACTCAATTTTTTATATTTTGAATATACCCCTTTTGCGATCGCTCATGTTTGGCATCGGCTCCTTTTGCTCTGGCACGCTCATCTACCTGAGTATCATCCAAGCAACTAGCTAATGGGTAATTGGTAATTGGTAATTGGTAATTGGTAGCAGGTAACAAGTAACAAGTAACAAGCAACAGATAACCCCTATATTCGCCGTTTGTAGTTCCATTACCATCACCCATTACCCATTACCCATTACCCATTACCCATCACCCATCACCCATCATCATCTCACAACCAAAATCTTCTATGGCTTCTACATATTCCTTTGACATTGTGAGTGAATTTGACCGCCAAGAATTGGTCAATACGGTCGATCAAGTTGTGCGAGACATCAAAGGCCGTTACGACCTTAAAGATACTCAAACGACAGTCGAATTAGGTGAAGAAAACATTACCATTAATACTGACAGCGAGTTTACCTTAGAATCTGTGCACACTGTACTGCGGGAAAAAGCGGCTAAACGTAACCTCTCCCAAAAGATCTTTGATTTTGGCAAAGTTGAATCAGCCAGCGGTAACCGCGTGCGTCAAGAAATCACACTCAAAAAAGGCATCAGCCAGGAACTAGCTAAACAAATTTCCAAATTGATTCGCGACGAATTCAAAAAAGTGCAAGCTTCGATTCAAGGTGATGCTGTTAGGGTTTCAGCTAAATCTAAAGATGATTTGCAAGTTGTTATGCAGCGAGTTAAGCAAGAAGACTTGCCTGTGGCTTTGCAATTTACCAATTATCGTTAAAAAATCCAGGTAATGGTGGGCGTAATTGCCCACCAAATCAATTAAGCACGACTGCCAAGGCTTTTTTGAAAGGCTGACCGCTCAGACAGCTGCTTCAGATAGTTTAAGATTGCTGGGTAGGCGCTAAGGTCTAGCTTCAGCATCATGGGAATATAACTCAGGATAGACCCCACTGCCACATCGGCAACTGTAAATTCATTACCTAGCAAGAAAGGTTGCCGTCCGAAAATTTCATTTAGGGGAGTCAACAAACGGGGCATTTCTCGCTCCCGATTAGCTTCCACAAAAATTCCTGTAGCCAGGGTGGCATTGGCAAACAATACCCATTGGCTAAATTCAGCACGTTTTTCAACAGAATGGGTGGCTTTGCCATACTTTTCTGCAAGATACAGCAAAATCGCCCCAGATTCCCAAAGCTGGAAATCTCCATCAACAATTGCCGGCACTTTACCCATTGGGTTAATTGCCAGATACTCAGGCTGGAGGTGAGCACCAGCCTGCATATCGAGCTTGATAAACTCGTAGGGAACTTTTAGTTCCTCTAAATACCAGTGGACAATTGATGCGCGACTACGCGCACCACCATAAAGCTTTAGCATAATGACTTAAAATTAAAGAACTTTGTGAGTGTGAGAATGCTGTTTGACATTGTCTTCTTTTGTCACAACCCTGGCAGCATTTAGAACTCGTTTACGCTCAGTGGAATACTTCAAGTCAGTATTGGTTGCACCCAGGGGAATCAGGGTTTTTGCCGATTCACGACGCTTGTAGGTGCGAGCAGCTGCAAACGCCCTGGGCACAAATTCATCTCCAAACTGAGATGATTCTGGGAAGCCCTCTGGCAATAACAGTGTGTCACCATCCAGTACAGATCCCAATGTTGTCGCATAAGCTAGCTTATAGGACGTGGGAATGCCCTTTAAGATTGCTTCCAAAGCCGCAGAGGGAATAGGTTCTATGACTTCTATCTGATGAACTCCTTCGTCGTCCTTATAGAAGCAGGTTGCCAAGCCGAGGACAATGTAATCATCAGCTACTAAGTCAGAAGCATTGGGATAAGAAATTGCTGTTGTCATCAGAAAATTTTCTCAAAACTTAAAAATCAAATCTAGGGAGTGGGGGTTAAGGAGATGCAGAGAGATTGCTGTTACATTCAACTGGAGTGCCGTGTGTGAACTCTAGCCCATTTCGCATGAACGGCTTGTTGGCATTCTACCAAGTTGTCGCTCTCACTACTTGAATAGTCTTGAGGATTAATATTTGTAGTTTCTGGAATTTAACTTGGGGATGAAGTATCCATTAATAGGTTGGAAGATCATTTGTTTGAGTACATTAACTTCAGTCTTGATACTTGCGCTTAAGTAATCATAGACTCCTGAACAAGTGACACAGTGGCAACGCCACTAGCAGCGAAAAAACTATAATTTGATTTCACAGAGCAAGCAGCTCAGGCAGGACAGTATGGATATTCACTCATTTTTAGCATCTGGTGATCAGCAAAATAGACGTTATATGTTTGTTAAAGATAATACATTTTATACTCAAGAACACGAAGTGTATTGTCGGGTTGAATCTGCTGTAGAAGACAACTACTTACGTTCTTGTGCTTTGGAGTCAGCGCAACAAGGAGATTACACTCAGGCGATCGCGCTGTTAAGCCAACTTATTTACCGCCATCCCCAAAATGCAGTTGATTACAATAACCGGGGGCTGATTTATTTTCAAAGCGGAGAAGGGCAAAAAGCCTTCTGTGACTATAACACAGCGCTACAACTAAATCCTACTTTAGCTAGTGCTTATAACAATCGGGCAAACTACCACGCGGCTTGTGGAGAATTAGCAGTCGCACTTGCCGACTACGATCAGGCGCTAGATTTGAATCCCCGCCATGTTCGAGCCTGGATTAACCGGGGCATTACCTTGCGTGATTTGGGACAATATTATGAAGCAGTTGAGAATTTTGAGACTGCACTGCTGTTCGGTCAACTAGAAGGTCACATTTGGGCTGAACGTGGCAGGACTTACCACCTTTGGGGCGATTGGAATTGTGCGATCGCCGATTATTACCGCGCCCTCACACAACTGCCTTCTCTGAACAATAATCGGGACGTTTCTGGTTATCGCTTGCGTTTACAACTAGAAACTTGGCTAAACGAGTTGCTGTCTCCTGAAAATCTTAATTAGTATAGTAGATGGCTGAATTTTAAATTCAAAATTCCCCATCAAAAAAATCATTTTTAAGCTTTGAATTGGAGCACAGCAACTCTGTATAGCTAAGTAGTTAATAAAAGAAAAATTAGCAGTTAACTATTAGCTGTTAGCACTGATACAAATTCATCAGCAATTTATCCAGATACACGGACAAAATCAGCAAACACCTCAATTGTACTTAGGGTGCTGAATTTGATTGTTCAACTTCTTTGACTTCCTGATTCAGGATCACTATCTGACGCTGGTTCGGGTCAAATCGATATGCTTGTTGTTGCATGATACTTTTAGCTTGCCGGGGATCAAAATTCCGGCTAAACTCCGCCTGCAAATTATTGACACGCCCTTCCATCAGTTTGACTTCCGTGCTGATTTCTCGCAACTTTTCTTGCTGTAACCAGTGATAAGGCAAAAGTTGCACTAGAGCAGATACAGCTACTGCGGAAAGACCAAGGTTAACCGCTATCTTGGCTGTGGTTTCTAGTCCCATTACCTGGTAAGAACGCTGGCGAAGGTGTCGTTTTGGTCGAGGTACAACTCGACGTTTTGGTTCTGGTTGTAGCGCGGGTCTGGACGATTGAAACGCGTTCATGATGCTAAAAAGAGCCTCGCTAATTGAAGGGAAGCACCGTCAAAAGCACACTGGCGCTAATTGCGGCTTGATTTAGCTGCCATGTTACTTCATTTTTGGGAAATTGCTACACGTGTTGCACCAGTTAATAAATAACCTGACACACGGAGAAAGGGGTAATGGGTCATGGGTCATGGGTTATGGGTAAAAGTTTTTTCTCAGTACCCAATCCCAAATTTCCAGCACCCATTACTCATTCCCCGTCACATTTTGAGGCTATTTGTAAAGTTCTGTGGCTAACCGCCAAGCCAGAATTCCTGGAATCAACGCCACAGCCAGAGCGATGTACACTTGAGTATCTGATATGGGCATGGTGGTAAACCTCCTAAGTTCAATAAAATTTCAACACTTCGTTTACTACTTTTCACTGTTTTGCCAAGATTGGGGAATATCTTGTTACAAGATGCAACAAAAACAATGATTAAAGACTATTCGTTAGTGAGCCTTTTTGAGAAAAACTGATCAGATTATGGGTTTGTATCTGGGTATCGACTTCGGCACCTCTGGCGCCAGGGGTGTGGTAATTGACGATGATGCTACTATCCTGGCTGAGGTGCGTTATCCTTGGGAAACTGCGGCGGTCTCTGACTGGGTAACTTGCTGGGAGACGGCTCTGTTTACCCTACTGGAACTCACACCTAGTGAATTACGGCGAGAAATTAAGGCGATCGCAATTAATGGCACATCTTCCACTATTTTACTGGGGGATGCCGCCGGAAAGCCTGTAGATGCACCGTTATTGTACAACGACGCGCGGGGAGCAGAGATGCTAGAGCAGTTAAGAAGTATCGCCCCGTCAAACCATACCGTATTAAGTGCCACCTCTAGCCTAGCTAAACTGCTGTGGATGAGGCAATTACCCTCTTTTAGCGAAGCTAGATATTTAATCCATCAAGCCGACTGGCTGGCGTTTCTCCTGCATGGACAATTGGGGATTAGTGACTACCACAACGCTTTAAAGCTGGGTTACGACGTTGAAAAGTTAAAATACCCAGAATGGCTAGAAAACCTGCAAATACCGATTCAGCTACCGAAAATTTTAGCCCCTGGTACGCCAATTGCCGAATTACGCCCGGAGATTGCAGCTAGGTTGGGTTTCCCCCGTGATTGTGTAGTGTATGCGGGAACGACTGATAGTATTGCCGCTTTTCTCGCCAGTGGGGCACAATTGCCTGGTGAAGCTGTGACTTCCCTTGGTTCGACGTTGGTTCTCAAACTCTTGAGTCGCACCCGGATTGAGGATGCCAGGTATGGGATTTATAGCCATCGCTTGGGGGATTTATGGCTGACTGGAGGGGCTTCTAATACGGGTGGTGGGGTGTTACGGCATTTTTTCACTGATGAGGAGTTAGAAAGCCTTAGCGGCGGGATAGATGCCAGTATTGCCAGTGATTTGGATTATTATCCTTTATTGGAGAGTGGCGATCGCTTTCCGATTAATGATCCCCACCTACCGCCAAGATTAGAACCGCGCCCAGACAACTCACAGAAGTTTCTGCATGGTTTGTTAGAAGGTATTGCCCGTATTGAGTCACGGGGTTATGAATTATTACAACAGCTAGGCTCTGACAAGTTGAAGCGTGTTTATACTGCCGGTGGCGGTGCGGGAAATCCTACTTGGACTAATATTCGTCGGCGTTATTTAAAGGTGTCTGTAGTTGCGTCGAAGCACACGGAAGCGGCTTATGGGACTGCACTTTTGGCGATGCGGGGGGTTAGGAGATAGGGGATTTAAGGATTTAGGACTTACTTCCTTTGGAAATTCAACCTAATTTTGGGCTTTTTTAATGGTGTTTTGATGCATCAGGGGAAGCATCCTACCCGTAGGGTGCTGCCCAGCACGAATTAAGATTTTCAATAAATAAAAATAGCATGTATATTTAGCATTTTTTGTCAATGCGTAAGTCCTAGGATTAACGAACCGCAGAGGCGCAGAGGGCGCAGAGAGAGGAGTTAGGAGGGAGGAAGGAGGTTTTTTAGGAAGGTTTGGCCTGCGTGATTGAGGTTGTTTTCGAGGGAAAAGGTGAGGCTGCGAACTTGGATATTGTCGCTTTTAATATTTAGTGGCTGTGTCAAGTCTTTCGGGTATATCAAAAAGGCTTGCTTACACTGTGTTGTGTTAGCGTAGCTGATCATCTGATGAATATCAGAACTTGCGGCTTTTTCTGGTGTTTTATATTTGGTATCTAAAACTGCTAGTGTTTTGCCTGTAGCAGCATCACACAATAATAGGTCTATGCTAAACTGTCGATTCTGACCAATTTGCATTAGATGTTGCTGTTTGAAAAAATAGCCTTGTGGCGTGTTTTCCTTCAGCCATTCTGTCACGAACATTTCATATAAACGCGCCATCTCGACAAGAAAGGGTAGGATTTTGTGATTTCCCCTTTCATTACTTGGCCCAATGTTTTCTAAAAAAAATCGACAAAGATAATGTAATATTCGATAATCTTCATTGAGGCGGTTATATTGTCTATGAATACAGTCTGCTGAATTGCAAAGTTGTAGAGTTACCATCCCTTGCATAGCGTGATAAGCTTGTCGGACTATCAGTGATACTTTTTCTGAACAAAAACGGCTATGACCAATATTAAAAAGTGTCCAAAACAGAATTTGGTTTTCTATAATATCAGCAGTGTGTTCTTCATATTCACATTTTAGTTTAACATTCCAAGGCTTTTGAATTATTTGTTGTAAATTTATCCTTCCTCGTGCATAGGCAAGCTGTTCAATTTTAGGTACATAAGCGCGATATAATCCTTTGCGACATCTTTCTATAATTTTCTGGGCTAATATGTAAGCTAGCCGATTATAAAAATCTTCTATAGATTCACAATTTATCAGCCCTTCGAGAAAGCTGAAACTCTTTAAATTATAAGCATACTCCAGCATTCCCAAGAGGTTTTGAATAGGCACTTTGGGGTTAATTTTTAGAGCAAATCCGGAATTTAAAGGAATATAGCCAACCCATCCCTTAGCTTTTAGTTGCCACTTATTACGAGTTTTATAGTTAGGAAATTCCACATCTACTTGAATTTTATATTTCTCATATAACTCAATTCCAGCTAAATCAGATATTTCATCATGCTGAAATGATTTAGTTTCATATTCAGTTATTTGAATAATTCTTGATTGTGCTGGATTTATATGCATAGCAAATTCACGATATTCTCCCAGCGAAACTTATCTAATTTTTCTAGCTGGTTAAAGAAGTATTCCTCTAAATAAGGCTCAATTTCCATTCGCTAAATATCTTCTATATCATCCCGTAGGTTATCAGTTAAAAAGAATGAAACACCAATTTCATAGTTTTTATCTGCTATAGCCTGATTTACTTGCTCCAAAATCTTAATCAAATCTATAACTGCAAAACCAGTTTTTAGGTGATATTTTATTAGCACATCATAATTAGGGCGAAGTTCTATAAATGCAAAGCGGCGACGTAACGCATGATCTATTTGTGCTATAGACCTATCTGCTGTATTCATTGTACCAATAATACGCACATTTTTGGGAATGCGAAAGGTGTTACCTCCAGCTAATGGAATTTCTCTTTCACGGTATTCTAGCAGATACATTAATTCACCAAAAACTTGTACAAGATTTGCACGGTTTATTTCATCAATAATGAGGACACAAGTATCTTGACAAGATTCAGCTTTTTTACAAAATTCTAAAAATCTGCCTGGAACAAGTGGATATGTTAAATTGCCATCTTGGCTTTGAGGACGGATACCTTGAATAAAGTCTTCATAAGAATATGCTGGATGAAATTGTAGAAGTTCTGAAAACCCATCACCACCACTGATTAAGTATTTAGCTACTTTTTCAACTATAAATGTTTTACCTGTTCCAGGCGAACCATAAAATATGGCTTGTTTTTTGCGCTCAATTACACGTAACCAAATTTCTATATTTTGTTTGCTATAGCTAATATAATCGGCTAATTCAAGTATGGTATCAATAGGATTAATATCCAGATAATTGTAAATTTTTTGCATAGTATCATTTGGAATTCCTAATAAAAATAATGAAGATAATACTTGTAATATTTCTAATATTTGAGCTATTAACTGTTCAAAACTTATTTGCAGAATTTTTTCTTTGGATATAGTAATTTCTCCACTAAATTCATCAAAGTTAGCTTCTTTTAAAAAATGTTTTAGAGCATGTAGGGGTTGATTATCTTCGGGGGAATAATTATATATAGCATGATACTTTAGTTTGATTTTATCAAAGATATAGTCTAACTCATCCTGATAAAGTTCACAGTTTTTATAAAAAATATTTCCGTAATCACTACTATGCTTATCTATACTAAAGCCAATTTTTATCCCTTCATTATTTAGTTTTATGAATAATTCGGGAGCGCAGAGTTTACTATTCAGCCGAAAATCATAATATAAACAAAATGGTCTTTTATCATTTTCATTAAAGGGATGTAAAAATGCGGGAGAATGCCAGTTATGATTTCCTTTTAGATGATTTAATAATGCTTTTGGCAATATTTTATACACCTCTTCGACAAGAGATTCAAATGGCTTTTCGAGATATTCCCAAAAGTCGTTATTTTCAATATAAGTAAATATATTATTACCATTAATCTCTTCAAGCATTACAAATGTTTTACTTATAAAAAAGCATCTAGAATTTATATTCTTTACCATATCCTTGTAAAACTTAAATTAAGGTTGTTTTTAATTATAAATTATAACCTCTGTAATGCCAATAAACCTGCACCAATTGCAGGTTCATACCGGGGATAAATAACTCTCACAAAAGAAAAATTCTTAATAATTGATGCTGCAAATCTCTCTTGTATTTTGCATCTACCCAGCCAAACACTTCCCGTTGTGACTACTTCTAAAACTGACTCAGAATTAAAAATTGCTTCAATAACTGTAGCTGTAGCTTTTACCAATTCTTTCACAGAATCATCAATTATCTGATTCGCTATTTCATCACCTGATGCTGCTGCAAAATCTACAACTGGTGCTAAAGCTGCTATCTCTTTAACTCCCCATTCTCGTCGATATATTAATTCTATTAAATCTTCTATACTCGCTAGACTAAGATGCTGTTTAAAATCTTCAACTAAAGTTGTTGATATTTCACGTCCATCATAAGATTTCAATGCAGCTTGCATCCCGGCAACAGCAATTTTATAAGCGCTACCTTCATCACCTAAAATATAACCCCATCCGCCAACTCGCTTGGTTTTTTTTTGATGATTTCGCCCGAAAACTATCGAACCAGTACCCGCTGCAACTACAATTCCTACATCATGACCAATTCCACCCATTAAAGCTATTAAAGCATCATTGCAAATTACAATATTCTCTGGTTGCAATTCCCAGTTAATAGGCAATTCTTGCACTAATTTTTTGATAATTTCAATATCTTCTGTACGTCCTACACCCGCTAAACCCAAGCAAATTGCTGAAATATTTACATTATTTGTAGTTTTTATCGCTTCGTCAATTGCATCTTTAATTGATTGTAACGTTGCTGCAATACCTATACTTTGGTAATTAGACGGGCCTGCTTCCCCGCGCCCTAACACTTGACGTGCCTCATTCATTAAAACGCACACAGTTTTGCTACCGCCGCCATCAATTCCTAAAACGTAATTCATGATAAAACTTTTAATTTAGATGAGGTAGAGCCTCACGGATAGCATTCCCAGCCAGAGGCTAGGAACGAGTAATTTAGATTTACTCTCTGTTTGGGTTGAGGGGTGAGGTTCTTCGATTAAAGAGATTTATCTTCTTTTAATGGAATAAAAAACAGAGTTATCATTCCCGGAACGGTTAGTAAACAAACCAAAACAAAAAATAATGGATAACCTACTGCTTTTTGAATTACGCCGCTAATTGCTCCGGGTAACATTAAACCTAAAGCCATTAATCCAGTAGATATGGCATAATGTGAAGTCTTGTATTTACCTTGGGCGGTGTACATTAAATAAACACTAAAAGCTGTAAATCCTAAACCATAGCCAAATTGCTCTAAAGAAACCAGGGGATAAATTAATGTCAACGATGGTTTAGCATAAGCTATATATACATAAAATATGTCGGGTAAATTTAATGCTAAAGCCATTGGAAACAAGCATTTTTTTAACCCATATCTAGCAATTAGTGCTCCTCCTAAAATACCGCCGATAATTAGGGAAAGTACACCGAAAGTTCCATATACCCAGCCAAATTCTTCTGTTGATAAACCTAAGCCCCCATTTTCTATTTTTTCCACTAGAAACAAAGACGCTATTTTGAGTAGCATTGCTTCGCCTAATCTGTAGAATAAGATAAATGCTAAAATTGCTCCTATCTTCTCTTGCTGAAAATAAGTGCTAATTACTTCCCAAAAAGGTATTTTTTCTGATTCTACTTCTAGTTGACGTGGGGCATCTGATTCAGGTAATGGTAAAATAAGGCGATGAAAAATAAAAAGTATCGCAAATAAAACAGCAGAGAAGCCTATAGATATACTCCAACTTAAAGGAATATTATTCAGGCTTTTTTCTAGGCGACCTGCTAACACTACTAAAAACCCGCTACCAAATAAGACAGCTAGCCGATAAAATAGTGAACGAATACCTACAAAAAAAGCTTGCTGTGCTGGATTTAAAGCCAGCATATAAAAGCCATCTGTGGCAATGTCATAAGTGGCTGAAATAAATGCCCCAAGTGTCAATGCTGCTAAGGATAAGAAAAAGAAGTTTGGTAGTTGTAAAGATAAGGCGACCAAAGTCAAGCAACAAAACATGGCAAATTGAGTGATAAGTATCCATGTTCTTTTGGTTGAGTAAATATCGACAAGTGGCCCCCAAAACATTTTGATCACCCAGGGGAGATAGAGAAAGCTTGTCCAAGCGGTTATTTGCTCGTTATCTATGCCGAGTTTTTTGTAAAAAATTACGGCAACTGTGCTGATGATGACGTTAGGTACGCCTTCGGCAAAGTATAGGGTGGGAATGTAAGTCCAGGGGGAACGGGTGGGGGTTTGAGGTTTCATGGAGTAACGAACCGCCAAGGCGCCAAGAACGCCAAGAGAATCTTAAGAAGATAGGATAATGCGTTTGATGCCGTCTTTGAGAAGGGGGACGTTAAAGTTGATGAGGAGTCCTAAGGAGCAGTTAGTCATTTTGAGGTAGGAGAGGACTTGCGCTTCGTGAATGGGGGCTAGGGTTTGGACTGCTTTCAATTCCACTACTAAACAGTTAGCCACCAAAAAATCCAATCTTGCTTTGCCTACCTCATGCCCTTTGTATATAACACTTACTGACTTCTCGACCTCATGATGTATGCCGCACCTCATAAATTCAATAACCAGCGCCTCCTTATACACTTCCTCCAAAAACCCTGGCCCCAACACGCGATGCACCTCAATCGCCGCCCCAATCACCCCATGAACCAGCCTATCTACCTCTTGACTTGGCTCTCTTCTCTTGGCGTCCTTGGCGTCTTGGCGGTTCGTTTCCATAAATCCCCCTGCAACCCTGTGGCAAAATTTAGTAGAGTCCTTCCAAACTTAGTTTTCCCAGCATGACCGCAACTATTCCTAATCTCCCCAGTCTCTACGAAGCCTTCTCCACTGAAGCCAAATGGCAAAAATTTTGGGAAGACAACCAAGTTTACAAAGCTGACCCCAACCATAAAGGCGAACCCTACTGCGTCGTCATTCCCCCGCCAAATGTCACCGGCAGTTTGCACATGGGTCACGCCTTTGAAAGTGCTTTAATTGATACCCTTGTGCGTTACCACCGGATGCAAGGGCGTAATACCTTGTGGTTGCCTGGAACTGACCACGCTAGCATCGCTGTGCAAGCAATTCTGGAAAAGCAACTCAAGACTGAGGGTAAAACTCGCTACGATTTGGGTCGCGAGAAGTTCTTAGAACGCGCTTGGCAATGGAAGGCGGAGTCTGGGGGGACAATTGTTAATCAGCTACGACGTTTGGGCGTTTCGGTTGACTGGACGCGGGAACGCTTTACCCTAGATGAGGGTTTGTCGAAAGCTGTGGTCGAGGCATTTGTTCGCCTGTATCAGGAAGGCTTAATTTATCGCGGTGAGTATTTAGTTAACTGGTGTCCAGCTTCCCAGTCAGCGGTGTCTGATGTGGAGGTGGAAAATCAAGAGGTTAACGGGAATCTTTGGTATTTCCGCTATCCTCTCAGTGATGGTTCTGGTTATTTGGAGGTGGCGACGACTCGACCTGAAACGATGCTGGGTGATACGGCGGTGGCGGTTAATCCCAATGATCAAAGATATCAGCACCTGATTGGCAAAACTTTAACTCTGCCAATTATGCAACGGGAAATTCCGATTATTGGCGATGAATTAGTTGATCTCGCTTTTGGTACGGGTTGCGTGAAGGTGACTCCCGCCCATGATCCTAATGATTTTGAAATGGGTAAGCGTCACAATTTGCCGTTTATCAACATTATGAATAAGGACGGGACTCTCAACGAAAATGCCGGGGAGTTTCAAGGACAAGACCGCTTTGTGGCTAGAAAGAATGTGGTTTCTCGCCTTGAGGCAGATGGCGTTTTGGTGAAGGTGGAAGATTATAAGCATACGGTGCCATTTAGCGATCGCGGCAAAGTACCTGTTGAACCCCTCCTCTCAACACAGTGGTTTGTCAAAATTCGCCCCTTAGCTGACAAAACACTAGAATTCCTCAACCAGCAAAATTCGCCGGAGTTTGTTCCCCAACGCTGGACAAAGGTCTATCGTGACTGGTTGGTGAACCTCAAAGACTGGTGTATCTCTCGACAATTGTGGTGGGGTCACCAAATCCCCGCTTGGTACGCTGTTAGTGAAACCGGCGGACAAATTACCGACTCGACACCTTTTATCGTGGCGCAAAACCAAGGGGAAGCTGAGGAAAAAGCCAAATTACAATTTGGTGAAAATGTCCAGCTAGAACAAGACCCAGATGTGCTTGATACTTGGTTTTCTTCTGGACTCTGGCCATTTTCCACTTTGGGCTGGCCAGAACAAACTCAAGATTTAGCAACTTACTATCCCACCACCACCCTTGTAACAGGCTTTGACATCATCTTTTTCTGGGTTGCCAGAATGACGATGATGGGGGCACATTTTACAGGACAAATGCCATTTAAAACCGTTTATATTCACGGTTTGGTGCGGGATGAGAATAATAAAAAGATGTCCAAATCGTCTAATAATGGCATTGACCCACTGTTGCTGATTGCCAAATATGGCACTGATGCCTTACGTTACACCTTAATTAAGGAAGTAGCGGGGGCTGGGCAAGATATCCGCTTGGAGTACGATCGCAAAAAGGATGAATCTTCATCAGTGGAAGCTTCCCGCAACTTTGCCAACAAGTTGTGGAATGCTGCCCGGTTTGTGATGATGAATCTAGATGGACAGACACCGCCACAATTAGGTCAACCAGTCGCTACTGAACTCAGCGATCAGTGGATTCTTTCCCGCTATCATCAAGTAGTTAAACAAACTACCAATTACATCGACAACTACGGGTTAGGGGAAGCAGCAAAGGGGCTGTATGAATTTATCTGGGGCGATTTTTGCGACCAGTATATTGAACTGGTTAAATCTAGGTTGCAAAAAGATGCTGATCCTGCATCCCGCCGAGTAGTGCAACAAACCCTAGCCTACGTCTTGGAAGGGATTTTAAAACTACTGCATCCCTTTATGCCCCATATTACTGAGGAAATTTGGCAGACTCTCACCCAGCAACCAGTAGATGCACCGCAAATTTTACCATTACAACTTTATCCCCAGGCAGACGCAAACTTGATCAATCCGCAACTTGAGGAACAGTTTGATCTATTAATTAACACTATCCGCACCATTCGGAATTTGCGGGCTGAAGCGGATATTAAGCCAGGGGTAAAAGTAACGGTGAATTTGCAAACTGCTAATGCTCAAGAACGGTATATCCTCACGGCTGGACAGTCTTACATTCAAGATTTAGCCAAGGTTGAGAGTTTAACAATAACTGACGAAACCGTTACTGATGAACAAGAGAGCCAAAAAGTGGCGGCGAAATCGCCTCTCAGGGGTTTAAAGACGATAGGCTTAATTATCTTAGCAATTGTCTTCGTTCGCTTGGCTTTTGCTGCGGTGGATACAATTAATCAGGTTCCTGTTTTAGGAAGCTTTTTTGAATTAGTTGGTCTCCTTTATACAACGTGGTTTGTTGCTAGCAATTTAATTACGGCTCAGGCGAGACAAAAGTTATGGGCAAAGTTGTTTAAACCAGCCGCTGACAACAATCTATCCCAGACAGAATCACAACAGCCGCAGGAATCAGATAACAGTATCGCTGGTGTTGTGGGTACAGTACAAGTACTAATTCCCCTGAAAGGTGTGGTAGATATTGAAGCCCTGCGTGCCAAGCTAGAGAAAAGCATCAGCAAAGCGGAAGCGGAAGCTAAGTCATTAAGTACTAGATTAAGCAACCCGAGCTTTGTGGATAAAGCGCCAGCCGATGTAGTCCAGGGAGCGCGTGATGCCTTGGCAGAGGCAGAGAAACAAGCAGAAATTTTGCGCGATCGCCTTCGTGGTTTAGTATAGCTGCAATGGGTAATGGGAAATTTATCAATTCCCAATTACCCATTATCAAGAGGCAAGAGGCAAAAAATTTTCACATTCGTGTAGACTTCGGCTTGGTCTCCGTCAAATGCGTGCCCGCTCTCAAAGGGTTAGGGCTGATGATTTAGGATTGCTATAAATAAATTATACTTAACTTTTGTATATCAAATTTTTAATACTTCGACAAGCTCAGTACAAGTTTTTAATTTTTAATTGGAGCAAAGCGACTATCATGCTATACCTAGCCCAGGTGCGTAAAAATGAGTTTTTAGACCAGTACCAGTTGCACTTGTTAGCGCGCCAGGAAGCTGAAAACCTCTGGGCAGTAATTTCGGAAGAGGCTTTCATTCTCCTGGGTAAGGGAAACACCATGACTGAGAAATTACTGGTCTTAGTAGAGCTTTCCCCCGCAGGTGTGATCGAAAAACTCGAAGACGCTACCAACTGGGTACTTTATCTAGTGCAAACTTACCTCACCACTGGCGTTACTCCAGAATTTTTGCAACAAGAAGCAGAGCGAGCCGAACATTGGCGACAATCTCTCACTTTGCAAAACCAGGATTTAGCGCGTCGTTCCTTGGAACTAGAGGCGCGTCGCGAACAAATTCAAGCTCTAGAAGAAAGTATTAAACGTGAGCGAAACGGTCATCATCAGGATGATGAATGATCTTGATTCAGCGTTGTCAACTATCTTTACTCAACGCAGGAATAAAAATCCTTCTTACCCCTGCGGTTCTCAATCTTCATCTTTGATACTTTACAGTTTCTTCTGCCGCCAATAGTTCCCGAATTAACCTAGCTAGAGCCTTTTGAGCAAAGCGGCTAGCTATTTGTTGACCTAAACGCTGCACGCCTGGATTAACAAGTATTTGGGCTACTTGGGGAGCAAGTTGCGCGGGATCAAACCCACGGGTTTGTTGGAGAATTTTAACGATGCGTTTGATATGCTCTAAGGTTTGTTGTTGCTCGACTGTTGCTCCTGGAGTTTCATTGATTGCTGTCAATCCTGCTTCTGATAGCAGATGCGTGAAGTTATGTAGGACATTTTTACTTACAGCATTAAGTCCATTGAGAAATTCATCTACCAACTTGTCACGAATAAATGAGCCGCGTTCAGATGATAGAAACTCTACCGTCTGATTCAGTACCAAACTGAGATCGTATTCTTGATTTTTCCGCGCATTGGTTAACAAATTTTCCAAGCGATTCCAGCGAAATCTGCCATCTTTAAACAGCAAATCTTGCAGTGAAGCTCTTAATGCTGGTGCTGGGTCGGTTAACAAGCGTTTAGAAACATAGGGATAAGCTTCGCTCAGAACTTTAAAATCGGGATCTATATAAATAGCAATGCCTTCCAGGGTGACGAGGGAGCGAATAATTAAGGCATAGTATGGTGGTACACGGAAAGGATACTCATACATCAAAGCCGATAGTTCATCGGTGATGCTTTTGATGTTGAGGTCGGCGACGCTGGCACCTTGAGCATCAGCAAATACTCGCGCAAAAGCTGGAATAATTGGTGTTAAATCTGTTTCTGGTGATAAGAAATCTAATTTAACGTAGTCTTTTGCTAACCCTTCAAAGTCGCGGTTGACAACGTGGACGATCGCTTCAATTAAACCATAGCGTTGGGCTGGTTTAACCTCACTCATCATCCCAAAGTCGAGATAAGCTAATTTACCCTCTGGGGTGGCTAACAAATTACCTGGATGAGGATCGGCGTGGAAAAACCCATGTTCTAGTAACTGGCGCAGGGAACACTGTACACCAATTTCAATCATATAACGGGCATTTATCCCCTGGTCGCGAATTTCTTCTGTCTGGGTTAATTTAATGCCGTTAATCCACTCCATCGTCAACACGCGACGGTTGGTGTATTCCCAATAAATTTTTGGCACATATATGTCTTCCATGTGACCATACAATTCAAAAAAGCGCTCGGCATTTTCGCCTTCATGGATGTAGTCCATTTCTTCAAAGATGCGATCGCCTAATTCATCGAGAATCCCGACTAAATCACTCCGCACCCGTTTTACTCTTTGCTGAACCCAGGCGGCGATGCGACGCAAGATGTACATATCAATGGTAATTCGCTCTCGCAAGTCGGGGCGTTGAACTTTAATGGCGACTTCCTCGCCAGTTTTCAACTTACCTTTATAGACTTGTCCCAAAGAAGCAGCAGCAATTGGTTGGGGCGAAATTTTGGCGTAAACCTCCTCTGGAGGCGCTCCTAGTTCTTCTTCGATAAACTGGTAAGCAATTTCGTTAGGAAAGGGTGGCAATTGGTCTTGCAGCCTAGTTAGTTCTTCCAGATACATTGGCGGCACTAGGTCTGGTCTGGTGGACAAAGCTTGGCCAATTTTAATGTAAGCAGGCCCGAGTTGTGTCAGCAATTCTCTGAGCTGAATCGCTCGACGGCGGTCACTTTTGACGACAATTCCCCGTTTGTTATCCCACCACAGCCCAAAAACCAAGGCTAGAGTTGGTCGCAAAACTGCGAAAATCCGCCGCAAAACTTGCAGGGGTTTGCTGGCGTAATGGGCCTCTATCTCCACAGGATTGTAAGCCAGTGCCTCAGGTTCAGCCGTTGCTAAGTGTCTTGGCGATCGCGCCACTTTGTCTGATGTAACTTTTTCTGGCACTACATCAATCACGGATAGTTCGCCGCTGAGACTATCCTCCGGATTTGGTCGGGTACTAGGGGGAAGTGTCTTCACAATCATGAAAAAAGCCACCGGTGGGATTGAATATGTAAAATATTGTAACAATATGTGGCGATTCCAGCATCATCCTGAGCAGAGATTGAGTACTCAGTTAGCTAAGGAAAAAAATTCGACTGCACCAGGCAGAGGCAATTAACAGGTTTGCTACACTTAAGTGGGCGTGCTAGTTCAATATTAGTTGGTATTATTGGTTGCTGAAAGATCAAGTTCATACTGCTGAAAGTTGGAATTATCCGGCATCTACCCTTACGGAGAATTTTGCCTGATGTTGCTATGCCTGCGAATTGAAAACTTTGCCCTGATTGACCAACTGGAACTGGAATTTGGCCCTGGACTGAATGTATTGACAGGGGAAACCGGCGCCGGAAAATCGATTATCTTGGATGCCATTGATGCTGTCTTGGGTGGTAAAGTCTCTAGCCGAGTGATTCGCACTGGCACTAATCGGGCAATGGTAGAAGCTACTTTTGCCTCTACTCCCCCCCTAGCTGCTTGGTTGAACGAACAGGAAATCGATTTTATTGATGATAATTCTGTAGTTATTAGCCGAGAAATCAGCGTCACTGCGAGTAATATCCGCAGTCGCTCACGGGTGAATGGTGTATTGGTGAATCGACAGATGATGGGCGGACTGCGCGATCGCTTGGTGGAAATTACCGCCCAAGGGCAAACTGTACAAGTGGGACAATCTGCCCAAGTCCGAGACTGGTTAGATTTGTATGGCGGCGATTCTTTGATGCAACAGCGGCAAAAAGTGGCGATCGCCTTTACCGCATACCAACAAGCGCATTTATCACTAGAAAAACGCCGGATATCAGAACGGGAACGCTTGCAACAACTGGATTTGCTCACTTATCAAGTGCAGGAATTAGGCACAGCTAACCTCAGTGATGCCCAAGAAATGGAACAACTGCTGCAAGAACGAGAACGGCTGAATCATGTCGTGGAATTGCAACAGATGAGTTACAAGGTTTATCAGGCTTTGTATCAAAATGAAGATGAAACCCCAGCCGCCTCAGATTTATTGGGAGACAGCGAGACGACTTTAAATGACATGGTGGAATATGACGCCCAACTGCAACCTTTGTTGGACTTGGTGAGAGACGCACAAGCAACATTAATGGAAGTGGGAAGGCAGATTAATGCTTATGGGGAAGAATTGGAAGCCGATCCCCAGCGGTTAGAGGAAGTAGAAGAGCGGATTCGGGAATTAAAGCAGATTTGTCGCAAGTATGGCCCGACTCTCACGGAAGCGATCGCATATTACCAGCGTATCCAAGGAGAATTAGCGGAACTGAATGACAGCGAACAATCTATTGAAACTTTAGAACAGCAACAACAAACTTGTCTGCATCAACTCACCCTCTTCTGTCAGCAGTTAACTCAACTGCGGCGTCAATCTGCTGGTAATTTAGAATCTCGCTTGGTGGCTGAACTCAAACCTCTAGCGATGGATAAAGTCAAGTTTCAAGTTGAAATTTTGCCTAGTTCCCCAACCCTTGCCGGCGCAGATAAAATTACCTTTATGTTCAGTCCCAACCCCGGAGAACCACTACAACCGATGATCGCGATCGCCTCTGGTGGGGAAATGAGCCGCTTTTTACTAGCGCTCAAAGCTTGTTTTTCTCAAGCTGATACCGCTCAAACAATGGTTTTTGATGAAATTGATGTCGGCGTTTCCGGAAGGGTGGCTCAAGCGATCGCCGAAAAATTACACCAGCTAGGACAACTCCACCAAGTATTATGTGTGACTCACCAACCTTTAGTTGCGGCAATGGCAGACCGTCATTTTCGCGTTGATAAGCAAACAATCAATCAAACCAATAGTAACAAAGCGAACAACGGCAGCGCGGAACAGCGGACTGTGGTGCGAGTCACTAACTTGGATAATTTAACCACTCGACGGGAAGAACTAGCGCAATTAGCTGGGGGTAAATCGGCAAATGAAGCGATCGCATTTGCAGAATCTCTACTATTGCAAGCTGCAAATCACCGTCAACTAAAGGGAGGGAAGTAGCTTTAAGAACTTCAAAAAATTACATCAGTAAATTTTCTATAATCTCTCATTGAAAATTTCAGCAAAAATGAGGTTCTGCTAACGAAAAGCATTACTCCAATAAAGCAATATTCGGTCAAGTCGCTTCGCTCCAATTCAAAATTAAAAATAGAGCCTACGGCTCTATGAGTGCATTTTGAATTCAAAAAAGGTCAACAATCTACTTTAACGCGAGTTCTATAAACCTCTCCCTGACTTGAACTAAAGTTCAAGTTTATCCCTCCCCCTTTATCCCTCTCCGACTCGGAGAGGGAAAGTAAAGCGATAGCAAAACCAGGGAGAGGTCTTTGATTTAGCTCATTTGGCGAACACCACATCAGCCGTAGAACTCAGGTTACTTTATTTGGTGGCTCGAAAGATCTAAAGAAAATTACTGAAAAAATTAGTGAGGAAAAAAGGGATGAGGGGATAAGAAAAATGCGCCAATTCTTGGAAGATGTGGCAAGAAGACAGACCCAAAATAACAGTCCCAATGGGTTATTTACCTCCCTGATTTTTAGCACGTCATATTTTCGCGTAGCTCCCGTATTGGGATGTGAGTAATAGCAAACTTATATTTCCAAATGTTGAGCTTTATTTAGCTTTAGAGAATTTTTTGGCTGGCTGGGAATGCTGAATAAAGCACCTCATTGTCCTTTCGTTTGATAGTGCTGGACACCACCCATTAGCCTCACGCCTAGTTCACCCTAACACTCAGTCTGAGAAAAATGATACCTAACCTTCCCGGTTACAACTTTATTGAAGCTCTGCATGAAGGTGTGAATACCTTTATTTATCGTGCTTCCAAGCAGTTGAATCAAACCTTTGTGATTGTTAAAGCCCTCAAAGCCGAGTATCCCAGCCTCGAAGAGCTAACCCGACTAAGACACGAATATAAAATTTTAAAAACCGTCGTAGATATAGAAGGAATTGTTGAGCCAATAGCTTTAGAAAATCATCATAACGGTCTAGCCCTAATTTTGACAGACTTTAGTGCAGAATCCCTGAAAAAGTATATCAGCGATCGCCAATTGTCATTAACCGAATTTCTAAAAATAGCCATTCAGCTAGCATCAACTCTCACTCAACTGCATCAAGCCAAGATTATTCATAAAGATATTAAACCTGACAACATCGTCATTAACCCAGAAACCGGGCAAGTTAAAATCATCGACTTCAGCATATCATCGCGCCTAGAAAAAGAAAATCAAAGCATCAGCAATCCCAATTTACTAGAAGGCACCCTTGCCTATATGTCACCGGAGCAAACTGGACGGATGAATCGGTCAATTGACTACCGTACAGACTTCTATTCTCTAGGTGTTACCTTTTATCAAATGCTGACAGGTTCGCTGCCTTTTAATGCCGCTGACCCGCTGGAATTTGTTCATTGCCATATTGCAAAAACACCAATACCGCCTCAAGAGCTAAATCCAAAAATTCCCCAAGCGGTTTCTGACATAGTAATGAAATTGTTAGCTAAAACTGCTGAAGATAGATATCAAAGCTCTCTAGGACTAAAAGCCGATTTAGAAACCTGTCTCACCCAGTTGCAGACGGATGGCGAGATTTCCCCCATTATTGTCGGTCAGCTAGATTCATACAGCCAATTTTCTATTCCGCAAAAACTCTACGGACGAGAAAGAGAAGTTGCTACTTTGTTGTCAGCATTTGACCGCGTTAGTGCTGGCACTACGGAAATGATGTTAGTTTCTGGTTACTCAGGCATCGGCAAATCGTGCTTAGTTCACGAAGTTCACAAACCGATTGTACGGCAGCGGGGTTATTTTATCTCCGGTAAATTTGACCAGTTCAAGCGGAATATTCCTTTTGCTTCCTTAATTCAAGCATTCCAGGATTTAATGCGCCAGATGCTAACTGAAACCGATGACCAAATAGCTGTTTGGAAATCAAAACTTTTAGAAGCCCTCGGCTCCAACGGTCAAGTAATTATAGACGTTATTCCCGAATTAGAACGAATTATTGACCCGCAGCCAGCAGTTCCTCAATTAAATCCATCTGAATCACAAAACCGATTTAATCGGGTGTTTCAACGATTCATTCATGTATTTAGTCAACCCGAACACCCGCTAGTTTTGTTTCTGGATGACTTGCAGTGGGCAGATTCAGCTTCCCTCAAGCTTATCCAGTTAATTATGACCGACCCAGATAGCCAATATTTATTGCTAATTGGCGCCTATCGAGATAACGAAGTAAGTGCCACTCATCCCTTGATTCAAACATTGGAGGATATTCAACAGACTGGTGCGATTGTAAATAACATTATCCTCCGGTTTTTGGATATTGCTCATGTCGGTCAGTTAGTAGCCGATACGCTTCGTAGTGAAAATTTAAAGTCAAAGCCGCTAGCTGAGTTAGTTTTTATCAAAACCCAAGGTAACCCATTTTTCTTAACTCAGTTACTCAAATCTCTTTATCAGGATAACTTGTTATACTTTGACTTCAAGCGCGGGTTTTGGCAATGGAATATTGAGTTTATCGAGGGAGTTAACATAACTGATAATGTCGTTGAATTGATGGTCAGTCAAATTCAAAAATTGCCAGATAAAACACAGAATGTGTTAAAGTTTGCCGCCTGCATTGGAGACAAATTTACTTTAGATATGTTGGCGATTATTAATAAAACATCTCAGTCAGAAACAGCAGCAGATTTGTGGGAAGCTCTGCAATCAGGTTTGGTTATGCCCCTAAACAATTCATACAAAACACCACTCGTTTTTGACTCAGAACAAATGGAGACTGAGAACAGGCGATCGCCCATTACCCAGCACCCATCACCCGTTACCTATAAGTTTTTACACGACCGAGTGCAGCAAGCGTCTTATTCTCTCATCCCAGATGACCAGAAAAAACAGACTCACCTAAAAATCGGCGAACTGCTACTAAAACATACCTCAGAAACGGAAATTGAAGAAAATATCTTTGAGATTGTCAACCAACTGAATGTTGGTGCTGAATTCATCACCCAACAGCCTCAAAAAGATAGACTGGCTCAACTCAATCTCATAGCTGGACAGAAAGCAAAAGCAGCAACAGCCTATGAATCAGCCGTTAAGTATTTAAATGTAGGTTTGGAACTCCTGGTAGCAGATAGCTGGGAGTGTCAGTACGACCTGACACTCAACCTTTATGTAGAAACAGCAGCAGTAGAATTTCTCAACACCAACTTCGAGCGAGCAGAAATACTTTCTGATGTAGTTTTGTCACAGGCAAAAACCCTGCTTGATCGAGTCCAGGTGTACGAGACAAAAATGCAGTTTTATATTGCTAAAAACGAAATGCAAGCCGCGTTAAATACCGGGCAGCAAGTCCTGAAAATGTTGGGGTTACCTTTATCAGCTAAACCCCCAACAAGACTGACTAGATTGAATTTAGGAGGGAAACGGATTGAGGATTTAACAGAATTGCCAGAAATGACTGATGCTTATAAATTAGCTGCACTGCGAGTCTTGATAAATCTGATTCCTCCGGTTTATATTGCAGCTCCCGAACTTTATCCACAGGTCGTTTTTAAAATGACCAATCTCTGTCTCAAATATGGAAACTCTTCTCTGTCAGCTTATACCTATGTACTTTATGGTATGTTCCTGTGTGGCGCTTTTGAAGACATGGATTCTGGCTATCAATTCGGTCAGCTAGGCTTAAAGCTGTTGAATCAATTCAATGCTAAGGAAATGACGGCGAGAATTTATGAAACATTTAATTATTTTATCAGGCACTGGAAAGAACCAGCTATTAATACTATAGAACCGTTACTTGAGGGTGTCCAAAGAGGGTTAGAAACAGGAGATTTAGAATATGCTTCTTATTCGGCTTGTTTTTATTGCACGCATTTATTCTTTATAGGTGAAAATCTAGAAATAGTTCTCCAGAAACAGGCACACTATATTGATTTAATGCAAAGAAACAAACAAGAGTTTCAAACTATTTATGCTAACATAGTTCGACAAACAAGTTTGAATTTAAGTAGAAAAACTGCGGAACCATGCCGATTAATCGGCGAAAGTTTTAATGAAGATGAAATGTTGCCAATTCTGATAAATAGCAACAATTATATGGCTATTTATCCTATATATGTTTCTAAAGTCATTCTAGGTTATTTATTTAAAAATTACGCTCAAGCTGCTGAAGATGCCTTGCTGGCAGAAAAATACGAACAAGGCGGACGAGCGTTGATGTACAAAGCCGAACACAAATTCTACTACTCTCTGACTCTCTTGGCTTTGTATCACACCGCATCAAAAAGCGATGCCTACGGCGGCAAGCTACGCCAACAATATCTCAGCCAAGTGACAGCGCATCAGAAAAAAATGAAGCAATGGGCGTTGCATTCTCCTGCCAACTATCAGCATAAGTACGAGCTTGTGGAAGCAGAGAAGGCGCGAGTATTGGAGCAAGACGTCAAAGCGATCGCGTTTTATGACCGAGCAATAAATGGAGCCAGACAACATGGATATATTCAGGAAGAAGCGCTAGCCTCGGAACTGGCCGCAGAGTTCTATTTTGCCTGTGGTAGAGAGAAAGTAGCTAATACCTATCTCAACGATGCCTACTATGGATATGGTCGCTGGGGAGCAAAGGCAAAAGTCAAAGCCTTGGAAACAAGATATCCTCAACTATTTCGGATGTCAAAGCGAGAAACCGTCAGTACGGACGTGACTCGGATCATTAGCTCTACGGGTGAAAGTGCTTCAGACTCGCTCGATTTAGCCACAGTCATGAAAGCATCTCAAGCCCTTTCTGGAGAAATAGTTTTAGGCAAGTTGCTAGCTAAATTAATGACAATTGTGCTAGAAAATGCTGGCGCTCAAACGGGCTACCTAATTTTAGAAAAATCAGGAGACTTGCTAATAGAAGCATGTGGTGCAGTAGATAAAACCGATGTCACCGTGCTACAAGGAACCCCAGTATCAACCAGTCAGCAGCTACCAATTTCACTGATTAACTATGTAGCCCGAACCCTGAAAAATGTTGTTCTCAGCGATGCGACTCGTGAGGGAACATTTACCACAGATACCTACATCGCTACTCATCAACCTAAATCTGTTTTATGTACCCCGCTCATCCATCAAGGAAAACTTAGTGGTCTCCTTTATTTAGAAAATAATCTCACCACTGCTGCATTTACGCCAGATCGCTTAGAAGTCTTACAAATGTTATCCTCTCAAGCGGCGATTTCAATTGATAATGCTCGTCTTTATAAAGACTTAAAATTAGCCAACACTGGCTTAGAAGTCAAAGTACAAGAGCGAACTCTAGAGTTACAGGAAAAAAATGTGCATCTGCAAAAAGCAGAAGAAACTGCACAATCTGCCAACCGGGCTAAGAGTGATTTCCTCGCTAACATGAGCCATGAACTGAGAACACCGCTCAATGGCATTTTGGGTTATGCCCAAATCCTCAAACGAGACAAAAGTTTAACCGACTCACAAAAAGATAGTGTGGGTATTATTCATCAGTGTGGCGACCACCTCTTGAACTTGATCAATGACATTTTAGACCTCTCCAAAATTGAAGCAAGGAAAATGGAACTCCACCCAACGGATTTTCATTTTCCAGAATTTCTAGAAGGCATTGCTGAAATCTGCCGTATCCGCGCCGAACAAAAAGGTATTTGCTTAATTTTTGAACAGATTACTCAACTTCCTACAGGTGTCAAGGCTGATGATAAACGGTTGCGGCAAGCCTTGATTAACTTACTAGGCAATGCGGTTAAGTTTACTGAAACTGGAGGCGTGGCTTTCAAAGTCGGCTATCACGAAGGGAGAATTCGGTTTCAGGTGGAAGATACAGGAGTTGGCATGGCACCAGAGCAATTAGAAGAGATATTTTTGCCGTTCCAGCAGGTAGGAGATCACGATCGCAAAGCCGAAGGTACGGGATTGGGACTGGCGATTACCCGTCAATTAGTTCAGATGATGGGTGGCGAAATCCAGGTGAAGAGTAACTTAGGCAAAGGGAGTGTTTTCTTCTTTGATTTGGATTTGCCTGAAGTTTCTCAATACGCTGATGTTGTCAAAAAAGAGCAACGAAATATCCAAAGTTTTAAAGGCTACAAGCGGAAACTTATCGTAGCAGATGACAGACAAGAAAATCGCTCAATTTTGGTCAAGATGCTATCGCCTTTGGGATTTGAAATTATGGAAGCAATAGATGGTCAAGATTGTCTCAATAAGGCATTTGAATCGAATCCAGATTGTATCTTAATGGACTTGTTGATGCCTCAGATGAGTGGCTTGGAAGCTACTCGTCGGCTCAGGCGAGCGCCAGAACTAAAGAATCTGATAGTGATTGGCACATCTGCCAGCGTTTTTGATTTCGATCTAAACAAAAGTAAAGAGGCAGGTTGCAATGATTTTCTACCTAAGCCAATCCGGATAACAGAGCTTTTAGAAAAATTACGGCTTCACTTAGAACTGGAATGGATTTATGATGATGAAAGTCTAGTATATAAAGACAACAAAGAAGAAAATCCTCAGCAATCATTGGTGGCTCCCTCAGCAGAAGAAATTGCAGTTCTGTTGAATTTAGCAATGAAAGGCGATCTCAAAGGTATTTTGGAGCGAGTTACTCACTTGGAAGAATTGGATGTTAAGTATGCACCTTTTTGTTTTGAGGTGCGTCAATTAGCTAAAGGGTTTCAAGTTAAAAAAATTCGTGAATTTCTGAAAAATATAGGAACAAACTAATGAGTATTTCAAAGATTGAAAATGGCGTTATCTTAATCGTTGATGACAACCCTACAAATTTAGGAGTATTATTCGATTTCTTGGCTGATTCTGGCTTTCAGGTGTTGGTAGCGCAGGATGGCGAGGATGCAATTGAGCAGGTCAAATATGCTCTTCCCGATCTTATTTTGTTAGATATACTCATGCCCGGAATGGACGGGTTTGAAACTTGCGAGCACTTGAAAGCTCAGGAATCAACTAAAGAGATCCCCGTGATTTTTATGACTGCGCTTTCTGAGACGGTGGATAAAGTCAGAGGGTTGAATCTCGGGGCGGTGGATTACATCACTAAGCCGCTTCAGCATGAAGAGGTTTTAGCTCGTGTCAAAATCCATTTAAGCCTGCGTAATCTGACCAAGAGACTGCAAGAGCAAAATGTGCTTCTGGAACAGGAGATTCAAGAGCGAACTAAGGCAGAGAACGCACTCTTAAAACTTACATCTGAGTTAGAAGAACGGGTGGAAGAAAGGACGGCTGCACTTGAGCAATCTAATCAGCTGCTGCAACAGGAAATCCAAGAGCATATTTTTACAGAGCAAGCATTGCAAGAATCAGAAGCACGCTACCGAAAACAAGCCAATCAGCTTGAAGTTGCTTTTCGCCAACTTCAAGAAGCTCAAAGCCAACTGGTTCATAGTGAAAAAATGTCCAGTCTGGGACAATTGGTAGCGGGTGTCGCCCATGAAATTAACAATCCCGTCAACTTCATCTATGGGAATCTGACTCACGCTTATCAATATACCCAAGACTTGCTCGATCTCTTGAATCTCTATGCCAAGTACACTCCCTCACCGCTACCTGAAATTCAGAAGCTAACTGAGGCGATAGATTTAGAATTTTTGAGTGAAGATCTGCCCAAATTGCTGAGTTCGATGAAGGTTGGGGCTGACCGCATCCGCCAGATTATTCAGTCGTTACGGATTTTTTCCCGCGTGGATGAAGCCCAAATGAAGCCGATGGATATTCACGCTGGGCTAGATAGTACGTTGCTGATTTTGCACAATCGGTTCAAAGCCAGCTCTAACTATTTAGGTATTCAACTCGTTAAAGAGTATGGCGACCTACCCCTTGTGGAGTGTTATGCGGGACAACTCAACCAAGTGTTTATGAATCTACTGGCGAATGCTCTTGATGCTCTGGAGGAGTACGATAAAGAGCGATCGCCACAGGAGATTTACTTTTGCCGCAGTACGATTCGGATTCGCACCGAAGTAACTGACAATGAGTTTGTCACTATTTGGATTGGGGATACTGGCCTCGGTATGGCAGAGGAAGTACGCGATCGCCTATTTGACCCCTTCTTTACGACAAAAGCCGCAGGTAGAGGCACAGGTTTAGGCTTGTCGATTAGCCACCAAATTATTGTCTCCAAACATGGTGGTCAGATAATGTGTCTTTCAGCACCTGGGCAGGGAACAGAGTTTATGATTAAAATTCCGATTCGCTCGCACTCTCTAGAATTGGCGTACTCCAAGAAATAAAATGCCCTGTAATTCTGTATCCCTTACGGAAGCCGCAGGCATACATAGCGAAGTGAAGTGCACAATTGAGAGAGATACTTCACTCCGCTTTACTCCGTTCAACATGACAACCCTAGTGCCGCTTTCTCGGAATTAAAAATTAACCATTAAAAATTAAAAAAGTAGATTACACAAGCTTTTGAGTTGAATCTCACTGGTTAGTTATTTTTGCCGCGATGCACTAGATTATTTTTTGAGGCTGGTTTATTTGTTTAATCAATTAACCTTGATAGGCAGTAATTTCAACCCCAGAAACTGTATAGGTAATTTCTGTAAATTCCCTCAAATCCAGTAATTCTTTAATTGTGGAGTTCACATACAGCTTTCCAAATTCCCCTTGATCTTGAGCCATTTTGGAAGCAATATTCACCGGCATTCCGGCAATATCTTTACCACCCACAGCCAAATCAGAAATCAAAACTTGCCCAGTGTCAATCCCTATGCGGGTAGTGATATCTAGTACCGCTAGTTCGTAACGAAATGCTTGGGCAAAGTTGAAGGCTGCGATAGCTTCATCAAAAATATAAATTCCTAAAGAACCAATTACCTTAATTTCCTCACCATTGCTTTCGGCAAGAAGACGCAAACCGATATCCTTCATCTTAGCAGAAAATGCCAAGTTAGTGAACATGAAGACATCAGGGGCTGCGGTATCTTTGTTTTCCCGCTCAATGAGAACAACTACTTTATTTTGCAAGTACTTATCTGCTAACTCTTGACGAAAAATAGGATCATTCTGTCGGTTTTGATAAGCGATTAAGTCTGCATAAAAAATTTGAGAATAGGGAATAGGATATTGTTTATTCCCAGGCGGCACATCAGCTAAAATTGGCCCGTCTAACACCCGAAAAATATTGCCAATGATTGTTTCTACTTCATCTTTTTGAACAATAGTAAAATTGTGGTTAGATGGCAACCTCTGATAAAATCCTTGGCTGATAGCTATTTCTCCGCCTTCTGTTTCATTTTCAGTAATTTCTTCTATAGTGTCTGCTTCTAAACCATACAATCCACCATTAATGTAGTAAAAATCGCCATAATGTGCGCCAATTCCAATTTGAATTTGGCAATTTTTGCTAATTTCTCGTTGGATTGTCAGCAACGCAGATAAAAGAGTTTCCGGATTAACTGATGCTGGATAAAACATTTGCGTGTTGTCAGCAGCCCAAATACCAACGCCATATCCACCAAGGGCGATACCAAAGCCGTAGAGGATTTCCTTTGGCTGGTTAATGATTGCTAAAATTTCCAATAAGCCTTTTTGTTTCGTCAGTTTGGTTAGTCCAACGGAATCAGAAGATACGCTATAACCTTTAACTTTATACGGCTCAAGTAACTGCTGGGCTACTTCTTGAGTTTGCTCACTCTCCATCCACTTGGCAATTAGTTTCAGTGGCAACGTGCCGACGATATCTTGGGTAATGTCAAACAGGGATGGAGAATATTGATCCTTTCTCAATTTGTTAGTCATGTGCTCATGGCTGCTACAGGTTCTATAGCGTAGGTACCGCAACTTTCCTCAGGATAGTCATGGGGCCGTAGTCTTGGAGAATCTGCATTTGTTGTTGATTTCGCACCAACAACGCTCCCGCGAAGCCTAGGGAATTTATAGATATTTTCTCAAACTCTTCATGCGATCGCAAAACAATCAACATCCACTCTCGCGTCACTAGCAAATTATAAGCACCAGATGGCTGAAAATCCACAGCCTGCAATAAGCCGTGATAACGCTCAAGTGTCGATTCAGCACCCATTAGAGGATTTAGGGTGGTGAAGGCGTGGACAAAGGCAAATCCTGGTATAGTTGCGATGCCATCCTGAAATTTTGCTTCTGTCAGCAGCGGTTCAATGGGTATCTGCACTCCCGACGGTACAAGTGGTAGAGGGACAATTTGCAAATGCTTGTGTCGCTGACTGGCCCCCGCAATTTTGCCACTATTGTAGAATACCAAACCATCGAAATCAGCCAAACACGCCCACATAGCCGCAAAATCTGCCAAAGTGAGCAAGTTTTCCTGTTCTTCAAAAGCACGGGTAATCAGCAACAGGTGATAGTCAACAACATTAAATTTATTCAAAATACAAACATGCGTGTCGGAAATATCCGCCACAAACAAATCTTCTTCATAAGGTAAAAAAGGATTAAACTCTTCACCAGAGATAGCGGTTTGTTTCTCTTGTTTCTTCTTAGCTGCTTTTTTGCGGTTCAGATTAGACAAAATCCGCACCAAGAACCGCACCCCATCCTGTTCGACAAATTCAAACTCTGTCGGTATCGACAGCAGCGCCCCACATTGCAACGCGTGTTCAGTCCGTTCTTTGACACTTTTCCATAATGTGTCAGGTTCGAGTAATATTTTCCCTAGTGCCATTTGATTTTCCTTTCGGCGTAGAGAAATATTTTATCAGTATTGCCAACTACTCACCAAGCTTTCAGAAATATTTAAAATTGGTTTTCCTGAATTATTGAAATTGAAATTTTTGCTGGTTTGGGATTTAAACAATATTCAATTGTAATTTCTTCCCAGGTAGCAGCATCGGTGTATCTTCTTAAATCTCCAACATTTCGCGTTGCTATTATTGTATAAATTCCCAATTTTTCTGATAAAGTTATTGTTTGCGCTGCTAGTATCGCATCACCAGCAAGTTCTCTGCTATCTTGGGGTATTGCAACGATTCGTAAAAAATTCCGCCATATTGAGTGAAATGGTTACACACAAAGGATTGTAGATATATTCAGTCCGTCCAAAAAGATTCAAATCTCTGGGGAGACATTTGCGTGTAACGCACGGTGTGGTGAATATTCTTGTGTCCCAAGTAATCTTGAATTGCTCTGGTATCATGACCCTGGGCTGCTAAATAGTAGCCACAAGCATGGCGCAATTGATGGGGATGAACTGGTTCAGTGATTCCAGCGCGCTCGCCAGCGCGTGCGATAATGTGACGAACGGCTCTAGTTGATAGTGGAGCTTTACGCTCAGACACAAAAACATAGGAAGTATCAGGATAATCGCGTTGCAATTGACGCAAGGCTCTTAATTCTGGAGCGCGTAACGGATGAACAGTATCATGCCCATGTTTGAGACGACGAATGTCGATATAACCCTCTGACAAATCTACTTGTGACCACTTGAGCGCAACTAACTCAGCAGTACGAAGTCCATGCCGGAACATGAGTAAAATCATCGCTGCATCCCGCACAGAGTGCCGACCGATAGAACGAGCCGCACAGATCATGGCATCAACTTCTTTCGGTCGCAAATATTCTCGTTGGCGTGTAGATGGGCGTTTAGCTGGTGGAGTCGAGTAGTTAGTTGACTTTGCCGAAAATGGAAGTTGAGTAGTGTGGGTAGACATGGGCCAAATCCTCATGTCTTAGTTGCTATCTCCAGCATACATTGCCTAAAAAGAGACGAACTAGGCAAAGTTATAAATTACCTCAAACGAGAGGCTTGTATCTTTTAAACTTAAATTCGCACTACCCCTTAATCATAGAGAATTTTAACGTCCGTGCCAAGTCTTGCTGAAACTGCCTATCCCCGACTGAAAAACCAGATTAGTTCCAAAGAACTCTTAGAAATTTATACCCCAACTGACCTTGAACTTCAGTTTGCCAGCCAACATACCAAAGGTAAAGTTGCCAAATTAGGTTTTTTAGTGCTGTTAAAAACTTTTCAGCGATTGGGATACTTTGTTTTAGTCAAAAATGTGCCTGATGCAATTATTAAGCACATTGTTGAGGCAGTTAAAATCAACTTTATTCCCCAAAAGTTGGAGAATTATGATAGATCAGGAACACGCTGGCGACATTTAACTCTAATTCGGGATTATCTCAAAATCATCCCCTATGGTGTCGGTGCAAGGCGAATTATCGTCAAATCAATGGCACAAGCAGCACAAACCAAAAATGACCTAGCTGACTTAATCAATGTAGCGATTGAAGAATTAGTTCATCACCAGTATGAATTACCTATTTTCACAACTTTAGTTCGTGCAGCTAGAAGAGTTAGAGCAACTATTTCTCAAATCTTTTATCGACAAGTAGCAGATGGTTTAAATCTAGAAACTAAGGTCATGCTAGATGGGTTATTGGAGACGAGTATTCTCAATCTCAAAACTCCTTGGTATGAACTCAAACAAGACGCTGGTAAACCCATACTCAAGAATTTAAAAGCATTAGTCGAGCGGTTGAAATGGATAGATGAAATTAATCCAGCTCAGAAACTATTAACAGATATTCCTGATAGCAAGGTTAAATATTTTGCAGCCGAAGCTATGACCTTAGATGCGGCACGCATGAAAGAGCTAGAACTTAATAAACGTTATACATTGACATTAACTTTAATTGCCATTCAAGCCGCAAGAACACTGGATGATATTGCGGAGATGTTCATTAAAAGAATGCTCAAGATTCATTTCTATGGACAGGAGGCATTAACGCGTTATCGTCAAGAACACCAAGCCAGAAGTGACAGATTAATTACGACCTTAAGAGATGTGGTAATTGCTTACTCCAGTGAAGGTCAAATCTCCCAAAAATTCACTGCTATAGAAACAGTTATTGGCGAATCTCCCGAACAGCTTCTAGAAGATTGTGAAGCTCATATTGCCTATGCAGGCAATAATTATTATCCTTTTCTGTGGCGATTTTATAAAAGTCATCGTTCTACTCTCTTTCAGATTCTCAGATGGGTAAAACTCCAGTCAACTACCCAAGATACTTCCTTAGAAGAAGCAATTGAATTTTTGAGTAAGCATCAAGGAAGCCGCAAAGATTGGTTAAAAACAATCATAGTTGAAAACCCAGGTACTGCTGAAGAAAAAACCAGGAATTTACTCAACTTAGATTGGATACCTACGAAGTGGTGGCAATTAATCACCAACCAGAAAAACCGTCATTCTTACCCCACACGAATTAATCGTAAGCATTTTGAGGTTTGTGTTTTTTCACAGGTGATGTGGGAACTGAAATCAGGAGATTTATATGTAGAAGGAAGTGATGCCTTTGCTGATTACCGAAAACAGCAGATTTCTTGGTCTGATTATAAGGCGACAGTTGCTAACTATGGAGAATTAGTCAATTTACCTGTTGAAGGAAAAGCCTTTGTTGTTCATTTAAAAGAGTGGCTTTCTCAGGTAGCATCCCAGACAGATAAATCTTTTCCTAAAAATGAGTTTGTTCGCCTAGAAGATGGCAAACCAATTATTCAAAAAACTAACAAGAAGGTTAACCAGGAAAAAGTAAAATTGATTGAGTCTCTCATCAGAGAACGGCTGCACCCAGTTAACATACTGGATATTCTCACCGATACAGAACTCTGGTTAAACTGGACTCGTTTCTTTCACCCAATTTCAGGATATGAAGCTAAAATCGACCATCCAATTGCTCGTTATCTAACTACCACTTTTTGTTATGGTTGTCATTTAGGAGCTTCTCAAACAGCCCGTTCTTTAGGAGCGTTTGACCATCGACAAGTGGCTTGGGTTAATCAGCGTCATATTACTGAAGAAACCTTAGATAAAGCGATTACTTCAATTATTAACGCTTATAATCGGTTTTCTCTGCCTAAATTTTGGGGAACTGGAAAACGAGCTTCAGCCGATGGGACAAAGTGGGATATTTATGAGCAGAATCTTTTAGCAGAATACCACATTAGGTATGGTGGTTATGGAGGCATTGGTTATTATCATGTTTCTGATACTTATATTGCCTTATTTAGTCATTTTATTCCTTGTGGTGTATGGGAAGCCGTTTATATTCTTGATGGTTTGTTAAATAATCAATCAGAAATTCAACCTGACGTTATTCATGCTGATACTCAAGGTCAAAGTGCGCCTGTATTTGGGTTGGCTTATTTGTTGGGAATCAATTTAATGCCTCGCATTCGCAACTGGCATGATTTAAAGTTGTATCGTCCTACTAAGGAGTCTCGTTACCACCATATTGATGGTCTCTTTTCTGATGTAGTCGATTGGGATTTGATTGAGACTCATTTGCCAGATATGTTACGGGTTGTTCTTTCAATTAAAGCGGGAAAATTTACCGCCTCAACCATTTTACGTAAGTTAGGAACTTATAGCAGACATAATCGACTCTATCAGTCATTCTCTGAGCTAGGGCTAGTGATTCGCACAGGATTTTTGTTGTCATATTTATCTGATGAAAAGTTACGCCTTACCATCCAAGCTGCATTAAATAAGAGTGAATCTTTTAATGGTTTTACCAAATGGGTCAGTTTCGGTGGATCAGGTTTAATTCCTAGTAATAATCGAGATGAACAACGCAAGATGATTAAGTATAACCATTTGGTTTCAAATTGCTTAATTTTCTATAATGTCTTTGAAATGACGAGGATTTTGCAGGAATTAATTGCTGAAGGGTATGCCATTGATGAGGAGATTATGGGGGCGTTAAGTCCATATCTGACTAAACATATCAACCGATTTGGACGCTATAGCCTGGATTTAAATCGCAAACCCCCAGATGTTGATTATGATCTGTCTCTAATTCCCATGGATGTAGATAATTCTTGAGATAGGCATAAGTGAGGAAAGAGTTATGGTATCGCTAAAACTCTCTCTGGGCAAGCGTTTCATGCGATATGGCGGAATTTTTCATGAATCGTTGCAATACCCCATCTTCAGTTGATTGATTTGTATTTTTTGCCCAAGCCCATAAACTAGCTGCTTTAAGCATTGCTTCTGTGTTTATGGGTAAATACATTAGTCCTTGTTTTCCTAAACTATCTAGCCTTTGTAATTTCTCAAGTCTAGTAGTTTCTTTTATTGGATCTTTATTGACACAAAGCAATTTCCGCCTAGACTCATAGTCTGCTATTTCTGGTACTACAACTGCAATATTATTAGCTACTAACTTTTTTACCCAACTTATGCAATCTAGTACTTGTGAGCTTTTTGGTCTTTCCACTAGGATAGATAAAATATTGGTATCTAATACAACTATTGCTGAGTTCATTTAATTTTGATTAATTAATCTTCACCTAGCGAATGTATTCTTTGTTTACTTTCTTTTAATAATTTTTCATAAGGATGTTCTCCTATTATTAAATCCCATGATTTATTTTCTGTAAATGTATTAGTATTTTTATCTTTATCTAGTTCCCACAAAATTGCTTTGCAAGTGCTGTTTATTCTCTTAGCAATTGAAATATATCTCTCTGTATTCTTTTCTCTTGATTTGATGAACTTGTCTGAAAATTTTATTAGTTCAGAGACAAATGCATTAATAGATTCTAATTCTTTAAACGTTATTACGCTATAACATTTTTCTACTGCTACGAGTAGGTTTTCTGTAGCTTTTGAATATTTATCTAAAATCTTTTTTAACTCTAAATTTTGGGGATTTTCATTTGCTAGTTTAGAAACATCCTTTACTATTAATACGACTGTTATAATTTTTTCTCCATATTCATGGAGAATTTCTAACTCTAGAGTATCCTGGAGGAGTTTATCATTGGTTATAAACTCACTATATTTAATTCTGAATTTATTTAATTTTTGACTTAATTCACCATTTAATTTACTGATTGATTTCAAGCTTCTAGTTTTGCTTAATTTATTATATAGCTTATGTATTTCATCAAAATCTTGGTCTAATTCTTCTTTTTTAGCTGAGAGAAATATTTGTCCTTCATTGGTTTGAAAACTTTTCTCTAATTGAATCTTAATTTCATTAAAGTCTTCTTCGCTTGTGATTTTATTTTCGGTAAATGCTTCTAAATTAATATTTTCAAACACTGAGTACATATTTACCTCCCTACTCACATATTTTTCCGGCTTGGCAGAATTAATATATGTTAATTCTGAGTACCTTATACTCCGTGAACATAACTAAACAGGGTACTTTTCAATTTATAGAGTTGTTCCCAAAAAAAGGTTAATTTTTGGCCAAGTGATAAACTTTATATTCTAATAATACTGTAAAGTCTGCCTTTGAAGCCCAGTGTCCAAGCAAACCCTAATCTAAATCAGGTTCAACGCCAAGCGATCGCAATTGTGCAATTAATCTTTCTACCCGCCGTTGTTCCTGTTCTGTCCGTTGTCTTTCCTCTTCAGCCCGTTGTCTTTCCTCTTCGGCAGGTGTCAACACCCAGTTACCTGTGCCATCGTACCAACGTAACCAAGGCTGCTCAATATCTTGATAATTTCCCTGCCACACACCCAAGCCTAATTGTAATTCTGGTATCCAGAAGCGGGAATCTGACAGTGCCACCTCAGCATAATGCCCGCCATCTAACTTAAACATCCTAAACTCATACTTGTAGCGGTCAAAAACAGCGTAATAGGGAATCCGCAAAATCTGCTCATACACTTCCCATTTTCCTGGTGGTTGCTCAACATCTCGCAATGCTTGCCCTAAGTCTTCCCTTTCAGTACCGGGAGATAGCAATTCAACCACAATATAAGGATTAACTCCCTCTTGCCAAACCACATAGCTTAAGCGTAAGTCCCGTTGTTCGTAGAGTCGGGGAACACCCAAAACAGCAAACCAATCCGGGCGTTTATACCAGAGTGGATGATGCAAGTCATAATAAAGATTCAAATCACTGGCAACAAAAATGCGATCGCTAGGATAATTCGGCAGACGAAAGGTTTCATCCAAGAGACGCGGTTGCAACAAATGAAATTGATCAGGCAAACCAGGCTCCTCTGGATCTTCACTCTTGAGATCATACATGGTCGGGAATAGGTCTTTTGGGGAACGTGGCGGGTCAGTTTGATGCATCTTGAAGCCGTCCTGACGATCAGACTCTCAGTTATATTATGGAGGGTAGATTTGTTTGCTGAATCCAAAAATCCTAAAAATCAGGTCGCTTGAGGCTAGAGTGAGATAATCTATATCTGTAGGTAGATGTGAACTCTACTTCCGAGCATTTATTTTTTATGTATGGATAGTGTCCTAGTAAGCGAAATAATCACCTAGGGCTGTGCTAAAAGACGTAAACCCATAAAATTGCCGAATACACGCTTCAGCAATTTGTATAGCGCGTAACATATAAATTGGGCTGATGGGTGCGACACATGATGGTGTTGTCCCTCGGTGGTGTAGGCACTGCAACCCTTAACAGTAGTTTAAATAGTAGAATTTTTTTAATTGATAGAAAGCTCCTAGTGGCGATCGCACTCCTGGCTGGAGAGGCGATCGCTCCTTTATTTCCATAGCACTTGACATTAATGGACAGTTTAGCCAAAAAGTTCTACAATTTGACTAATTGGAGTAAAATTACCTATTGTCCAATCCACCTAAGCATAGTAAAGATTTTCTAGTGATTCTGCCCGAATACAGAATCACTCAATTAATATAAAAAAGTCTTTAGTCAAGGACAGCAAAAAAATGGAAGTAAAGCTGATTTTAGCCGGATTAACAGTTATATTTACGCTTTCGTGCTTGTTTTTTGGCACGAAAAATGGCTTTTATGACTCAGATGACTATCATGGCAACGGTTCTGCACATTGAGAAAAGTCTGTAGACGCGACTGCTGCTAACAACTTTCAGCACATCGGCTGATTAAATCCAGAAAACTTCCTTAGCCAATAGTTTGTGGGCTGCCGATTACGCAAATTTTCTGAACTAACTTGGTTTAACGATCGGTATCCTCCCCAATCAAAAAACCGCATTCTCAGGGTGTAGGGGCGGATGATCAAACTTACCCCTAGGTCACAAAACCAAAATCCCTATAACTTTTGGCTTTTGGGATATATCCATGAATAAGAGGTATGAGGGGAGGAGAGCATGAGGGATAGTGTGTCGTCATTCTCTCGCTCTGATGCTGGGGAAGCAGCTAGTGAATTAGAGTGCTTGCCCTATAGTGTACAGCATCAGGATGAGGGTGTATGTTTATTAGTGCGGATGGGACCACACCGCATCCTGCTAGACTGTGGTGTGGGAGATATTTCAATGCTTGGGAAGGAACTAACGCAATCAACAAGCCTACCAGCAGATTTAGTCTTAATCAGTCATGCCCACCCAGATCATGCGAGAGGATCGCTGGCACTACACAAAGCTTTTCCCCTATTGCCGATCTATGCCAGCGAAGTAACTAGCAAATTATTGCCGCTGAATTGGTTAGACAATGATCCCGAAGAAATTCCGTCATTTTGTCAGGCGCTACCGTTGCGATCGCCTGTAGAATTACAAGACGGTCTAGTGGTGGAATTATTTCCCGCAGGGCATTTACCGGGGGCTGTAGCCATTCTGCTCACCTACACCACCCCAGAACGCGCTTACAAACTACTGTATACAGGGGATTTTTTCTTATCGAACTCCCGGCTGGTAGAAGGTTTGCGCTTAGAGGAATTGCGGGGATTAGAGTTGGATGTGCTGATTATTGAAGGTACTTATGGCACATCCCGTCATCCCCACCGCCGCAATCAAGAAAATCAATTAGCCGAGCGAATTAATCGGGCAATCGCCGACCATTGTTCTGTACTTATGCCCACACCCGCTTTAGGGCTAGGTCAAGAACTGCTAATGTTGTTACGCTCTCATCATCACTTCACGGGACGGGATTTAGATATTTGGGTTGATGGTGCTGTCGCCATTGGGTGCGATGCTTATCTAGAACTGCTAACCCATCTCCCCCCTTCAGTACAGAACTTCGCCCGCCATCAACCTTTATTTTGGGATGAACGGGTACGCCCTCGCGTGCGGCGTCTACAGCCAGAATATCGGACTACAGTGGGCAAATCCCCCTGTATTATCCTTACCGACTCTACAAATGATTTGGGCAAATACTGCCAACCGGAAACAGGCCCTTGGCTGATCCTGCTCCCAGAAAAAATTGATATTAAAGTTAACAAAGAATATTTAGCACCTACCACCATTGAAAGCTATCTTCTCGCCCAGCATAGTGATGGACCGGGTACAACGCAGCTAATTCATAACTTACGACCCCAGCACGTCGTTTTTGTCCACGGCTTTGCCGCCTACTTAGCAGACCTGACCGGCTTGGAAGAGTTACAAAATCGTTACCACGTACATTCTCCAGCAGCGGGGATTTTAGTAGAACTGCCGATTGGCGACACATTTTTACAACCAGCAGCCCCAGAGGCTAACTATGAAGGTGAACTGACAGAGTTAGGAACAGTAATCACAATTACTATCCCGGAAGCAATAACGGCAGATTCCCGTTGGCGGGAATTTGCCGATACAGGTTTAATTGAAGCCCGTTGGCAAGGACAAGAATTAGTATTGCGGGGGTTATCGCCAAGAGAACTGCTTAACCAAAATAGCGATCGCTATACATTGTCTGATGTAGATTGCTGCGGTACTTGCAGATACCAAAGAGGGCAGCGGTGTTGGAACCCCGCATCCCCCTTATATAACTTCAAAGTCACCCTTGAAGGTTACTGTCCTGCCTTTGAAGGCTTATCTAGTCCTGATTCTTGAATTATGAGTTATGAGTCTTGAGTCCTGAGTGGTACCCCATAGATAAATCAAGGTGATTTTGGGGCATTTTCTGCTGAGTGTAATTGTTAATTTGTTTACTCAGCATACAATGGTCAGCACTCAGCACTCTTTTGATGACTCAATACTTATAATTCTGTACTTGGCACTGATCAATCTGGATTCGAGTCAGTGTAATGGTTGCGGATCCGCTCGGATTCAGGACAATCTTCAGTCGTTAGAGGTTCGACATTACCGCGTGGCACTGAAGCTAATTTTTGCGTTACAGCACCAATACTTTCGAGGCGAACCATTTCCTCCCAAGAACAAACCTCGTCCTCTTCATCTGTTTCATAGCGCAGGGTCACTAAATCCCCCTCTATATCGATGATGCGGGCACGCTCGATCCAGCGTTGCTGGTCCCGCAAGAAAACACATACCTCCCGCCCGTCGCAACACAGTTGATAAATCTTGCGGTGTAGCATGTACTGCTTCTGCCTTTTTAAACAACGTAGTTAAACTTGTCAAAATCTGGGTCTTACCCTTGTAGATTACACCTTAAGAGATAAAATTCATAGTTCAGAACCAGTATGTCTCGTGACCCAATCCAACAACAGAGTTGTAATTGTCAGAAATAGGGGAATCTTGGGTCAGAAAATTGTGGTTACTGCACCGGCTAAACTCAATCTCTTTCAGGTTTATTCTCTGTTCATGTCTACTTCATAGAAGTCAAACAATTCAGAAGTTGTCCTATCCAGGTTAATAGCTGTTGGTGAGTCCTTACTACCATCTTGTAATAAACAGTACTCCGAAACAAGCAATGATTGCGGTTGTTTGAGTTGCCTACTTGTATTCATGGGCATTACTGGTAACTCTGGGGACTCGGCTTTACTTTTACCCCTAATGTATTTGATCTTAACTCATTCTCTCGCCGACCTTCATGGTTTTCGACAACAACACCCGAATAGTTTTGCGTTTAGGGCTGTTGCTTGAGGTGACACGTCCGTCTTTAAATAGACAATACACCGACAGAGTCACCTGTTGCCGGGGTTCTAGAATGATTTGTCAGGTATGGGAAGGTCTATGAGCAGCTTTGAGGTTGCTTCTCGTTTAATTTTACCTGTGCGAACTGCATCGTATAGGGCGGCAAGATCAACCAAATCTTCTGGCTGATAGCACTTTGTTGTCAATACTTGGTGAAGTAGACCCTCAGATTCAACACTAAGACATCCAGTTTGGAAAGCAGATTCAATGAGTGTGCGAATCATGATGATTAGGGCATAGTAAGCAATTTGTTGCTTCTATTGTGAAACACTTTACTACCCGACTACATTGATATAAAACATCTAAATTAAGTGATTATAGTTACAGGTTATTTGTGATCTATATCACAAAGATGGATACAAAAATCCAGCAGATAAGCCCATTTGTTCGTATACTGAAGCAAAAATCATACTAATTGCTACTTTAATAAAGTTGATTGCCCGAAATTAGATGAATATCAAAATATACAGTCAATTTTGAGAAAACCCGAAAGAAAAGCTGATTAAACTGCAATAAATCCAAAATATCTACTTAAACTAAGGAAAAAATTGGCGGAAATCTTCATCTTTTTGACTTAATTTCACCCAGTCTAAGTTTAAGGACTGAAATTTTTGTACCAAACGATCGCAAGCGGGGCGTTCGGTAGCATAATGTCCAGCGTCGATTAAAATCAGTCCACAATCGCGGCTTTCTTGAAACTGATGGAACTTACAGTCAGAAGTCAGATAAGCTTCGGCACCAGTTTTGGCTACCTCTGGGATAAAACTAGCACCCGAACCACCCAAAACAGCCACTCGTGAAATTATCTGCTGTAAGTCAGCATTTGGTGACAAAATCAAATGTGGTGGAGTCAGTCGGGTATGAATTGTCGTGAGTAACTCCTGCAATGTCATCAAAGGCTCTAGCATTCCCACGCGCCCATATCCTAATCCCGGTTGGGTGGGTATTATGGGAGTGACTTGTTTGAGTTCTAAAATCTGAGCCAAAACATCAGCTGTACCATCCTGTACTTGGTCAAAATTTGTGTGGGCGCTGTAGATAGCGATATTGTGGGTAAAGGCTAACCGGGCTATTTCCGCGATTTCCGAACCACTGCGTAGGGACTTCAGGGGATGAAAAATCAGCGGATGATGGGCAAAAATTAAATTAGCACTGCTGGCTTTGGCTTCTTGCATCACCGCTAAAGTTGGAGTCAAACACACCAACACCCGTGCTTTTTCCGGCAAAACTCCCGGTTCAATCTGCCAACCACAATTATCCCAGCCTTCACACCAAGCGGGATTTGCCCATTCTTCAAACCAGGTAATTAAATCAGCAACTTTCATTTATTTATTTTCTAGGTAAACTTTTACAGGAATATCCGGTAAGCGTAAAGCTCAGTGGCTGTCTTCCCTGAGAGTGTCAATATAGTTATTATCCATCTGACGATTACCCCAGTGATTTGTATTGAGCAAAAATGAGCCAGATAAAAAAAGGTATCTTCCTCAAGTGGATACATTTAGCTGGAGACATTTATAAATATTTACCAAACACAGCAGCATTACCTTGTCCAAATTGTTCCGAAATTTACCCATGTAAAACCAGATTAATAAAATTTACAACAGTATAGAAGCTTGCCTTGCAGTTTGGGAAATAAAAACTCACTTGCGAGTAGTGATCAGCTTGTCTGTTGCGGAATATTAAGTTTTAATGATAGCTGTTCGCGCATTCTGTGGAAAGGTTTATTCCATATAGGTTGAGTATCCCAATTCCAAACAGCAACCGGGATAAGTTGTTTTTGAGCCAGATAAGTTAACAAACGGTATTCATCCTCCGGTTCGCGGGAGAAGCAAAAGGGATTGCGATAGCCTGTTTCTGAAAGTTTGTAAGCTGTTGTAACCTGATTGAGGCTAATTTTTTGGATTATTTCTTGACCTTTGCAAAGTAAATAATCCAAAAATATCAGACTAAAAGGCTCTATGTTTGCACGATTTTGTGGCTCTTTGTTTACCCATCTAGCCCATTCAAAGCCGTAAATAAAATCATGGACATAGCGAAAGCGGATTTCTGTTTTTCCGAACAACTCCGTTATAGACACCATCTTTTTCCGAAAAGTATCTACAAATAAAACAGCGCCATCATTCTCTCTTAGAGCTTGTCTAAGCATACTACTGACCATAAAATCAAAATCCCAGAATATATTTTCGGGAAAATTTTCTAATTGGGCATAGATAATAATTTCTAATGTCTCTCGTAGGTTTGTAATCAGTTGACTGTCAGTGGTTTTTTCAGCAATCAAATCTCCCAGTTCGGCAAAGCTGGTAGTTAAATTTTTACAGGGATTAAGCGACAATAGATTCACAGAGTGCTGGGACAGGATTTGATCAAGCGTGCAGAAACAATTAGTTGACGCTGAGTTTGGCTCCATAGTTAGTAAAATATAGCTGATGATAAATATTCAGTTTATATCTGATCGCATTTTTTTATTAAGTAAAAATATCAAAAATTAACTTTTACTTTACGAAAAGAATAAAATATTTATCTAATTTAGGGCTGGTGTAAATACTTTTTGGCTGGAGATTTACCGCAGTTTAGATGGCAAAAACTGGGCGGAGATCATCTACAGAGTTACACCGATATTTATATTTAACTATTAACCAAACATTCACAAATCTCTACGCAGAAAGGTGAACTACCAACTCTCTCAGATGACTACGTTGGCGATGTTCCCAAATATAGATTCCTTGCCAAGTTCCCAGTACCAATTGACCGCGATTAATGGGGATGTGTTCCGAAGTGTGAGTCAGGGCTGTGCGGATATGTGCTGGCATATCATCGGCACCTTCGGCATCATGAATGTATTTGCCGGATTCTGGCACGAGTTTGGCCATGAAGTTAGCTAAATCCACGAGTACATCGGGATCGGCGTTTTCTTGAATCACTAAACTGGCTGAAGTATGACGCAAAAATAAGGTACAAAGGCCAGTTTCCACCCCCGACTCGGTAACTATGGCGGCAACTTTTGGGGTGATGTTGTAAAAAGATTTGCCAATTGTGGGAATTCTCAGTAATTTTTGGTAATGAGTCATTTGTAATGACCGTTAATTCTCCGGCTAAAGAGAGTTTTTGAGGTTAATGCTTGCCTATTTGCATTATACGTCTCTGTTAGTAGTTTAAAGATTGCTCAAATAGTTGATGACAGCGTTAGCGATCGCTATATTCCCATCCTTAGCGATTGGATATTTTTGCTTTGGCGGTTGGGGTAACTGATAGAGAAAATCCCAAGTTCCTTGAAAAAAGTCAGATGGGGTCAGGATTTGATGCTGGTTGTAATTAGCAATCCCTTCTAAGAGAAAAGCTGCTTCGGCAAAGTCGTTACGGGGGATGGTAACGATAGGGACTTGGAGTATTGAGGCTTCGGCAAAAGTGCTGTAACCAGGTTTAGAGACGACTCGCCCACAAATGGGCATAAAATCGACAGGACGGTATTGACGATTTGTCACTTTCACTAAATTAGGTAACTCCGGTGCAGATTGATCAAAAACAATGAATTGCCAATCGGGAAAGTGCCGCAGGTTGTCGTAAGGAATTTGCTGCAAACCCAAACCGCCAAAGGTGAGGAGAATAGTTTTTTCTTTTTGTGCCGTTATCCCCCATGTAGCGCGCAGTTCATCGGCAGCAAACCGGGGAGAACCACCGACTAAGCCGACATCTGTGATATTTGGAAAAGCCTGCATTGTTTCGTGGAAGGGAAGACGAAATAAGCGATCGCATTTTGAGTACCAATCACTAATCCAATCAGCAATGGCTGTAAACTCTCCGCCCCAATCTCGGTATATCAAGTCCCAACCAAAGTTACTGATCATCCAGCAGGGAATATTTGCCGCTTTCGCAAACCCAGAAGCCAGAAAGGGAATATCCGCCAAGATGAGATTTACACGGTTTTGGCGGATAAAATTGACTTCCGAGGCAATCAGCGAATTCTGACGCTTTTGAATCTCTCGCAACTTTGCCAAGGTGGTTTCTTGATCCATTGTCAAGCTATCTGCTTGGACTACACCCAAATCAAAAGCCCGCTGACGCAGGATAAAATCACCTTCTATGTAGCACTCTAGCAACCACCGGGGGGCAGTGGTCACCAAAATCAACAAAACTTCTGGATATAATTTTTGAATTGTTGCTGCGACAGATGCCGTGCGGGTAGTATGACCAAACCCGTGATTGGTCATGGCTATGTATAAAATTGGGCGTTCCATATTCAATTAATAATTTGGCCAAAACTGGCGATCGCCTCTACCAATTGGTTGATTTCCGATTCGAGAGTCAAGTAATGAACGCTAACCCGGATACAATGAGGATCGGCAATTGTCCGCGTTAATAATTTTTGTGATTCTAGAAATTGCACCAATTTAAGAGGCTGGTGATTGGTGAGTTGAAAGGAGACTATACCGCTTTCGGGTGGAGAAGTCCGCAAACACTGGACTTCGGGTAACGCCGTCAACCTTCTCCAGAGATATTCACTATTGCGGCAAATTTGCTGATAACGTTCCTGTGGGGTTCCCCATTGCCGATGAATGGCGATCGCTTCCCTTAACCCAACATAAAGCGGATAAGCTAATGTAGACACTTCGTATCTTCGCCCATCTGGTTGCCAACTCACAGGCTGTCCTTGACGATCAACGACAATGCCATTCAAGCCAATAAACGTGGGTTTTAAGCTTTCGCGTACCTCTGGGCGGACATACAAGCCACCCACACCAGCCGGGCCACATAACCATTTGTGACCGGTGAAAGCATAAAAATCTACCCCCAATTCAGTTAAATTTAAAGGTAAGGCACCAACTGATTGGGCAGCATCTACTAGAAGTAGGGAATGATTATTCCTGCATACTGCCACAATTTTGTCAAGCGGCAAAACTTGGCCCGTATTCCAAAAAACATGACTTAAGACTACGAGGCGAGTATTGGGGCGCAAGTGTTGGGCAATGACTTTTACAGGATCGCCCACGTTTAAAGTTGCCATCAAGGGGCAGGTGGTAACTTCCACAGCAAATCTCCGCCCGATTTCTTGGGCCGTAGCAATCACTCCTGGGTGTTCGCAGTCAGAGAGTAGCAAATGGTCGCCATTGCGCCATTCGATCCCCCACATGGCAATATTACAGCCCACAGTCACATTTTCTGTGAGGGTGATTGCTGGAGTGGAGGCATTCAACTCTAATGCGATCGCATCTCTGGTAGCTTGGATCTGGGGTGCTATCCAGGCATAAGCCTCAGAGCCAAAGGGGCCAATGTGCTGGATATGAGCTTGAGTTTGAGTGATGACATCCATTGCCCCCTGGGGCATCGGCCCTTGGCCTCCATAGTTAAAATAAGTCTTATTCGCTAAAGCGGGAAATTGTTCTCGGTGGTGATGCAAGCTAGTCATATCAATTTTGGATAGCTGTACTTTTAATCACAATAACTTTAGTAATCTGGGTTACTGCCAAAGCGTCCTAATTCTTGTTAGTTTAAAAGGATGTTAATTAATGCTGAAATCCTACTGCAATATCAACGCTGTAAGCGGCGACCTTTTTTAGATACTCATGGTGACAAAAGCCAGCGAAATGCTCCCAATGAGTTGCTGCTAAAAGTGCAGCAGGACAAAATCGCTCATCACCGGAGTGTTTTGGCACAGTTGACTTATCACCAACCAGATTATCCACGAGGAAACTGGCAAGCAGGTGCAGCAGCAACTTTAGAATTGATGCAACAAGGAGTTGAGTACATTCGTAAAGGAGTGCTACTAACCACTCATTCTGAAGGATACACCTTATTAAGTCGTCCCGATTTACTTGTGAAACAGCCAGGGACATCCTGCTTTGGCGATTGGATGTATACTCCGGCAAATATTGAACTGGGTAAGCGCCCCAAACAAGAATACCAAGTTGTAGTTGCATTTCACGCCCAAGTTGTGGCAACAGTCCAGGAAGTTTTACCCGAAACAGGTTGGTTGATATTGCGTCATCAAAACCAGGGTTATGCGGTAGATTTAGGCAAATGGATACCACAAATGGAGCAGATTTTGGGGGAATTTACCCAAGTTATCGAGTTACCCCATGCCCCAGAGATATTTATTTCCCGGCAAAAGTGCAATCTGTGCCATTGGTACAATCATTGTTATGCGATCGCACACTCTCAGCAACATCTCTCTCTCTTACCAGGTGTAACACCCGTTCGCTACAATCAACTCCAAGCAATTTCTATCACTACACTAGAATCTCTCGCCCATACCAGTCCCAGTATCCTAGAAAACCTACCTGGTTTTGAAAGAGAAGTTGCACCCAAAATAGTATTACAAGCCCAATCTGTACTGGAAAAACGACCGTTTATCTTACCCAAAGCGCCACCCGCCGAAACACTCACATTCACTGCCCCCATAGAGCTTTACTTTGATATTGAAGCTCAGCCAGACTTAGATTTACATTATCTCTTGGGGGTTTTGGTCGTTGACAGGCAAGCTAACACAGAGCAGTTTTATTCTTTTTTGGCAGAAAAACCAGCAGACGAAGGATTAATTTGGCAGCAATTTCTGGATTTGGTTTGGCAATATCCTGAAGCGCCCATTTATCATTTTTGCGTTTATGAATTTGATACAGTCAAACAAATGGCAAAGCTTTATCACACACCCAACGCCTCAGTAAAACCCGTACTAAATCGGTTTGTGGATGTGTATGAACAATTAATCCAAAGCGTCGCCTTACCAGTAGAGAGCTATGCCTTAAAAGCGATCGCCCGCTGGATGGGGTTTGAGTGGCGTGACAAAGAAGCTAGTGGTGCCAAATGTATCTATTGGTATGATCAGTGGCTAGAAACAGGCGATCGCACCTTACTAGAAGTTATCCAACGCTACAACGAAGACGACTGCCGCGCCACACGCAATGTCAAAGACTGGCTCGTCAACTTTGTTCAAGATGAATATCGATAGATGTCAGTATTTTAATCATGTAGGTAATTGAGAATTAGTAATCTCTTAACCTAAGTCAGATATTTTACAGGTTATTTTCACACTTTAGATTACCACTAAAGTATTTCGATACTAATTATCATAGGACTTACGCATGAGTTAAGGAGTAACGTAGACGCGGAGCGGCGTGCCGCAGGCTACCGCTCCAGGCGCAGAAGACGCAGAGAAATGAGAGTTTGAGAGATATTTTGCGTAAGTCCTATATCAGTTTCTTCCTTAGCAATTTAGCCTCGCGGGCTGTTACCTTAAGCAACATCTAGTTTATTGGACAAGCTACGTTAGCTACAGGATTATCCTTTCAAAAATCTGAATTGGGAGGCTTATCTGGAATTACCTACAACGCCAACAACGACCCTTAGTGGCTCCTTCCAGCATACCACTGATCAGGCTGCCGCTTTTTTCCTGTGTTAATGAAGCGGTAGAGCAATCATGTCTTTACGTTTATTTACGGCTACAAACAGGCAAATTAATTCAGAGTATTTGTATCTTTAGTATAATTACTTATAGGCGTCTATTTATAAATATGTTACACAGTAATTAAGAGATTTTGCTGACAAAGCAAATATACTTTCGTGAGAAGGTTACATTTTTTGTAGCCAATTTCATCGGAAATGATTGATTATCGGAAATAATTGATATTTTGATCTAAAGAATAATAGTAAAAGTTCCCTAAAAACCGAATGTATTAAGTATTTTTCTAGAAAAAATTTGTAATATAGTAATTTCATGCCACCAACTAAAGTTCAGGATATGGACAGGCAAAAAGCTGAGTTAGACATTTACATTGGAAAATTTTTAAACAATCGCTATTTAATCAGAGATTTAATTGGCAAAGGGGGGATGGGTAGGGTTTACCTAGCAGAAGATGCAGCTAAAGGTGGCTTGCGAGTCGCCGTTAAAATTCTCTTGCTAAATCTAATAAATCAGCATATGTCACAACGCTTTGGCAGAGAAATTTTTATTGGCGCTCAATTGGGTCGAAAAAGTAAAAATATTGTCCGCGTATTGAGTTACGGAGTTACTGAAGAAAAAGTCCCCTTCTATGTCATGGAATATCTCGAAGGAAAAAACCTAAAACAAATTCTCAATATTCAGCCTTTAACAATATCAAATTTTTTAGATATTTGTCAGCAAATATGTTTAGGTTTGCAATGCGCTCACCAAGGTATCAGCCTCAAAGGAGAAATTTATCCTGTTGTTCATAGGGATATTAAACCAGAGAATATATTTATCAATGATAATGCCAAAAAATCTGAGCTAGTGAAGATTCTTGATTTTGGCATTGCCAAGTTTTTAACAGAGCGCAGTGGGATGACACTGACTGATTCTTTTATCGGCAGTTTACCTTACTCTTCACCAGAACACATGGAAGGACGAAAACTATTGGATGTACGCTCTGATATTTACAGTTTGGGAGTACTGATGTTTGAGATGTTGACAGGAAAACATCCATTTCAACTCAAAAGTAACTCCTTTGGTAGTTGGTATCAGGCACATCGTTTTCAAGCTCCACCTACATTTGCAGAAGTGAATCCGCAAGCTCGAATTCCGCAGGACTTACAAAAATTGGTGATGAATTGTTTGGCTAAGGATACAAGCGATCGCCCCCAAAATATGGGTCAAATATTAGAAGTTTTAGTTCATGTTAAGGAGCAGCTTGAGGATGAACCTTCCATTAGTAACATCGAGCAATATCTGCCTCCATCTCCAGTGCAATTAGTACCTGTAACAACATTTTCAGAAAAAGAGTGTTTGCAGAAGACTTGGCCTAAAAATAAACCAGTTGCCACGATTGGTTTTCCCCATTTATTGCATACTCCACAAGGTACAGTACCAACTTTTTGGGCAATGTTACCCAGAGAAGAAATTACTAAATTTTTAGACAAAACACATAGCACTGAATTTATTACTAAAATGAATTTATATCCTATGGTCTTGTGGGTAACAGTGCTATATGATGACAACTTTTCTCTGACCAGATGGCTATCTTATTTCTTAGATCTCAAAGATAGTAGAGGGCAGAAATTAATGCATATTTTATCAGAAATAGGCTATTATCATCTGCTATTTTTCGCTATAGAAGAACCGACTAACTGCAACCATGTTATGACTTTTACTCTCACGGCTAGCCAGCGCCAACAACTCGCTGATTGTTTAGATATGAGTCAAAAATCAAATGAATTAATTTCGCCCAACCAAGCCAAAACTATTCTGAAAACAGAATATGAAAAACTGAAGTTAGAAGTGAATCTAAAATTGGCAACGCCTCAAAAAAATGAAACATTAGGTTTAAAAGCTTGGATAGCTAAATTATTTGATAATTTATTTTAATTTTGATAAAATCCGGAAATCGATGGATAGCGGAGACAAATTTGTAGGTAAAAACTTTAGTTTTAAATTGCCTAATTAATAGAGGATATCGAAGTGAATACAAGCTCATTTTCATCTCCAATCAATACAGGATTGCTTGCCAACCGTTATCAACTTAAGCAGATAATTGGTAGGGGTGGCATGGGTGAAGTTTTTTTAGCAAATGATGTTTTATTAGGAGGAGCACCAGTCGCCATCAAGTTTTTGTCTCAAACTATGTCAGATTACAAGTTGCAAGAAAACTTTGCTCGTGAAGCTCACATGAGTGCCGCTTTGAGTCAAAAAAGTCTACATATCGTGCGGGCTTATGATTATGGCTTGAGTGAAAATGGTAAGCCATTTTACGTCATGGAATATTTATGTGGCAAGAGTTTAAAGGATTTAATTCCTCTGTCTGTACCCATGTTTATTAAACTCTCTCGCCAGATTTGTTTAGGTTTGCAGTGCGCTCATCAAGGGATTAACATTGATGGCAAAATTTATCCGCTAGTACATAGAGATATTAAGCCAGCTAATATATTAGTTATCCCAGATCCAATATTGGGGCAGTTAGTCAAAATTTTAGACTTTGGAATTGCCAAATTTTTAAATTATTCAGCAGTAGCTAGCACAAATAAGGGTTTTAATGGTACTTTGCCCTACTGTTCTCCCGAACAACTCGAAGGGGGAGAATTAGACAGTCGCTCCGATATTTATAGTTTGGGTGTGATGATGTTTGAGATGCTCACAGGTGAAAAGCCCTGGAAACCAGAAACCGACTACTTTGGAGCCTGGTATAAAGCACATCACTTTGAACAACCACAAGCGATCGCTAATGTGAGTCCCCAACTCAAAATACCTCAACAGATCAATGATTTAATCATGGACTGTCTTGCTAAACAAGCCTGCAACCGTCCCCAAAACATCGCCAAAATTCTCCAAATTTTGGAAAGTGTGGAGAAGTCAATCGGTTTGACTTTGCCCACAAGTTCAGCAGCCAAATCTACCCCTAGCAGTTCATTAGGTTCTGGATTACCAACGAAAATCGCCGAAATTTGTCGGCAACTTGCATGGCCCCAAGATAAACCCATTCAGGAGATTGTGTTTCCCCAATTTTTAGACACCAATCCTGGATCTGTAGCTGCACTATGGTTGATGTTGCCTCAGCAAGAAATCAAGAACCGGGCCCTTTCAATCCGTCATAACGGGTTTATTTTTGTCACATCCCCTCATCCAATGTTGCTATGGGTAACAGTACTCTACAATCGGGAACTAGGCCCTAAGTGGTTGCCATGCTACCTAGATTTGCAAAATTCCCAGAATCAGAGACTAGTGTGGTCATTGGCGGAAAATGAACACCACCCTTTGATTTTCTTTACTATGGAAGCACCCCACTCCTGCGTTAATGTTCTCAGTAGTCGCATTGCTGCCACACAGCGGCAAATGTTGAAAACTTGGCTAAAACAGAGTCAGAAGCTACCACCCTCTTCTGTACCCCAATTGAGCAAAAATTTGTTAAAGCTACAGTATAAACAGATGCAATCCCAGATATTACAAAATTTAGAATCTCAGGCTCAAGTTATAGCGACGAAACCAATTTAACTATTTCGCGTAATGTTAAGAGGTTTTCTACAAGCAGGGGAGGTAAGCGAGAGTCATTGCTTTTGACGCTTCATCTAGCCAACTTACCAAACACATCTGGAGGTGTGAGCACGACAGAGGTTATTGTTCTGCTGAAGTCAAAGCAGTTCATGATGCTATAGTATGGCGTAAGCAGCAAAAGAGCTTGGCAAAATTTTCAAACATTAGGCTCTAAACTACTTGACAAGTAGAAAAAAAACAGAGATAATTGGAAAAGCTGCAAATCGAGGGACTGTAGTTCAATTGGTTAGAGCACCGCCCTGTCACGGCGGAAGTTGCGGGTTCGAGCCCCGTCAGTCCCGTTAAAAACCATGAGTCCTGAGTGTTATGATTTTATGCTCAGGATTCTTAACGTAAATATTTTGTGAAAGAGAGAATAAACTGTGACTGTTAGAGTCCGTATTGCTCCGAGTCCAACTGGGAATTTACATATTGGTACAGCTAGAACGGCTGTGTTTAACTGGTTGTTTGCCCGCCATCACGGCGGGACGTTCATTTTGCGGATTGAAGACACAGATCTAGAGCGATCGCGTCCCGAATATACAGATAATATCCTGGAGGGACTGCGCTGGCTGGGTTTGAACTGGGATGAAGGTCCATTTTACCAATCCCAACGCCTGCATCTCTACAAAGAAGCAGTACAAAAACTACTAGAACAGAAGTTAGCCTACCGCTGCTACACCACCTCTGAAGAACTAGAGGCGATGCGAGAAGCTCAAAAAGCGAGGGGCGATGCTCCTCGCTATGACAACCGTCACCGCAATCTCACCCCAGAACAACAGGCAGCTTTTGAAGCTGAAGGTCGCTCTTCTGTGATTCGTTTCAAAATTGAAGATGAGCGGGAAATTGTCTGGAATGACCTAGTACGGGGCAAAATGTCTTGGAAAGGTAGCGATCTCGGTGGTGATATGGTCATTGCTCGCGCCTCTGAAGATGGCATTGGGCAACCACTGTACAACTTTGTCGTTGTAGTAGATGACATTGATATGCAAATCAGTCATGTGATTCGCGGAGAAGACCATATAGCCAACACCGGCAAGCAAATTTTGCTCTATGAAGCGTTGGGTGCAAAAATCCCAGAATTTGCCCACACACCGCTGATTTTGAACATGGAAGGGCGCAAGCTTTCTAAACGGGATGGCGTCACTTCCATTTCTGACTTTCAGCAAATGGGTTTCACCGCCGAAGGCTTGGTGAATTACATGACATTGCTGGGTTGGTCTCCCCCAGACTCAACTCAGGAAATATTCACCTTAGATACAGCAGCTAAGGAATTTAGCTTTGAGCGTGTTAATAAAGCGGGGGCTAAGTTTGACTGGGACAAACTAGATTGGTTGAATAGCCAGTATCTCCACAGTATGCCAGTAGATAAACTCACAGATTTGCTCATACCTTACTGGGAAGGAGCCGGGTATAATTTTGCTGGCGGCAGAGAGCGCCCTTGGTTAGAGGAGCTAGTTACATTACTGAGCGCTAGTCTGACTCGGTTGGTGGATGCTGTCGCGATGAGCAAACTGTTTTTTAGCGATGTCGTGGAATTTAGCGAGGAAGGAAGTACACAACTTCAACAAGCTGGTTCGGCTGCGGTGCTTCAGGGAATTCTCACAGCCTTGGAAGCTCAAACCCAATTGTCAGCAGACACCGCCCAAAACATGATTAAGCAGGTGGTGAAAGAGCAAAATGTGAAGAAAGGCTTGGTAATGCGATCGCTCCGAGCCGCTTTAACTGGAGATGTTCACGGCCCCGACCTGATCCAATCCTGGCTATTATTAAATCAGATTGGTTTAGATAAACCGCGCTTGAGTCAAGCGATCGCCGCAGCCAATTAAGGCACAGTAGCGGGTGCGAGGAAATATTTGAGATTTTAGGGGTACACATTTGTGTTCCCCTATTCATCAAGTAGAGCCAAAGATCATCATCCCAAATATTAAATCGAAAATAAGTAGTCAATTCCTCTCATTTTGGGAACCTGGCGTGTAAAATTCATGTCTTCAAGAACACTTAGAAATGAATGTAATTACAATGCCGAAAACAGCGCTCAATAGAGGGATAAGATTATCGTTCATGATAGTTACGCTCTTCATCACATCGGTAATTAATGCTGCTGCTGATGCTCAAGAAGCGCCACCGCCGATATTTGGAGATCTCACCATCAACCAGAAATTCTCCCCAGACCCCCTGACAGTTCGCGGGATGAGTGGCGGCTCTGTTCCTGGAAAACAGGTAGCTGGGAGGGCAGAAACACCCACTGGACCTTGTACTGGATTTGTTGATCAAGCACCAGACCATACCCTAGAACTAACAAGTAAATTTGACTATCTGAAGTTGCAAATACAAAGCCCTAAGGACACCACTATCATCATCAAGGGGCCTGGCGGTACTTGGTGTAATGACGATTTTAATGGCAAAAATCCTGGCATTGTTGGTGAATGGCTCAAGGGAACTTACCAAATTTGGGTTGGTTCCTACGACGAGGGCAAGTATTTCCCTTACACTCTAGAAATTACAGAAGCGAAGTAGGTCAAGGGCTTGCTGAGTGCTGAGTCCTCAGTGGGGGAGAAGAGGAAGGTATTTCTCCCCTAATTTCTCCTGCTTGCTCTGCTCTCAACAACCGCCCGATTTTTTTTGTAATGAAATATTGTATGAGAATTAAGTTAAATTTAGTTAAGATTATTGATAGGCTTGATGAATCTACCGTAAGGCCTTTTTGGCTGTTTGGTGATGCATGAGCAAATATCAGATTAAAGAAAATGGATTTATAAACATCCGTTACACAGCACAGTGACTGAAAGATGAAAGATTAAGTATGAAAGATAAAAACAGGTCTCACGAACCGGGCATTTTAGCCGTTGGGCTAAAATGGAAAACTTTATACTTCACTCTTCATCCTTCCTTATTCGGTTACTAAGGCTGATGAATTTTACAGGCACTTAGAGGCAAATAAAAGATGAAATTCTCCTGGAGAGTCGTAGCACTCTGGTCTACGCTGGCTTTGGTAATTGGCTTTTTCTTCTGGCAAGGGGCATTTGCAGGTGCGCCTGCGGACGCGACTAAGAATGCAGCCAATACCCGCATGACCTATGGTCGCTTTCTGGAATACTTGGACGCTGATCGCGTTTCCAATGTTGATCTCTACGACGGCGGTAGGACAGCAATTGTCGAAGCTGTGGATCAAGATATTGAGAATCGCATCCAACGCTGGCGGGTGGATCTGCCTGCTAACGCCCCTGAATTAATCAATAAACTCAAAGAAAAGAGAGTGAGTTTTGATGCCCATCCGATGCGGAATGATGGTGCAATCTGGGGATTGTTGGGCAATCTGGTGTTTCCAGTTTTGTTGATTACTGGGCTGTTCTTTTTGTTCCGCCGTTCTAACAACCTCCCCGGTGGCCCTGGTCAAGCGATGAATTTTGGCAAATCCAAAGCTCGTTTTCAAATGGAAGCCAAAACCGGAGTCAAATTTGACGACGTAGCAGGGATTGAAGAAGCAAAAGAAGAACTTCAAGAAGTTGTCACCTTCCTCAAACAGCCAGAAAGATTTACCGCCGTTGGCGCACGTATTCCCAAAGGAGTGCTGTTAGTTGGGCCTCCCGGAACAGGTAAAACTTTACTCGCAAAAGCGATCGCCGGCGAAGCTGGTGTACCTTTCTTCAGCATTTCTGGTTCAGAATTTGTGGAAATGTTCGTCGGTGTGGGTGCTTCCCGTGTCCGCGACTTATTCAAGAAAGCTAAAGACAACGCCCCCTGTATCATCTTTATTGATGAAATTGACGCCGTAGGACGGCAACGGGGTGCTGGTATTGGTGGCGGTAATGATGAGAGAGAGCAAACTCTCAACCAACTGCTGACTGAAATGGACGGTTTTGAAGGCAACACAGGGATTATTATTATTGCTGCTACCAACCGTCCTGACGTACTAGACTCAGCATTGTTGCGTCCCGGACGCTTTGACCGCCAGGTAACTGTCGATGCACCAGATATTAAGGGACGCTTGGAAATCTTAGGCGTTCATGCTCGGAATAAGAAATTAGACCCCAGCGTTTCCTTAGAAGCGATCGCCCGGCGTACCCCCGGATTCACTGGCGCTGATTTAGCTAACTTGCTCAACGAAGCAGCTATTCTCACAGCCAGAAGACGCAAAGAAGCTATCACCCTCGGCGAAATTGATGACGCTGTGGATCGGGTAGTCGCAGGGATGGAAGGTACTCCCTTGGTAGATAGCAAGAGCAAGCGCTTGATTGCTTACCACGAAGTTGGACACGCCTTGGTGGGTACTTTGATCAAAGACCATGACCCTGTACAAAAGGTAACTTTGATTCCTCGCGGACAAGCTCAAGGTTTGACATGGTTTACCCCCAATGAAGAACAGGGTTTGATTTCCCGTTCTCAGTTAAAAGCCCGGATTACTGGTGCTTTAGGTGGTCGCGCCGCTGAAGAGGTGATTTTTGGGGCTGCGGAAGTGACAACGGGTGCTGGTGGCGACTTGCAGCAGTTGTCGGGAATGGCACGGCAGATGGTGACTCGCTTCGGAATGTCCACTTTAGGTCCCTTGTCACTGGAAAGCCAACAGGGTGAAGTGTTCTTAGGTCGTGACTGGACAACCCGATCTGAGTATTCTGATGCGATCGCATCCCGCATCGATGGCCAAGTCCGCGCGATCGTCGAAGAATGCTATGACTTAGCTAAAAAGCTTGTCCGTGACAATCGCACTGTTACCGATCGCTTAGTAGATTTGCTGATCGAAAAAGAAACCATTGACGGCGCAGAATTCCGGCAAATTGTGGCTGAGTACACCGAAGTACCAGAAAAAACCCAGTTTGTACCAACGCTGTAAGCTTTTAACTAATCGTGAAAATTGACTGGGGATGGTAAAAACCGTCCCCCTTTTTTATGCAAGATTTATACTAAAACTTACATTCTGTATTTTGCAGGTTGACGGGTTGAGCAATGGTATTTTAATTTCTAAGTGTATCAGCCAAGCTACTGCACTCTCAACCGTTTATTGGGGAGAATAATCAATATGAAACGAGCCTTATTATTGACACTCTCAGGTCTAAAGACACTGAGATTCTTTAATCAAAGACATGACTTGCTCATGCAGGATTACTCCAGCATGAGTAGAGGACTCATCTCCTAAAGCGTTGCTTGCATCAAGTGCAAAGGTTCCGATATGCCCTACCGTACCCAATCCCCGACTAAGGATATTTCTAGCTGCGTTTTCGTCCCTATCCATCACGCAACCACACTTACAAGAGTGTGTTCTGGTAGATAGAGTTTTTTTAACAACTTCACCACAGCTAGAGCATTCTTGGGTTGTGTATTGCGGATTAACCGCAACCGTGACACGTTTAAATACGAGTCCAAAATATTCAATCCAGACACGAAACTGATACCAAGATGCATCGTTAATAGACTTGGCTAAACAGTGATTTTTCACCAGATTTTTCATCCTCAAATCTTCATAGGCTATCAAGTCGTTAGACTGAACTACGCACCGTGCTAATTTCACAGCATGATCTTTACGTTGCCTACTTATTTTGAGGTGGCGTTTACCTAAATAAAGCCGTGCCTTACCCCGATTTTTTGAACCTTTTACCCTTCTCGAAACTCGACGTTGTGAACGCTTAAGAACCTTTTCTCCACTACGCAAAAACTTAGGGTTCTCAACCATCAAGCCGTCAGAGTCAGTGTAGTATTCCTTTAGCCCAACATCTAACCCGACAGTCTTGCCAGTTGGTTTAATATTTTCAGACCGATTAACATCAACACAAAATTGGACATACACCCCATCAGCACGCTTAACCAACCGAACCCGCTTAATTTGATTCATTTGGTAAAAGTGCAAATCACGAGTGCCTTTTAATTTAAGTCGTCCAATGCCTTTTTTGTCAGTAAAAGTTATAGACTTTCGGTCATCTGCAAGCTTCCATCCTGAAGTCTTGTACTCGACCGAGCGACAATCTTTTTGGAATTGAGGATACCCCTTTAAACCCGGAATACCCTTCTTGCAGTTGTCATAAAACCTAGAGATAGAAGACCATGCTCGTTCAGCAGAAGCTTGTCTAGCCATTGAATTAAGTTCGTTTGCAAAAGGAAAGTTAGACGCAAGTACAGCACAATATTTCTGCAAATCATTTTTACCCGTATCTTTAACATCCATCCATAGCCGAATACAGCTATTGCGAATGAACTTAGCAGTCCGAATTGCATCATCTATTGCGACTAGTTGCGCTGATTTCCCATAAGCTTTGAACTCAAAAACAAGCATTAGTTATACCTCCTAATCTTATACTACCATAGTTGGTATAAAAATTTGGCATTTCAGAAAGATTGAATGCGGTTAAAACCGCACGAGTCGCTTATATCTCAGGGCTGAAGCCACTGAGATTTACGCTTACCGGCTAATTTGTAATCGATGTTCAGAATGAATATTTCACCGGTAAGCTACCAGTTACCTACCCATCAGGAACACTAGATAAAATTCTGCAAGTGATGAATATTGCTGGTGAACGGGGCATTCCAGTTATCGTTGTTAGACATACACAGCTAGCAGCAGATTCTCCCATTTTTAAACAGGGGAGTCAGGAATGGGAACTGCATCCTGAAATCGCTAAACATCAATATGATCTCCTAATTGAGAAAAATTTGCCAGGAAGCTTTACAGGAACTGAATTAGAGTCTTGGCTGAAAGAGAAGGGCATTGATACTGTAGTCATCTCTGGATATATGACTCAAATGTGTTGTGATACAACAGCTAGGCAAGCCTCCCATTTAGGTTTTTCTGTAGAGTTTCTTGCTGATGCTACAGGAACTCTTGCTTTTAAAAACGATGCAGGTGCTGTTACTGATGAAGAACTGCACCGGGCAATATTAGTTGCCCAAGATAACTTTATTAGCAAGGTAATAAGTACCTCTAAATGGATTAACAATCTTGCAGATACAAATGAAAACTAAAACTAACTTATTTGCTTTTTCTAGCGTTACTTTGACCTTTACTTATCTGACAGTCGGGGCAGTTCTTGCACAGGTGAAACTAACAAACCAGTCAAAATTAGCTATTAACGGGATTGGGCCTATTAGAGTTAGGATGACTGTCCCTGAAGCGGCAAAAGCTGCTGGTACGCGGTTAGTTAGCGATCCACTTAATAATAATTGCTACTACATTAAACCTCAAGGTGAACCGAAAGATATTGGGTTTATGGTGACACAAGGTCGCATTTCTAGGGTTGATGTGTGGCGAAATAAAAAAATTACTACCTTAAAAGGCGCAAAAATTGGGGATAGCGAAGCGCGAATTAAGTCTCTTTATCCAGGACAAATAAAAGTCTCCTTTCATAAATATGTTCAAGGTGGGCATTATCTAACTTTTGTTCCCAAAGACAGCGCTGACAAGAACTATCGCGTTGTATTTGAGACTGATGGTAAGCGTGTAGTCACATTTCGCTCAGGTAAACTGCCAGAAGTGGAATTTGTGGAGGGTTGTAGTTGAGTTTCCTTTTTTAACAGGGCAATATTAGTTGTCCAAGATCACTTTATTTAGTTAGGTAATCAGTCGGCTGGAGTCCGAGGCCTTCCGACACCCGACAACCAGTAAAAAGAGGGATGGCGAACAAAGCGCCATCGCGCTCTTTTGTGAATCCCTTAGAAAAAAGTCATCTCAATTCTTCCGAGTTGAGAATTTTGGCTTGTCCATTGCCATTTACCTTCATGGTAGACGAAACCCTTTATTTGCCAGGATTCCAATAGTCTAAGCGAAATGCCGATTAGAGTGTCAGCAATTTAAAATTGCTGCTATTACTGAACAATACCTCTTTGCTTAATAGAGGTTTTCGTTGTCTGAGATAGGCTAGGCCAGGAGACAAAATTGAGCCGAAGAATTCGCTTTTTTCGGTCGGTATCCCAAATACTATAAAGATTTTTATAAGCTTCAAAAAAATATGGTTCTAAGCGTCCCAAAGTTTTCACTAAAGAGTAATAAACCAAATCTATCTTTTCTAGATCAAGATCAATATCTTGTATGGTTTCTAAATTAAATGATAGATACTGCTGATTTTCTTCGTAAACAATTGTGGCGCGGTATAATCCAGTGAGAATATCCTTTAGATCTTCATTTTTAACTGCTTCATCTAACATATATTCCATCAAATTTGCTGCACCAATGATCAGGCATCTATCAGCCCGACCTGTGATAGCTATTAGATCAGGAAGCCCCTCACTAGCTGATTGTAGAAGTTTCACCCAAGGTTCATCTTGAGGATTGAGATGAGGAGAGGAGAGAATAGCTTGTCTTAATTCTCGCCAACTATATAGAGACACTCGGTCATAAAGAATGTAGCGCACCAGAGGAATTCCTTGCCAAAGAGTAACGCATAGGTTTCCGTTGACAATTTCCAAAAAAGTGTCTGGTGCAGCGAAATGAAAGAACTGGGGAATCGGGAATTCTATCCCTAATTCTCCAGTGAGAGCCTCATTTTGGCACAACAGTTTTCGCACAGCGACAGAATAAAGTGATTCAAATCCAAGATTTCCAGTATCAGCACTGGCATAAATGGAAAGCATAAATGGGATATTGTCTGCCACCTCTGCCTGATTTTGGAAGAAAATACGCAGTGTTTCTGGAAATGGTTCACCACCCACCAAATATCTAAGTTTTTTCACCGGAAGAGACTGTTTTAACTGACTGGCTCTCAAGTGAAGGTGAGCAATGGCGGAGGGGACAATCAGGAGAATAATCTGCTCGACAGAAGACTCTAATTGGCAGATTATTTTGATAATTTCATCAATATCATTGCCAGGACAGAGAACCCAGAAGGGATAAGGAGCATTGAGCGCCACATTTTTGAGGTTCCAGGAAGCAGATTCTCCCCCAATCCAGCCTCCAAGATTAAATCCAACAATAGCTAGTGTTTTTTTCTGCTCGATAGCAAATATGTCCTCAAAAAACTTTTTTCCTACTACAGGTGCAGAGCGATAAGTTGATTTTAGTTGTGGCCAATAAAAGCTGTTACCCGATGAGCCAGAAGAGCGAAACAAAGCAAAAATTTCTTCCGGCTCCCTTACCAGGATATCTTCATAGGGATAGACTAGGGCATAGGATTTCTTATCTGAGGTTGGTAAATTTTCAAAAGGTTCACCAGGTTTTAAATCATGTGTTTCTAGATAGCGTTTATAAGCAGGTACAACCTGTTGAGCTTTTTGAGCTAACTTTTCTGCTGTCTCTTTTGAACCTAGACTGTTTTTCAAGAATGCTTTATTCATGTTTCTTAGTTCTAAAGGTATCCACTTTTATTTATTTTTGAACCAGATTTGCGTTCAGCCACTTTGAAATGGCTAGTTGCTATGCTGCTACTTGCAAACCTAGCTGGGTATAATAATCGGTTCTTAAACTCCCACCAATACCAACAATTTTAAGTAGAATAGCATGATTAATTCACACTATGTCATTGCTGTAACCAGGCAATCCCAAGGGTTTTGGGTGATTTAAACTTTTTTATATCTTGATTAAAAGCAATAGGAGCAGTAACTATGGAGATAGGAAGATCATTTTAGTTAATATTTTTAAATAATTTTGCCAAAATTTGCAAAAATCTGCTCAATTGAATACTGTTGAGATATTGCACTTTCACTTCGGTGTATTCAAGATCCCCTGGACTTTAGGCAGGGGATTCGTTTTATTTTTCTACATCCTTCACCGCTTTGGGAACTCCTGCTGTTAAAACTTCATTTCCATCAGGTGTAACTAACACATCATCTTCAATGCGAATTCCAATGCCCACCCAACGAGGGTCAATTTCTGGCTGGTCTTCTGCGGGTTTGGTATCTGGAACAATATAAAGTCCTGGTTCTATTGTCAGCACTTGGCCGGGTTGCAAAAGTTGCGGTTTATCTTCACCATGTTGGTAAAGACCGACATCATGAACATCTAAACCTAACCAATGACTGGTGCGGTGCATATAAAATGGCTTGTATTTTTCTTCTTCAATTAATTTGTCGATTTCTCCTTTGAGAATGCCAATTTCGACTAAGCCTTCTGTGAGGACGCGCACGGCTGTATCATGGGGTGCAGTGAAGGGGTTGCCTGGTTGCACTTGGGCGATCGCCTTTTCTTGCGCCTCTAAGACAATTTCATACAGAATCTTCTGCTCTGGGGTAAACTTACCATTGACGGGAAATGTCCGGGTAATATCGGAGTTGTAATAGCCGTAGGCACAACCTGCATCAATCAGCAGCAAGTCTTTATCCTGCATTTGGCAATTATTTTCGATGTAGTGCAAAACGCAGGCATTGGCACCAGCAGCTACAATTGAAGGATAAGCTGGGCCCATGCCACCCCGCAGCCGAAAGATGTGTTCTATTTCCGCTTGGATTTCGTACTCGTAACGCCCTGGTGCAGCGATTTTCAGGGCGTGATTATGTGCCTCAACAGCGATCGCCACTGCTTGCCGCAGCAACTCTAACTCAGCTTGGCTTTTATACAGTCTCATGCTGTGCAAGATGGGGCCAGTATCTTCAATGGCAATTGGCCCAGTGCCGCGTTTGGGATAAGTCCGCAGTAAACTTTGGTAATGTCCCAGAATGTTGTCATTGAAAGCCCGATCGCGTCCTAAGTGGTAGTAAATGCGATCGCACTTTTCCAAATACTGCGGCAACTTTTCGCTCAACTCAGCAATCGGGTAAGCTTCATCAGCACCATAAATTTCCTTCGCGGCATCTACCCCACAGCGATAACCACTCCATACTTCCTTTTCTCTATCCTTCGGTTGAACAAACAGCACAAACTGATGTTCTGGGTGATGTGGGGCTAATACTGCCACTGTCTGCGGTTCGTTAAAGCCAGTCAGGTAGAAAAAATCGCTCTCTTGGCGATAAACATACTCGACATCGTTGTGCATCACTGCCATTGGCGCACTGCGAAAAATGGCTGTTCCATTGCCAATTTTTGCCATTAACTGCTCACGACGTTGCCGATATTCTGCTTGCATAGCTAATTTGTTTTTGAATTTATTGTGTTATTTTACACTTTTGTAACCTAGCGACTGCACAGATTATGCCTCTTCCTCAGTTGCCAGTTCTAAGTTATTCTAGCCAATATTTATTTCACCTCAAGTCATAAATCCTCGCCCAATCAACATTTATTTAAATTATTAGAAATATTTATGAAACAAAATAACCATTTAGATGCGCTGCTGGCGCTGCGGGGTTTTGCTTGTTTAATGGTAGTCATTCTCCATAGTAATCCTCCTAGAAATTCAATCGTTTATCGAGGTTATGACCTGAGTTGGCTAATATTTAGTCATGGCTGGGTAGCAGTTTGGATTTTTTTTGTTCTATCTGGCTACTTAATGGGGAAAGCCTTTTATGCCAACAGATACACCGCTGATGTTCCAGGAGTTATCAACTTTTGGCGTAATCGCCTTGTCAGAATTGTGCCCCTTTATTATTTTTCCATATTAATTTTAACTTTATTCGTTTATCCAAATTGGTTGAAAATAGAAAACTGGGGTTATTTATTGCGGCTTTTTACATTTAGTTATGAGTTTTCAATAACTTCTCAACCAGGGATGAATTTTAATGTAGTTTTTTGGTCACTCTCCACCGAAGTTCAGTTTTATATTCTTGTTCCCTTTATTTTTAGCTATTTTAAACAGCGGTTTTCACAGCCGAAACAAGTTTATATTGCCGGAATTTTCATATTTTTGATGATTTTTATCATCCGCTGTCTATTCTGGGTTTCCTTGAGAAGAGAAATTAGTGAGCAATTTAGCTATGTTGTTAAATATTGGTATACTCCACTGCTCACAAATTTAGACCTGTTTTTGTGTGGTTTCTCAGTCAATGTTTGGCTGAATAGCCAACCTTTTAATTCACCGATAAAAAACAATAATAAGCTTGATAAAATATTCTATCTAGACAGGATTAATAAAAAGCATATAGCTGTGATTCTCATTGTCATCCTCTATTTATTCACAGCTTATTACTCATATCACAAAGAGCTAGCGAATTTACCAGAGATAGCTGGGAAAGGAATTAGAACTGCGACAACATTTTTTATCCTACCACCCTTCACTGCACTGATTACATCTTTTTTTGTTTGGGCATTTGAGTCAGATATTTATAACTCCCTGATTAAAAATGAAAAGTTATCATTTAGCACAATTTTGAGAAATCCGTTCAGAATTTTAGAAGTATTCGGTAATCTATCATACGGGATTTATATTTGGCATAAGCCAATCATGGAAAATATCACGCCTATTTTTACCTCAAAGATCCCAATTGAGGCATTTTATGCCAGACTGACTGCAACAACTATTTTATCAATCCTGTTGGCGACTGTTACCTACTACTTGGTTGAACTTCCATGTGCCAGATGGAAGATTTATCAGCAGACTGAACAATAGTCCACAACCTTAGAGGAAACTGGGGACTGGGAAAACTCTTAGCGATTACCAATTACCAATTACCCAACATAGGTATTGACCTACATAAAATAACAATCCAATATTTGCCAATTGATTACGTAGGACTTTAAAAATATAAAAATCGTTTATGACGAATATATATATGTCTGCAAAAATTGATAATTATTAAAAATTAATACTTATGAAGAAATGGTAAAGCTAATGTAAATGTTCTTTATTTACAGAATCTTCATAAATAAGAAAGTTAAATAAAGATGACAACCAGCCATAAAAAAAAAACCATGATTGAAAGTAGAAATCTCTCAGGCTTATCTGCAAATACAAGCGGTTGGGCAGCAGATTCTCTCAACAAATCAGAAACTTTGACAACCTCACTTAATACAGAAAATTCTGATTCGTATCTGGGAGTTAGGAGTTCCTCACAACAAATACCAACTGACCTGTTAGGCGAGTCACCAATAGGGACAGGAAACCCTAATCCTAATCCTTACTTAACTAGTGCAGCGGTGGCTCCTGATTTCAACGCTGATGGCAAAGTAGATAAATTTTGGGTTAATACTCAAACAGGTGAAATTTTGCTTCGGTTGATGGATGGTACAAAGACCATGGAGCAGGGTTCTTTGGGTCAATATGACTTAACTGCCTATGATTACAAAATTGCCGATTTCAACAGTGATGGCAAGACCGACTTCTTATTACGCGATAAGACAACCGGTCAAAATACCATTGCGCTAATGGATGGAGTGAGAGTCGCTAGTGTGGCTTCTCTAGACAAAGTTGATCCAAATTGGACTGCTAGCATTGGCGATTTCAATAGCGATCGCAAAACCGATATCTTCTGGCATAATGCTGAAACAGGTCAGAATGCTATTTGGCAAATGGATGGCACAACAGTTACAAGTGCAACGGTACTAGACAACACAGACGTAGCGTTGGCTCCTACCATCGTTGACTTCGACGGTAATGGCAAGAGTGATGTTTTCTGGCGCAATACCACAACAGGCGAGAACAGCGTTTGGTTTATGGATGGCACCCAAGCCACTAACTATGCGCTGCAATCACAGGATGCAGCCTGGACTTATAAACTTGGCGATTTCAACGGCGACTTCAAGACTGACATTTTGTGGAACAACTCACAAACAGGTGAGAACAAAATTTGGAACATGAATGGCATCTTCGTCACAGAGGGCGCTCTACAAACCCTTGACTCAACCTGGACTTCCAGCATTGGTGATTATAACGGTGATGGCAAAACTGACATCTTCTGGCACAATACAACCAGCGGCGAGAATAGTGCTTGGCTGATGGATGGCACCACTGTTAGTTCTGAAGCTTTCCTCCCCAGCAATAGCGCTTCTTTAACACCATCGTTTGGCGATTTCAACAACGATGGCAAAACCGACATCTACTGGCGTGATCAGCAAACAGGTGCAGACACCATCTGGACTATGGATGGCACAAAAGCGACTGAGACAGCCGTAGCTGATGCAGATAAGCTAACCCCAGAGTGGTACACAGCTTAGGATTTAGTTAAATAATTGACTCTTGTTTGGGTTGTAGCCATTACAACCCAAACTATCAATATTTCTGGCGTTGCTGAAACTTCGTCAATATATCGTCGCATCAAAAACTAAAACGCTTGTGGTCAAGCACTTTCAGCTTTGATCCCACAAGCGTTTCTTCAATTCATCCCTAAACCTAAAACTTATAACTCAAAACCTGAATAGCCGAATTTTCTGGCAAATCCTTAGAGCTAATAGAAATACTATCGCTATTGCTACGGCGAACAGTTACGTCCGGCATCAAAGTGAGAAAATCATCCAGTGGTGAAATATCGCAAGCCGCAGTATCAGCCGCCTGTGTGCGGTAATGGGTGGGAATCACCAACTTAGGATTTAAAACTGCGATCGCCTGCTTTGCCTCCTGGGCATTGTAAGCCTTGGCACTACCCCCCACAGGAATAAACGCCACATCAGGACGCCCCATCAGGATTTTTTGCTCAATGGAAATGGGTGCAGCAGCTCCCCCTAAGTGCAGGATAGTAATTCCCCCTTGTTTCCAGCCCCAAGCCGTATTTTTGCCAAACTGCTTGCCATTTTTGCGATCGTGGTCTGTAGAAATTCCCTGGAACTTAAGGCCCTGGAACTCATAAACTCCCGGTTCGTAGACTAGCTTTGGATTACCCGGTAGTTCTTCCACGCTGCCTTCGTCCAGTAGTTGACTGCTAATCAGTACTAAATCTGCCACAACTTTTGGCGGACGATACCCAGCAGTGCAGCCAACCGGCCGAAAGGGATTAACAAGAATTTTTGCACCGCCTCCAGTAAACAGAAAGCAAGTATGACCCAACCACCGAACTGATAAACCGCTAGATTGTGCGTCAGCTTGAAGGTTGGAACCCAAGTTAGTCACCAAAGCTGTTGCTAAACCCGCCCCAGCATAGCCCATCAACTGTCGTCGTTTCATTCACTACTCTCTCGACTGTAATTGTTCCAGAAAATTTCGCAGTAACTGCTTTCCCGAAGATGTCAGGACACTCTCTGGATGAAACTGGACGCCCTGAATGTGAGGAAAGTTCCGGTGTCGGACTCCCATAATTGTGCCATCATCAACCCAAGCGGTAATTTCTAACACTTCGGGACAAGTCTCGCGGTCAATCACCAGACTATGATATCTGGTTGCAGTAATAGGATTTTCTAATCCCTGAAAAACCCCAACCCCAGTGTGAGACACCAGAGAAGTTTTGCCATGCATCAACTTTGAAGCAGAGACGATTTTACCACCGAACACTTGACCAATGCTTTGATGACCTAAACAAACGCCCAAAATTGGCAACTCTTGCCCTAGTTGTGCAATCAAATCTAGGGAAATTCCCGCATCTTCCGGGCGACCAGGCCCAGGAGAAATGACCACCACATCCGGATTTAATGCCCGAATCTCATCTACGGTGATCTTATCGTTACGAAAAACTCTAAGGTCAGCTGCGACTGGGAAATCTGCCGCTAGTTCTCCCAGATATTGCACCAAATTATATGTAAAACTATCGTAATTATCGATGACTATGATCATACTTAACCTATTTTCAATACTTTCAGATTACAATTGAACTATTTTTATTAACTTTCTAGTTATTATCCGAGGAATATAATCATAATTTTCACAACACTTATAATAGCTAATGGCGATAAAGTTGAATTTTTGCCATACCTAAAGTCAGGGGATTGTTTCCCTCTGCGGCTCTAAGGAGCAAACCTAGACAGAGTTAAGTTAGGAATGAGGACAAAACCTCAAGCCAATGGACGAAGCCATAATGCTGACTACAAACATCTCCAAGTACCGCAGATACTTTCTACCTACGGATTTTATGGAGCTTACTCTATCTCAACGGCGATTAACATCACCTATGTCCTGATTAATACTCCTATCCGTTGGCACAGCCTGCCGCAGGCATAGCTATTTGCTCTACAGGCTTTAATTTTCGGTCACAAACCGCATCTAGAGGGCGGAAATGATTAAAGCCACTAGCGGGGGGAGTAGGAGAATAGCAGCTACCAACAACGCTACCAAAGCAGAAATAAGTACAGCACCAGCCGCACAGTCTTTGGCAATTTTTGCTAAATCGTGGTAAGTTTGCTTAACTGTTAAGTCCACGAGGGATTCGATAGCAGTATTCAGTAACTCTAAAGCTAAAACTAAACCACTAGTTATACCAATTACAGCTATTTCCACTGCTTGCAGTTGCAAAAAAACGCTTAAGCCAATAGCCAAAGCGCAGACACTTACATGGATGCGAAAGTTTCGTTGAGTCTGAAAACTATAGCTAATTCCAGCCCAGGCATACTTAAAACTCACAAATAAATTAGCGGCGACTTGCCAGGAAAATTCCCGTTCATTGGTCACAAGCGTTGGTAAGCGGTTTGGCGATGGTGGAGGCGAAACTTTTTGAGACATAAACTTAAAAATACAAAAATAGAGGAGGGAAGGTGAGAGTCTTCGCCGATTTTAATGGCGCGATCTACTTTGAGGCAATTTTTTTACAGAAGTATTATAAAAGCATTACCCAAGATTAACACTTGCAGACACGCGCACAACTGCTATTCTATGTCAATAGTAATACCTATTGAGTTCAGCAATACCACTTGTTGTTTTAACATTTTCATCAAACTCTCTTCATCAGGATGATCCCAGCCCAAAAGATGCAATAAGCCATGAGCAGTTAACCATGCCAGCTCGCTTGCCAAACTATGCCCCTGCTGTTGGGCTTGACGCTTTGCCATATCTATAGACACAATAATGTCACCTAAATACAAAGGTAACGAGGCAAGCATTTCCTCACTTTGCGGCAAGTCTGCTTCTAAGGCAGCAAAGGCTAAAACGTCTGTAGGCTGATTCTGGTGGCGATACTCGGCATTTAGCGCCTGAATTTCCGCGTCGTCTGTCAACCGCAGCCCTATTTCATAACTTGGCGCTGGTGGAAGATGAGAATTAAGCATTTCCAACCAGCCATGAAACCAGTTTTCCCAGGTTGCAGTCGCAACTTGGGACTGAGAGTCACCCATATATACCACTTCAGATGGGGACGACTCGGAAAAACAATCCTCCACATATAGTTCGACTTTCAGGGGCACAAAGCGAAGTCTCCTAGTTCGAGATTATGGCCTGTCATTAGCGAGTTAGGTAAGCAAGACCGATGAGGGCGGCTAAAAGCCCTACAGCAGTCAGTGCAAAATGTTTCAAGGAAGTGCCACCTTTCCTCACCATGTTACGCATAGCGAGTTTCACGTAGCTAGGTTGAGGTTCTGTTGGTTGAGGTTTTGTTGAAGGAGAGTTGCTCATTATTGTTTGAACATATACTGCTATAGTTGCTAATTATATGGACATTAAGCCTAACGCGATAAATTAATTGCGGCATTCAAATCTCTCTTAATAGAACCTCTATACTATGCAAAGTGTAGTACGTTCTTTCTGAATAATGGCATTTTTTGTTGATGACCACAACAACTACAGATTTGAGACGATGGAAACCGTCTGTCAGCAACTATTATTTCACAACTAAATTTTTTAGCTTTGTACTCAAGTTGGCGTTTAAATTCATAAAACCCACAATCAGCAATTACAGAAGCCAACTTTTCATTTTTCATTACCCCGGAAACATTCAAATTCTCTACTACTATTTTTGCGGAGTTTTTACCTAAGTAAGTAGTGAGTCAACTTGCCGTCTACAGCCCTTCGGGCATCCTCCGGCGGGCGGTTTCCGTCACGTTCGCGTAGTGTCCCGGAGGGAACTCGGCAAAGTGGCGTTCACCGAACGCGAACAGCGTCTCGTAGAGAAGGTTTGCCGTCGGCATCACTCGAAGGGTAACTTGATGAGTGATATCTTTGCCGTAGCCCATCGCCAGTGAGAGGGAGATTTGCGTCATCGCGTCAATCTCCAAAATAGTAAAGAGCTAGTGAGTAATAGTAAAAACTTTTACTTGGTAGCTCTAACATGTTGGGAATAAGTAATTACGCTGGAGTACTATCTACCAGTTGGTTTTCTTGCCGCAGATAGGCTTGGATGAAAGGATCAAGTTCACCGTTCATCACGTCTATAATGCCCGTAGTTTCCGTATTTGTTCGTAAGTCCTTCACCATCTGGTAAGGGTGAAATACATAGTTACGGATTTGGTTGCCCCAAGAAGCTTCCACCATATCACCTCGAATTTCAGCAATTTCTTGGGCACGTTGCTCTTGGGCAATTACCAGCAACTTGGCCTTGAGGCGGGCGAGGGCTTTTTCTTTGTTTTGCAGCTGAGAGCGTTCTTCTGTACAACGCACTGCAAGACCCGTGGGCAGGTGAACAACCCGTACTGCTGTTTCTACTTTGTTGACGTTCTGCCCACCTTTACCACCAGACCTGGTTGTGGTGATTTCCAAGTCCTTATCTGGGATTTCTAGTTTTACGGAGCTATCTATTTGCGGCATCACTTCCACGCCAGCAAAACTGGTTTGCCGTTTGCCATTAGCATTGAAGGGCGAAATCCGCACTAGGCGATGTGTGCCAGTTTCTGACCGCAAATAACCATAGGCGTAGCGACCAGTTATTTCCAGGGTTGCTGATTTAATACCTGCTTCATCACCCTCTGACTCTTCTGCTAAAGTCACCTTGTAGCCGTGATCTTCTGCCCAACGAGTGTACATCCGCATCAACATAAATGCCCAATCTTGAGCATCTGTGCCACCAGCACCAGCGTTAATTGTTAGCACTGCGCCTTTATCGTCGTAGGGGCCGGAGAGTAACTGTTGTAACTCCCATTGGTCAAGGTCGTGATTGAGCTTGGTAATGGTAGATTCCGCTTCTTGCAATAACGCTTCATCGGTTTCTAACTCTAATAACTCAACTACTGCCCTAGTATCTTCCAGATTAGCTTGCCATTGATAATATTGCTGGAGGTGGTCTTTGAGGTCGTTAAGTTCTTGCAGCGTTTGTTGGGCTTGGTTTTGGTCGTCCCAAAATTCTGGTTGGGCTGCTATTTGTTCTAAATCTTGAATTTTGGCTTTGAGTGCAGGCACGTCAAAGATAGTCCTGGGTTTTACCCAGGCGGCCAGACAACGTTTCGATTTCGCGTTTGAGTTCTAGAACATCCATATTGCTTGCTCTGGTTGAGAGCGCTGCTAATTTTTCGAGATTGCTTTTTATTCTATTACTACATATCGTATTAGCAAAATTGCGTTTCCGTCTCATCTGATAAAAAAGCCGTGGCTGCTTTAGTGCAACCACGGTTGAATATTGTTTATTTTTCTGTTTCTTCTGCCTATCTGTGCTTAATCACGGCCATTGATCGCAATGAGCAACCGCAAGATAAAGATGAATAGGTTGATGTAGGTTAGGTACATCGATAAAGCTGCTGGCAGATACTCGTCATTGCGATAAGTTCGGGGCAAGATGTAGAAATCGACGACTGACACTCCTACGAACAAAAATACTCCTAGTCCGGAGATGCCAATTTCTAACCAACTGGGGGTGTATACACCAAATAAGGCAAACACAAATTGGGTCAGGCAGACAACCACCAAGGCAATCATGCCGAGAGAGATGGTTTTCGTTAAAGCCATGCCGTCTGATTCCGAGAGATTGGAACCAATTTGACGAGCGACAATAAAGGTGACGCCACAACCAAGAGCAGCGATACCAATACCTTGAATGCCAACACCTTGGGTTCTCAAGGCGACAAATACTAAGCCGCTGAGTGTGTATCCAGATAAAAGGCTGTAAATTCCCAGTAGGGGCAAGGCAAGAGCTTTGTTACCTTTTGAGGCTACATTCTGGGCGACGAAGAACAGAATCAACTCGAGAATCATCGCACCAATGAAGGTGGGGAAGAATAGCCCGGGGTTAGTACGGATAATTCCCAAACCGCCATAGGTTCCTAATGCTGTTAGCACCAGGCCACCACCGACGTAGGGGAGGGCGTTGGCAATCACATTGGGGCCTACGAGGGCTTGAGATTGTGCCTCGCGGAAAGCTTGACGAAAATTGCTGGTATTGCTCATAAGTAAAAACTGGTTATTCAGCATAATGTCCTGCTGATTACCATTCTTACCAATATTCGCGGCTAGAAGCGAGGGGGATATCTGGATATAAATATCTTTATAAGTGCGCGAGCTCGCCAACAGCGGGCGTTTCGCCGTCGACAAACCTAACAGGCAGTTGTGTTACACAAAATCTGAGTGATCGGCTTCCGAGAATTCCACAATTATTCTCAGGTTATCTAGTTTTTCTGAGTCTTAATGCAACAGTGAACTATGTTTTGCTTTACTTAGCAAGTAACCGTAGCATAAATTCAACATTGTTCAGCACAAATAGCTAAGTTTTATGACATAAGCAGGGATTATTCGCAATCAAGACTGTTGTCTAGAACACAGAAATTACCTGAAACAGGCAGGAGGAGGAAATTGTGCGTGTAATTACTGAATAATGTACTGAGACCCCTCATAAGTTCAGTAAAACGACGATGGCTTATTCAGCCTTGACTAAGGAGAATAATGACAGCTTTGAAGAGAGTATACGCAACTCCATTCTTCAGGAAAAGGAGTTACTACAAAGGAATTTATATGGCTGCGAGTGAGTCCTCTGTGCGATCCGATGGTATGGAGCTATTACACTTATACCACCAAAATCCTTCTATTAAACTTCGTAACCAACTAGTACAGTTACATACTGGCTTAGTGCGGAAGATGGCTCATAAATTCAGCCATCAATGTAATGAACCTTATGAAGATTTAGAACAAATCGGTTATTTTGGTTTGATTAGGGCGATTGAGCGCTTTGACCCCAGCCAAGGATATGCTTTTAGTTCCTTTGCTGTGCCATATATTCGCGGTGAGATGCTGCATTTTTTGCGCGATCGCAGTACGCTATTAAAAATTCCCCGTCGTTGGCAAGAACTTTACAATGAGGGGCAAAAGGTTCGCAAAGAATTGGCAATGACTTTGGGACGTCCTCCCAAAGACGCTGAAATTGCCAAGAGGCTCCAGATATCTCTACAAGAATGGCAAGAAACCAAGTTAGCGGCTCAAAATCGCATGCCTTTGAGTTTAGATGCTACCGCAGTTCATTATGTTGACTGCCAGATAACTTTGGGTGAGGCGCTTCCTTGTCCCCGTTCTCATATTCTCCAGCAACAAGAAGAAGAACGGCAACAACTCCAAGGGGCAATCAGTCTGTTAGAAGATAAGCCCCGTATGGCAGTTGAGTTGGTATTTTTGAAGGAATTTTCCCGCAAGGATGCTGCTAAGAAGATTGGCACCAGCCCCATGACTGTAACGCGGTATTTGCAAAAAGGCATTCAAGATCTGATTTGCTATTTGCAACCACAGATAATGCCAACAGGATCATAGGCAATTTAAAATTCAAAAGCGAACCAGTGGCAGGCATCCTGATTAGTAACTGTATGGAAATTAAATGAGCGATCGCCTGCTTGAGTGCTGAGTCAAAAGTCAACAAGTTAAACTAATAACTAATGACTAATGACTAATGACTAATTTATCTAGATTTTAAATCGGCGATCGCTCCTCTAGTCATAGCAGCGATCGCTTGTTCTGTCGCTTTTGGCAAATGATAATATTTGCCTCCTGCTGTTTGGGCTAATTCCTTAGCAAAACCAGTTGATACAAACTTGCTTTCCGTATCAATTACCAAAAGTTGTATCCCTAAAGCCCGGATTCTGGCGGCAATTTCTAGCAATTCTGCTTTGATATCTGGCTTTTCACCTGGTTCTAGCTGTTCACCCAACGAACGCGCCAAGGGAATATTCCCCCGCCCATCAGTTATTGCCACAATCACAACTTGCCCGATATCACCACTCATCTGGGCATTTACACCGACACGAACAGCTTGGGTTAAACCATGCGCTAGGGGTGAACCACCACCACAGGGTAACCTTTCCAAACGATTACGTGCTAAAGCAATCGAACGTGTTGGAGGTAATAATACCTCTGCCTGTTCTCCCCGAAAGGGTATTAAAGCTACTTGGTCGCGGTTTTGGTAAGCTTCTGTTAAAAGTTGCATGACCGCACCTTTAGCTGACTGCATCCGGTTTAGGGCCATGGAGCCGGAAGCATCGACGACAAACACGACTAAGGCCCCTGCTTTGCGTACCAAGCGCTTGGAGCGGATATCTGCCTGTTCGACAATGACTTTTTTGCCTGGGTTTCTCTCTCGCCGTGATTTTTGATACGGAGCCGCTGCTCTGAGTGTGGCATCTACGGCAATCCGTCGGGCCTTCCCCTTGGGCAACATTGGCTTAATGTAGCGTCCCCGGTCGTCGGAGAAGATAATACTGCGACTGCCCGATTTACCCTGCCGCTTTGCCATTTGGGTAAAATAAAGCACGGTTGGATCAAGAATTACTCCTTCCGGGTCAAAGATGAATTCTTCTGGGAGGCTGGGGGGTTCTTGCTCTTGCTGTTCTTGTTCTTGCTCCTCTTGATCTTCTTCCTCTTCTTGTTCTTCCTGCTCCGACTCGTCTTGATTTTGGGGAGGGGGGGGAGGTGGTGGTGGTTGTTGTTGTTCGGGTGGTGGTGTTTGGACGATGGTCGCTCGTGGGACAATTACCAATTCAACGGCACGGCGTAAATCTTCAGCATTTACAGTGTTACGTCCTTCCAAGGCTGCTGCTGCTTTAGCGACGCGGACTGCAAATAACTCAGCGCGATGTCCTTGAACTCCGCCGCGAATTGCTTCATTTACGAGGTAGGCAATTTGTTCTTGGGTAATGCAGACATCTTTGAGCCATTCCCGTGCAAGGATAATTTGGGTTTTGAGTCCGTCTAAGTCTTCGCTGTACTGCTGAAGGAATTCTGTGGGAGACTGGGAATAGGCGATCGCTTGTTCAACTGCTTCTACTCTTTGATCTAAACCGAGAACTCCGTCTGCTGAAAGTGCGATCGCAATTCTATCCATCAAATGCTCCCGCAAACCACCTTCTTCTGGGTTGTAGGTCGCAATAAACAAAGATTTACAGGGATGCTGAAAACTAATCCCCTCCCGCTCAATCTGGTTCCGTCCCTCAGATAATACAGTTAAAAGTTGATTTGATATTTGGTCATCTAATAAATTAATTTCATCCACATACAACACACCCCGGTTAGCTGTAGCGAGTAACCCAGGCTGAAAAACTGTATCCCCTTGTTTTACCGACTTCTCCACATCCACAGAACCCAAAAGTCGGTCTTCTGTTATCCCTAACGGTATTTGCAAAAAAGGCGCAGGGATGATTTCTGTCGGGATATCTTGAATATCTTTATCTGCAAACTCCGCCGAAAGTAGGTCATCCCAATCTTCTGGGTGGTTGGGGTCGCAGTTGCTAATAGAGCCTTTGACAACTTCAATTGGTGGTAGTAGAGCGTGGATAGCGCGAGCCATCACCGATTTTGCCGTACCGCGACGGCCTGCAATCACAACTCCCCCCAACCCCGGATCGACCGCTGTTAACAGCAAGGCTAATTTTATCGCTTCTTGACCGACTACGGCTGTCAGGGGAAAGGCAGTGATAGTAGGGGAGATAGTAGGCGCAGGCATTGTTTCCTTAATAGTTCTCAGCTTTTAGCATATCAACTTCTGGCACATTTAGAATAAGTATTATGACAACTCCTCTAGGAGCAAGATTTATGAGCATGACTCAGGCTAAACGCTTCACCCTAGCTGAATACCACAAACTTACAGAATTAGGCTTTTTTCATGAAGATGACCATATTGAATTAGTCAATGGAGAAATTATTGAAATGGTAGCAAAAGGTAGAGCACATGAAACTTGTTTACGAAAATTATGGAAGGAACTACCAAAACTCGTAGGAGACCGGGCAACTTTACAATCTCAAGCCCCAATTACTCTACCACCTAAAAGCGAACCTGAACCAGATTTTGCAATTGTAAAAAACCGAGATGATGATTATTTATCATCTCATCCTCAAGCCGCTGATGTTTTGTTAGTGATAGAAGTTGCAGATTCATCTTTAGGTTATGACCAAAATATAAAAATTCCTCTGTATGCTCAAGCGGGTATTGCTGATTATTGGATATTTAATTTATTCGACAATCATCTGGAATGTTACAATACACCTTATCAAAATCATCAAGGTAAACATGGTTATTTAAATAAGCGAATTGTCTTATCCAACCAGATTATATCTTTGCCTGGTTTCTCAGACTTGCTGCTTGATTTAAGTAGAATTTTACCTACATAATATCCTCAGTTTATCAAAGAAGTTGGGATATACAGCAGATTGCAACTTGGTGAGGTACAGATTATCGTAGACAACAATGTTGTGCCCCTACCCGTGTATTTCATTTACCTGAAAAATGCTGTATAATAGGTATTTGGCCGATATCAGATGAAACTGTAACAATAAGGAAGGAAACCGCATTGAGTCATACCCTGTGAACCTTCCAACCAGCACCTCAGCGCAAACTCAGAATCGCAAAGCTGATCACATCCGCATCTGTCTAGAAGAAGATGTTCAGTGTCAGCAAGTCACCAATGGACTAGAAAGCTATCGCTTTACTCATTGTTGCTTACCAGAATGCGATCGCAATGATATCGATATTAGCAGCAATTTTTTCGGCAGAAACCTCGGTGCACCCTTGTTAATCTCTTCCATGACTGGGGGAACCGAACAAGCGGGAATCATTAACCAGCGTTTAGCAGCAGTCGCACAACACTACAAATTAGCGATGGGTGTTGGTTCCCAGCGTGTAGCAGTGGAAAAACCCCAAGTTGCTGATACCTTCGCTATCCGCAGATATGCCCCCGATGTGCTGCTGTTTGCCAACTTGGGCGCTGTACAACTTAATTATCAGTATGGTGTAGATGAATGTCTGCGAATCATCGACATTCTTGAAGCTGATGCCTTGATTTTGCACCTCAACCCCCTACAAGAATGCATTCAAACTAAAGGTGATACTAACTTTCGGGGTTTGCTTGACAAGATATCTAAATTATGTAATCAATTACCAGTGCCTGTAATTGCTAAAGAAGTCGGTAATGGTATTTCCGCCACAATGGCAGAAAAACTAATTGCAGTGGGAGTAGCAGCAATTGATGTGGCTGGTGCGGGTGGTACCTCTTGGGCCAAGGTAGAAAGCGAACGGGCAGAAAATGCCTTGCAGTACCGTTTGGGGAGGACGTTTGCTGATTGGGGTTTACCGACAGCCGAGTGTATTACCGGAATTCGCGCGATCGCACCAAAAATACCTTTAATCGCTTCTGGAGGTTTGCGTCATGGACTAGATGCAGCAAAAGCGATCGCCTTAGGAGCAGATCTCGCTGGTTTAGCAATGCCTTTCCTCCAAGCAGCAGCCGACTCAGAAGCCGCAGTTTACGAACTAGCCGAAGTGTTAATCGCCGAAATCACCACAGTATTATTCTGCACTGGCAACGCTAACTTGTATCAGTTAAAGCACACTGGCAGTTTACAACGCCTACAATAAAGAAGTCACCGTTCGTTAGTCATTTGTTTTGTCTCAATGACTAATGACCAATGACTAATGACCAATGACTAATAACTAATGAATAATTTTCTTAAACAAACTTTTGCTAGCTTAGTTGGCAGCTTACTCGGACTAACTATTTTTGCCGGTATCGGTACTACTGGATTATTTATACTCCTGCTAGCTGCTGTGTCCTCCAAAGATACCGGGCCAGAAGTTAAAGATAAGTCAGTACTGGTTTTTGACTTGTCGATGAAAATCACCGATAGTACACCCAATTCTACTAAACTACTTCAGAGAGCACTATCAGGTGTAGATGAAGATAGAATCACACTCCGCAAAGTTGTGGAAACCTTGGAGAAAGCCAGTGGAGATCCGCGAATTGTGGGTATTTACCTGGATGGAACCCATGCAGAACAAGCTAGTAACATCGGCTATGCTTCCCTCAAAGAAATCCGCCAAGCCCTAGAAAAATTCCGTGCATCTGGCAAAAAGATTGTCGCTTATGGACAGGACTGGAGTGAACGGGAATATTACCTGGGTTCGGTGGCTAATAGCATCGTCCTTAATCCTGTGGGAGTGATGGAAGTCAACGGATTGAGTTCACAACCGATGTTTTTGGTGGGAGCATTGGACAAATATGGCATTGGTGTTCAGGTTGTGCGGGTAGGGAAATTTAAGGGAGCAGTAGAACCGTTTATTCTCGATCAACTGAGTCCAGAAAACCGCCAACAAACTCAGAGATTGTTAGATGATGTGTGGGGAGATTGGCGCACGGCTGTGGGAGTTAGTCGGAAACTTAAACCAGAACAGTTGCAGGCGATCGCAGATAATCAGTCATTATTAGAAGCCAAGGAAGCTAAAACCAGAGGTTTGGTTGATCAAGTACAATACATCGATCAAGTAGTCGCTGACCTCAAAAAGTTAACAGCTAGCGAGCAGAAAGACAAAACATTCCGGCAAATAGACCTGAGTAACTACGCCCAAGTTCCCGATAAGAGTGGAGAAAAGAAATCACAAAATAAAGTTGCCGTTGTTTATGCTGAAGGTGAGATGGTCGATGGTAAAGGTGATGACGGCGAAATCGGTGGCGATCGCTTTGCCAAAATCTTCAACAAACTGCGGCAAGATAATGATGTCAAAGCAGTTGTGTTGCGAATTAACAGTCCCGGTGGTAGCGCTACCGCAGCTGAAGTTATGCAGCGAGAAGTAAAATTAACTCGTCAGGTAAAACCAGTTGTCGTCTCAATGGGTGATGTCGCCGCTTCTGGTGGTTATTGGATTGCTAGCGACTCCAACCGAATTTTTGCCGAACCCAATACCATTACAGGTTCTATAGGCGTGTTTGGCTTGCTGTTTAATGGTCAAAAGCTGGCGAATGACAATGGCATCACTTGGGATACAGTCAAAACCGGGCGCTATGCCGATACACAAACGGTTTCCCGTCCCAAATCACCCCAAGAGTTGGCAATTTATCAGCGCAGTGTCAACCGTATTTACTATATGTTTTTGAATAAAGTTTCTCAAGGTCGGAAATTGCCAACACAGAAGGTAGCAGAAATTGCCCAAGGAAGGGTTTGGTCAGGTATTGCGGCTAAAGAAATTGGTTTGGTGGATGAAATTGGCGGTCTGAATAGTGCGATCGCCTACACTACCAAGCAAGCGAAGTTGGGCAATGATTGGGAATTGCAAGAGTATCCGCGCCCTAGTAGCTTCGGACAACGCTTTTTCGGACGGGCTGCTCAAGAAACGCGGGCAACTTTCGGGATTGAGAAGTCCCAACTCAAACCAGCCAACCCCCTCACCGCTGAATTTCAGAAACTACTACAGGAAATGGAAATTCTCCAAAAAATGAACGACCCCCAAGGCGTTTACGCCCGTTTACCTTTTAACTTGAAAATTGATTAGATTTTCGCAAAAAACACTGTAGAGACATTGCATGCAACGTCTCTACATTCCGAGGGAAATGTTCTCAGCCACCCAATTAAAATTGCATATCAGCTGACAGAAAGCCCCCAGATGTGTAAAGTAGTTGAGAACCAATTACCCCTCCTCTATTTAACGCATCCACCTATGGATAGAAAAACCAAGCGCTTATTACTACTTGTTGTTTCTTGTAGCGTCACTGGTGTAATTTTAGGCGGTACCGCCAGTTGGGCAGAAAGCACTATGTGCTTGCAAGCCAGTCAAGTCACAAGCGAGTGCCTGACCCAAGACCCAGTGCAAAAAACTATCCAAGGCATGAGTACCGGATTGTTAGCTGGGGCTGGGGCGGCTTGCGCTGCTGTCTGGAATTTACGGCAAGAACATTAAAAGCGATAATTGCGATCGCGCACCCACATACTAACTGGCACAGCTTTACCTTGAGGATCTACCTTCACTTTCACCACTATTGGTGGTAGCCTCCCGTCTCTGGTTCGCTGTGCCTGCATCACATCATTATTAATTTGCTGGCGTTGGTCGTCGGGAATGTAATAGTTTTCTAAACCGTAGTTGATGGCGCCATCTTCATAAGCACCTTTTAAAGCTACTTGATTGTTTGGCAGCGAATAGGGGCGATCGCTACTCACGCGCACCGGTCTCCAAGCCCTAGGAATACCACGACCAAAAGATTGTTGCTCTTGCAAAATCAAGTATAAGGTGCTGCCAGCAGCCACTTGTCTATTCCTCTGAGAATTTTTCCGTACCCACTCCCGCCAACCCGGCAGTCTTCTCAAAGTTGAGGTACGAGATATATTATAGTCAAGGTTCAAAGAGTAGCCCTGCAACACATTATCAGGGTTTACAGGCACAGTTTGCAAAATTACTGTCTTGCCCGTTAAGTCTGTGTACAGCGCTTGGGCTGGTACGGCGAGAATAAGCCCTATTTGCAGCAATAAGGGCGCCACTAGTCGATACAAAGGTAAAGGCTTATTTGCTTTCTGTTCAGTCGCTATCAGGTAATCCCGAAAAGTCAATTTTTCGGAAAATTCCTTTTCTGGAGATAAGGATTTATTCGGTTCAGGAGAATTACTTTTCATGGAGGTAGTCCGAAACAGGAGGAGGAATTGGGTAATAGAAACGCAGATATACGCAGAGATTCAGGATCATATATGGTTGCAAGTTGCTACTTAGCTATATTCTTATTAGCAGAACTAGATGCAGCAGATAAACGGCGTTCAAACCAAAGCCCGGAGGAAATTAGGGCAGAACCGCACAAGATGAAGACCAAGGACTTAAATAGTAAATCGGTATTGTACTCCAACACCCGACTGATAATTTGCAGCGTGAACAACAGCATCCCGCCCCAAAAAGAACGTCTGTCGCGTAACTTCAAGCCTTCTTGAATCAGTCCCCAAGCTAATAGTCCTAAAAGAACATTGAAAATAAAAATCCCCAAATCAGCAATGCGACTAATAGCTTGATGCCAAAAAGGTACTACAGTTAGAAAGGCCAGAAAAGTAGTAATTACAGCGAGGGTGAAAACTACTTCCCGACGAGGCGGGTTGTTTCTCTGACGCAGCAGATACAACCATTGCAACACCGCCAAACCGCTGAGAATCCCTAAATCAATTATCGGCGCGGATCGCAATGCATTTGAGAAATTCGTTGGCGAATCATAACCATAATCTAGCGGTAGCCACTGCCAACGGAAAGACAGGAGATAAAAGAAGATGCCAAAACACACCAACGCTAAACTACGGGCTAAGGGTTGAAATAACCTGTAATTAATCGTCGGGAAAAGCAAATCGTCATAACTCCAGAATAATGCAGATGGCAGGGCGAAGGCGAAAGGCGCCACCCAAGGCGCTAGATCACCAGAAGTTAGCAGTGGTAGTGGAGTCAGGTTTAATTGCAAAGAAGTAGCAAACGCGATCGCCCCCATGCCAAAAATCCAGCGCGATCGGCAAAAATAAGCTAAAGGCACAAACAACAACCACGACAGCAGCGGCATATGTTGCACCACAAACCGCGCCCAGGTTAATTCACTAGACCCGTTCCACAAATCTCTCAGTCCAATCCAATAGCCGATTTGCACCAAGACAATTGCCAGAACTCCCAAAGAATTTATAGACAACCCATAAGCCATCACTAACACACCCAACCCCCAAGCCAAAAAAAGCTCAGAAGTTGAACCGCTAACATTGAAAATCTGGGACATCAGCAGTAAATTTGCCCCTAAAATAAAAGCGCTGAGAATTAGCAACGCCTCTCCCAATATCCGTTTGCCTTCTTGTGACTTCTTTGCTTCCGCCTTAGCTAGAGTAGGTTCTCTCCAAGTGTAAAAACCAGTGATCGCAGTAGACAGAAACAAACTCATTAACAAGATAAACTTGACTTCTCGCGTCCATGTCTGCCAATTTGCTGCTACAAAAGTAATTACACCTAACCCCAAAAGTATGCCGCCAATACCAATCACAATAAAGACAAAACGTTCGCGGGTAGCAGCTTCCAGTTTATTAAATTGATAACGGTCTGCTAGTTGTTGGTGCTGTGAAGAACTAATAAGTCCTTCATCCCGCCAGAGTTGCGCTTCTTGGCGCAATTTTCGCTGAAAATTATCTAATATCATGACCTTCTCCGGTGCAATAGGTAGTTTGGCTAGCGTCCAAACACAGTTAGCTTCCAGTCAAAAACTAGAAGCCGCGAATCGAACGCAATCTGAACGACGGTCATTATATTTTCAGTATGATGCCAAAACTATTGATTGCATTGTTCTGCTGTAACAGTTTCATTAGTGTTCTAAACCAACATAATTCTTGAAAAAATTATATGGAAAAACCATCAAATTTATTACTTAAAGTCTCCCGGCGTTTGTTTACCAATCCAGATGAACAAGCAAGCTTTACTGATGCTTTAATGAATCCTCAGCCTTTCTCACCTTGCATACTTTGGTGTCAAGAAAAACCAGAAGTTTCGCCCTTTACTGTAGAAATACCAACTACTTGGCAACCGGAATTTGTAGACCGTTTATACCTGGGAGAAAAACCAGGTCAACATCCCCTACATCAACAGGGATATTTTTATTGTTTAGATTTTTCTTCGGTATTTGCCGCAGGTATTTTATTAACAATTCCGCAGCCAGTATCTTTAGTTTTTGATATGTGTGCCGCACCAGGAGGAAAAAGTGTTTTTGCTTGGAAAGCATTAAAACCTGACTTACTCATCAGCAATGAAGTAATTGGTAAACGCCTAGGAATGCTAATTTCTAACTTGAAGCGTTGCCAAATTAAACCTAGCGGCGTAGTAAATCGAGATTCTAGTATCTTTGCAGAAATGTTTCCAGCATCTAGTAACTTAGTCATAGTAGATGCTCCTTGTACTGGACAATCTTTACTTGCTAAAGGAGAAAAAGCCCCTGGATGTTTTCACCACACGGCGATTAATAAAAGTGCCAATCGCCAAAAACGTATTATCGCCAACTCAGCGCAAATAGTTGCCCCTCAAGGCTATTTAGCTTATATGACTTGCACCTACTCACCAGAAGAAAACGAGCAGGTTTGTGAATGGTTTTTAGAACGCTTCCCCCAATTTGAGCCGGTGGAAGTTAGTCATTTATCAAAATATCAATCTCATTTAACCACCATGCCTTGTTATCGAATATTTCCTCAAGATAGGTTAGGCGCTGGTGCATTTACAGCATTATTTAAAAATACCACAGAGCTTGAGGAAGTAAAAGTAAATTTAGATACTTTATTTTCTATGTGCAAATACTCGACTCTTTCACAATAAAAAATTATTTAATCAGCGTTAGATATAGATTTAAGGGACTTCCAATAAAAAAAATATCCAATCGGTAGGGACACAGCATTGCTGTGTCCCTACAAGTCTATGATTACTGGATAATTTATTTTTTGGTATTCCCTAAGTGTAACTTTATCTGCCAAATTAGCTGAAAATTAATGATCATACGTTAATTTTCTCAACCGAGTTGATTTGGTATGCAAGTAACATCTATAACTGATTTCTGTAAGTATGTGACAGTTGAGACTGCGGAATAGAGGCTATATTCGCCATCATTTGACATGATATAAAACAAATATCACCTACCAAAATAATAATTAAGCGAAACATCTTGAGCTAGGTTTACAAGCCAGATGTTTGGCAAATATTTGTTTGGAAATATAAGTGAATGTTCATTTTCTAGTCATTCATGAATGACAGAGTATTTATCTATAAAATACTCTATTTTGCTGTGCTTATTGATTTCCTTTCGCTACGGTCAATACTAAACTGTTTAAACTGAGGAATTTGATGTCTATTTCAACTGTGATCAAAAAAGTATCGATGGCTGTTGCAGGAACTGCATTTATTTCTCTGGGATCTGCCATACCATCAATGGCTGTTACAATTAACTTCGAGAGCGATACGGCGACGGGCCAAACTTGGAATCGTCCCAATCCCAATGGGAATAACCCTCCTACGAGTCTTAGCGGATTTGCAACTGCTACTCAATATACCTCCCAACAGTTTTTTGTCGATACCAGTGGGTTATACAACTTCTTTAGTAAATCTATTTCTCCTGATAGCTGGGATAACTATACGTACCTATACCAAAACAGTTTTAACCCAACTACCCCACTTGCTAATCTTCTGATTGGGAATGATGATTTCTCAAATACAACAGGTCAATCCGGTTTCAATAACGTGTCTCTAACAGCGGGGACACAATACTTTTTCGTAAATACTGGATTTACAAACAACGATTTCGGTACTTTTACTTCTAGTATTACTGGTTCTGGTAATATTACTCTTGGTAATGTTGCAGACGTTCCCGAACCTGTAAGCATTTTAGGCACGTTGATAGGGACTATTTATGGTGTCGGTTTATCCCGAAAATACAAGCACCTGAAGAAGACTACTAAAGTTTAGTCCTGACAAGATATTACAGCAATTTTCATTGATTGAGGTAGATACTGTAGGGAGGCAAAAAGCGGTGTGGATGTTCCTCCCGCTTTATTGCCGTTGTGTTACGACTTCCGTAACGCACCGAAAACCGGAAATAGTTCATGCTGTGTTACGCTAACGCAGTAACACACCCTACAGCTATTCACCCTTGCAGCAATGCTTGAAACCGTGAATCATTGCGAATGCTATCAAAATCAGGGTTAGTTTTCGCTTCCCTCCGACATCGACGAGGATTGATATTAATTGCCTGTTGCAGATTTTTAAGGGCTAAATCAACATCACCTTGCAAGACATAACAGCAAGCTTTGCCATAATAACCACCTTCATCTTGCATTTCTAGTACTAGAGCTTTTTCGCAATTATCTAGAGCTTCTTGATAGCACCCCGCGCGAGCTAATATAATACCCTTGTTAGCCCATAAGACAGGCTTTTTTGGTTGGATTTTTAAAGCTTTTTCGAGGTTTGCCAGTGCTTCATCATAACGGCATAATAAACTCAGTGTTAAACCTTTACTGTTCAAAATATTAGGTTTATCTGGTTGAATCTTTAAGCCTTTATCAAAGCTAATTATCGCCTCTTCATAACGATGTAATGTATTCAGCGTATCGCCCCGATTACCCCAAACATCGGCAAAGTCGTTTTTAATAGCTAAGGCTTGGTCATAGCTAACTAGCGCTTCTTCATTTTGCTCTAATTTCTCTAGCGCTATACCTCTCTTATTCCAAGCTTCGGCGAAGTCATCTTTAATAGCCAAGACTTTGTCACAGCTAGCTAGTGCTTCTTCAGAACGCTCTAATTTTAGTAACGCCCCACTTCGATGATTCCAAGCTTCGGCAAAGTCATCTTTAATAGCCAAGGCTTTGTCAAAACTATTGAGTGCCTCTTCATTTCGCTCTAAGTTTAGCAGCGACACACCCCGGTTATCCCAAGCTTCGGCGAAGTCATCTTTAATAGCTAAGGCTTTGTCAAAACTATTGAGTGCCTCTTCATTTTGCTCTAATATCCCCAGCCTATAACCCACATTAAAAAATAGATTGCTGCTGAATTCAGGATAACTATCAGTTGCAATTTGTTCAGCTTTTGCTTTTGCCTGTTGCAGCAAATCTACTTGCTGACTTGAGCGACTGCGTAGAGTTTTGTACAAAATTCCTGCATATTTACCCAACCCCTCTAAGAAATCAACTTGACTAAGACAAGTTTTGACAGATGCCTCTATTTGTGACTTTAGAGAACTATCATTTTTAATTTCATAATTATTTGGATCTCGACTTAATAGCCTGCCAAACTTCAATGCTAGTTTTATATCTTCGAGAAATTTTCGTGTATCAGGGGGTAAGAGTTCGTTATTCTCAAATTCTCCTTCAGCAGCAACAGCAACATAGGCAACTACTACCACATCCATTTTCTTGAGGTAGACACCAGCAAATAAATGAGTGAGTAACAGCCGTTGAGCTTTAGTACGTTCAAATAAGGCATGATAAAGAGATTCAGCCGTATATTGACGCCATTGGGAATTCTCGTACTTTTCTGGTTCTGGATTCCCTGGGTGTACTTCTCCATCTGCCAGTTTCTCAAAGTACTTAGCTATCAAGCCATGATTATCACGAAATTTTTCTTGATTAGCTTTAAAATGAGAGCGCCGCAAAATATCTCTTACCACATCGTGCAGACGGAATTGGTTTTCTTCTACAACTAATTCTCTCTCAATTAACCATTCAAACCAGTTGATTTTTTCATCTTTATCAATGCCGTTAGCTGTCACTAATTTCTGAATTAATGCCTCATCAAACCAGCGACAATAAGCTGCTAGATGCATCACCTGTTTTTGGTTAGAAGTTAAACCTTCTAGTAATCTGTCAACAAGTTCTTTATTATCCCGCGAACAGTTAATATCTCTACCTTCTTCCTTCTGCTGTCTAATCAAATCTAGATGAAAAGGAAAACCATCGGTAGCTTGATATATTTGGCGAATTTGTTTAGTATCAGTAATACTAATCTTTTTTAAATATTCTTCTGTTTGCTTGTTATCAAATTTCTCTAACTGCCGCTCAAAGATTAAATCCCGCTCTCTGGATGCTTGCTTTCTTAAAGAATATCTACCAGCTACCACAATCCGAATCGGTTGGGATTGCAATCCACTTTGTTTGAGCAGATATTCAACTAGCCATGAATTTAAATCAGAAGCTGCTTTCTCATAATGATCTAGCACCAAAATAATCGGCTTTTTTGGTGAATTTGGTAGTCGTACTAATCGAGCATTTTGATTTTGAATTAATCCCTCTACAAATGCCTTAGTCAATTCTGGTATGGGTTCCAGCATCAGTTCTTGCAATTTTTTATTCTGCTTTGTGGCTGGATGTTTTAACAGCAGATTATCTTTAATTGCTCCAACTCCTGATACCGTTCCTTTTGTTGTTTCAGCAATAGCCGATACTCCCAAACTAATTGCACTCACAGGTTCAACTGGAGCTAGAAAAAATGCACCTAAACCATACACCGCTGCGGAACCTAAATCTTTTACAAGGTCGCGTTGGTCTTTCTCAACAGTTTTCTTACCCTCAATTGGTGTAGTCGTCAGTTCTTCTAATGTCCCCTGATACTGTTCACAAAGCCTGATAAAGGGGTCAGATTTAAATAAATCTTGTTTTAAAATCCCAGGTTGAGGTATTTGCTCATATAGCTTATTCATGACCTTCAGCGGGGTTTCATTACTCAGTGTCTTTCCAGTGAAGTCAAATTTGACAATATGAGCTTGGTGGCTATGTGTTTCTTCCAATGTATCCAGCAGGGTACTTTTGCCGATACCACCAATACCATAAACATGAAATAGCAGCGGGTGAGATTCTGGCTCTTTTAAGGCTTTAGCAAAGGTTGTCAGAAATTCCTCAGCAGGTTTGCGGGAAATGTAGTATTGCTGGCTCGTCATCTGGTATGATTACAAACGCTTTTATGTATCTATTGTAGTTTATACAACAAGCTTTAGTGGCTGAAATTTGCTTATCTGCTTGATTTTTAACAAAATTGGCTGTTTTTGATGATTGATAATACTTGTTTAACTAAATTGCGATCGCTCTCCTAGTGTGGGTTGTGGGATGCGATCGCCTATAATAAAGATATACATAGTAACTAACTTGTATGAGGTTAAAATTTGAATGGGACGATAATAAAGCACAAATCAATCTGGATAAACACGGTGTGAGTTTTGTTGAATCAAAAACCGTATTTGATGATGCGTTAGCTTTAATATTTGATGATCCGACTCATTCTTTTGGTGAACAAAGAGAAATTATTATTGGTTATTCTGCTCAAAACCGTTTACTTCTAGTTTGTTTCACCGAAAGAGATAATAATTTAATTCGGATTTTTAGTTCTCGTTTAACCACTAAAAAAGAACGACAAAATTATGAACAAAACACCCAACGTTGAACAAAATTCATTTGAATCGGATGATTTATTACCTGAATATAATTTCGACTATAGCAAAGCTCGTCCTAATCGTTTCGCACCAACGCCAGAAAACAGGATTACTGTCACCCTTGATCCTGATGTTGCTAGAGTGTTTCAAACTTCAGAAGCAGTGAATCGTGCTTTACGATGTTTACTATCCGCTATCCCTGAAGCATAAGGAGATTGCCTTTGGTATGCTACACAATCGCTTGTCTGTGGCTGTCAATGAGAGAGCGATTCAGTATTGATGGATGAGTTACAATTAGATCAATCACTCTAGGGAAATATTAACTATGAGGTGGGAAGAAGTTTGTGAACACAAAGAGTTACAAGATTTACCCTTTAAAATCGAATTAAATAAATGGGGTCAAATTGTAATGAGTCCCGTAAAAATTAAACATTCTTTTTATCAAGGAAGAATCCAACGTTTATTAGAATCTTTCTTGCATACAGGAGAAGTTATGCCAGAATGTGCTATCAACACATCAGATGGGGTTAAAGTTGCTGATGTTGTCTGGTGTTCAGCAGAAAGATTTGCACTAATTGAAGATGAAGTATCAGCGTCTATTGCACCAGAAATTTGTATAGAAGTTAAGTCTAGCGGTAATACTTGGGACGAAATGGAATTTAAAAAGAATTTATATTTAGAAGCTAAAGCTATAGAAATTTGGTTATGTAATGAACAAGGTGAAATGAAATTTTATAATGAACAAGGTGAATTAGATAAATCTTTGTTAGTCCCTGAGTTTCCACAGAAAATAGAACGGTAAATAATTAATTAGATTGTCCTGATCTGGTTGTGAATAATAGACATCTCCGAGAATTAAATATGCGTTATCTGGAACCCTTGTAGAGACGTTCCATGGAACGTCTCTACTCTACATTCTTTTTCGGAGATGTCCAATAAAAAGCGATCGCGAAATGCGATCGCCATTTATCTCTGCAACCAAATAGGCGACTTACAAAAGAGCAAACTTATCTGTATAATCAATCAAAGCGCTGCGTATCCCTGGTTCACTCATCGAGTGTCCAGCATCAGGAACAACAATAAATTCAGCCTCCGGCCAAGCTTGGTGTAATTCCCAAGCCGATATCATCGGACAAACCACATCATAGCGTCCCTGAACAATTACAGCCGGAATGTGACGGATGCGGGATACATTCAAAAGTAATTGATTTTCTGATTCTAAAAATCCCTTATTCATAAAATAATGGCATTCTATCCGCGCAAAAGCCGCAGCAAATTTATCATCACCAAACTTTTGCTTGAGTTCTGGATCTACAAAAAGCTTACTTGTACTCCCCTCCCAAATTGACCAAGCACGCGCTGCTTCTAGTTGAATTTGCAAATCTGGACTAGTCAAGCGTTTATAATAAGCTGAAATCATATCCTCCCGTTCATCAAGAGGAATTGGTTTAAGATATTCTTCCCAAGCATCAGGAAAAATATAGCTAGCACCCTCTTGATAAAACCAGCGCAATTCTTTTTGTCTCAACATAAAAATGCCACGCAGAATTAAACCTGTGCAGCGAGAGGGATGGGTTTGACTGTAGGCTAATGACAGCGTACTCCCCCAACTACCACCAAATAATACCCACTTTTCAATACCTAAATATTCCCGCAATTTTTCGATATCACCGACTAAATCCCAAGTGGTATTTTCTCGCAATTCAGCATGGGGTTTACTTTGGCCACAACCGCGTTGATCAAACATTATCAAACGCCATTTTTCTGGGTGGAAATATTGCCGATAAAAGGGTGGACATCCACCACCAGGTCCACCATGTAGTAAAACAATTGGCTGTCCTTGGGGATTACCTGATTCTTCAAAATGAATAGTGTGGAGGTCAGAAACCTGTAAATTACCTTCTCGGTAGGGTTCGATTAATGGGTAAAGTTCTCGCATTTTAGAGATGTCGCTAAACAAGATATAGCAACAATTTATTCACAGATTTTTTATTTTTGCAATACAAAACCGCTCTAGGGTATCCCTAAAGCGGCTTTGTCACCAGACGTTATCTCAGAGGGGGTACATCTATCTGATGCCCTGCTTTCTGTATAAATGGTTCAGTATATAGCCCTATTCAATAAAATTTTGGCTGTTCCGGCAAAATTTCGGCATAACAAAAAAACTAGCTTGCGAAAATCCCCTGAGAAAGTTAAGTTACTCTAAAAACAGATTCCTCAATGGTTGCATTCCAGAGTTAGTGCCATGATGAACAAGATTAATCGAGTGGCAATTGTTGGCGGAACTCATGGCAATGAGTTCACCGGAGCTTATCTAATTCAAAAGTTTGCCCAGTTTCCTAAGCTAATTACCAGACCTAGTTTCGAGACTGTAACCCTGCTAGCAAACCCTAAAGCTTTTGCCGCCGGGAGACGATACATAGATCAAGATTTAAACCGTTGTTTTCTCCAGCAAAAACTGCAAGATCCAACTCTAGGAAGTTACGAAGAATTGCGAGCTAAATCAATTCAAAATATGCTGTTATCAAATCGAGATAAACAGGTAGATTTTATTTTAGATTTACACAGCACTACAAGTAATATGGGGCTGACAATTATTCTGGTAAACAGCCATCCCTTCAACTTGAAACTAGCTGCTTATTTGAGCCATGTCAACCCGTTAGTTAAAATTTATCGCTGTTCTTTCTCATCAGTTGTAGAAAATCCCTTCCTTAATTCCTTGTGTGAATTGGGTTTTGCAATAGAGGTTGGCCCTATTGCCCAAGGCATTTTAAAAGCAGATTTGTTTCAACAAACAGAAGAACTGGTGCATCAAGTTCTAGACTATCTTGAGCGGTTCAACGAAGGCAAAATTTTATCAACGGGGGAAACACTGTCAGTCTATCACCACTTGTCGAGCATAGACTACCCAAAACAAGAGGATGGTTCCATTTTGGGGATGATTCATCCACAACTGCAAGACAGAGATTATGAACCATTGAGTCCAGGAGAGCCAATGTTTCTCACCTTTGAGGGTAAAACGCTTGTTTATGAGGGAAAATCAACAGTTTGGCCTATTTTTATCAATGAAGCAGCTTATTACGAAAAGCTAATTGCTATGTGTTTAACTCAGAAACAGCAAATCAATCTCTAGGAAGTTGAAAAGTATTCTGCCCTATATCTTCAGAATGATTTACGAACTTAATTTGACCCATCCTTTAGATGGAGGGAACAGATTTGTAAACAAGATTTATTTATATATAGACTAGTCAGCTATTCCAATGTCTTTGTTCAAAGCCTCCGGTGATTTCCCTTCTCCGGAGGTCATTCTTCACTTTTTAGCTCCCCTTTTCAGGGCGATTGAGGGTAAGGTCTATATTGAACTCAACTGCAAACTTCTCTTCTATAGAAATCAACGAGAAATTATTAGGTATGATTTCTCGTTCTTGGTAGACTGTTTGTTTGCCAAAAGTTAGATCAGAGTTAAATTCTTTACTATCACTAAATAATTTCCGCAGTTGTGTAGATAATGCACCCATGATCGAGATATCCACTTGTCGAGGGCAGGGCTGTTTCATTCGACAAGCGGGGAGGCTTTGTCAATATCATTAGTGATAAATTTCGGGAATAAAATTCGGGAAAAACCTCCATTTCAACCCAGAAAATTAAAAGCAACCGCTAAGATCAACCCTTGACATTATGAGCCTTTGAATAAAGGAAACAGCCCTGCTATCCAAGGAGGGTTGGGGAGAATCTGCTTTAGCTTTTCATCACTAACCGAAAAGTATTGGGTGGTGTATTAGATATTTGCACCAACGGTCTGTTGACTGAAATTTATTCATCAATACAATTGGGAATACCCAAGACAGCGCAGGGGAAATTAGCACCTAATGTCTCAATCATCGGATGAGTAACAGATTTACAGCCCATAAACAGGATATCGGCAGCTTCTGATTCAACAACTTTTTTAAGTTCTGTACTAATACAGCCAAACCGCAAATGAGACTGGAAACCACCCTGCCATTCTTCAGCTAGAGTTCGTGCTTGCCAGAGAATTCTATCAGCTTGTTTGATGGGAGTTAAAGATTCTCGTTGTAGATGCGTGGCAATTGCCGTTAGTTTTGGTTGAGTTAGAACCTGTGTGACCGACTTTGAGATATCGCTAACCGGACACTCTAATGGCAATTGATTTTTGTCAAAGCTGAAGATATCTAAATACTGATTGCTAGGATTTTCTTCTACTACATAAACGGCTTGAACTGTGACCTGAGCGTTGGTAGCTAAACGCGTTTGATGAGCAATCCAAAAAGCGATATCTAGGGCTGTGTGACTGTTGGGTGAAGCATCGTAGGCAACAATTAAGTTGACTGATTTTGCTTTCGAGGTTCTTTTAGAAAAAGGTTTTTTTGGCTCAGGCAGCAATACCATTTGTTCAATTAAGTCATCTCGACCTATGGCACTTTGCAAGCGCGCTAACATTGGCTTAATTTTCACAGCTTTAACTTCTCTCTATGAAATGAATAACGAACGAGAAGCAGGCCAACCAATTATAGATTTTGGATTAAACGAAATAAACCGTAATCTAAAATCTCAAATTGATTAAGGAAACCCCAATAAAAACTGATATTACAGCCACTATTTTGGGGGTTCCTTCCATTGCCGACGGAGTTAGCTGACGGGCTAAGACTGGAAGGTGTCTCTCATTAAGATTAGCCCCATATTTTGGTTCCTCCGCTTCAAATTTAGATTTGATAAATTTGAATTAGGCTACCCACTTAAAAATGATAATCCATTTTACTCATCTTGAGTAAAATATCGGTCAAGAAAATTCAAGGCGTGGTTGCGAAGGTCAAAATATTCTTTTGTGTTTCGCATGGCACTACGATCGCGTGGACGCTCAAAGGGAACTTCTAAAATTTCTCCTATGTTAGCAGCTGGCCCATTGGTCATCAAAACGATGCGGTCAGACATATAAATTGCTTCGTCTACATCGTGAGTAATCATCATCACAGCTTGGCGATGATTTTCCCAGATATCCAATACCTGCCGCTGCAATTTAGAGCGAGTTAGTGCATCCAGTGCCCCGAAAGGTTCATCCATCAATAACATTTTTGGACGAATTGCCAAGGCTCTAGCAATACCCACCCGTTGTTTCATACCTCCAGAAATTTCATCGGGATACTTATCGGCTGCCGCTGTTAAGTTTACCATTGCCAAGTGTTCATTTACAAGGCTAATTTTTTCGGCACGACTAGCCTTTTTTATCACTTCATCTACAGCTAACCGGATATTTTCTCGCACAGTTAACCAAGGTAGCAGCGAATAATTCTGAAATACCATCATCCTCTCTGCACCTGGCTTGCGGATTTCTTTTCCATCTAGCCTTACTGAGCCAGAAGTAGCTTTTTCAAAACCGCCAATAATCTTAAGTAGTGTTGATTTGCCACAGCCAGAGTGACCAATGACAGAAATATACTCATCTTCATTAATTGTAAGATTCACACCATTGAGAACGACAAAATCATCTTTGTCTGGTGTCGGATATGACTTGATCAAATCTTCAATTTCTAAAAATCCATTACGGGTCATAACTTCTTGATAAGTATCTTCTGGAAATGAGGTATATTTCATGATCAAATTCTCCGGAAAAATTTAGTTATTAGTCACTATTGGCACTTGATACTTAAGACATGAATAAGCGAGTGGGCGCGTTAGCCCTGATGGTAAAACTATTGAGATATCCCACTGGATCACTGGGGTCAAAGCCTTTGTTATCGATGAATACTTCTGGAGGTTCGACTTTATAATCATTCTTGGGACACTCAATTCCCATTTCAGCGGCTATTTCCCGATATAAATCTGTTCTCCAGCCTTTTTCAGCTACTTCATTGGCATTTTTGGGAACAGTCTTGATCTGTCCCCAGCGAGCTGCTTGAGTCATCAGCCAGATACTTCTGGATCTCCATAAAAATGTTGAGTGTTCTCCTGGCTCTTGGGCGACGTTGCTAGGTATATCAAAGAAAATTGTCGTGTCAGCAGCTTTGATAGTGCGGTCTTTGCCATCAAACCCACCATAGTTGTAATTACCAAGAATTCCGGGAGCGGTAAACTTGGTGATGGGGTCGCCTGGATTTTTGGGTTTTGCACCGGTAAAGGAGCGGCCTGTAATCAGTTCGGCTACTTCTTGGCGGTTTTCCGGTTTGCTGCAATACTGGCAAGCTTCAATCATCGCCTTGACTAGGGAACGATAGGTTTTGGGATAGTTGTCGATGAAAGATTCCATCACCGCTAGCAGTCGATCTGGGTGTCCTGCCCAGACTTCTTTTCCTTGGGCAAAGGTGAAACCAATACCTTCATTACCTGTAATTGCTCTGGTGTTCCAAGGTTCCGCCACCATGTAAGCCTGCATCGCGTCGATTCTCATGTTGGTGAGCATTTGCGGTGGGGAAACGATAATCACCCGAAATTCCTTCAGGGGATCGACACCAGCGGCGGCGGCTACGTAGCGGACAAAGTATTCGTAAATGGCAGAACTCAGCACTACTGCCCAGATTTTTCTTTCTGGGGGCTGCTTGTCAAAGTAGTTCCGGAAATCGCGCCCAAAGGCTTCCAGCGCTCCATCACCATACTTTTGTTGGTATTCGTACCAGGGGCGTATCCCAAAATTCCACATATCTTTGTTCATCGTCATGGCGTTACCGTGGCGGTGAATTACCATAGCTGCACAAAGGGGGGCACGGCGTGCGCCTTCAGCACCAACTCTGGCATTGGTGACGGCACCGGATACTACAGGTGCAGCATCCAGACGACCAAAAATCAGCCCGTCGCGGGAGGTAGCCCAACTGGCTTCCCGATTGAGTTGGACGTTTAAACCGTATTTGCGGAAAAAACCTTTTTTCCAGGCGATCGCAAATGGCGCACAATCATTAACAGGCACATAACCAACGCTAATGTTGGGTTTTTCTAAGTCTTGGGGTCTGACTACTGGTTCCACAGCTAAGGCTTGTTCAGTTAGTCCTTTAACAGATTTATCTCCTGATATTCCACAAGAGGATAGGGATATTCCCGCTGTTGTTGCTCCTATTGCCTGAATAAAGTCCCGTCGAGTCCAATTATTTTCACTCATGGTTATAGCTATCAATTATTTATAAATAGGCTCGCGCCCAATACGGTTCAGATAAGATACCCCACGGGTTGACCCCCTTTTAAAGGAGCTAATGGAATCAAATATTTCCCCTTTTCAATGAGGTAATGAAACAATTTAGCCCCCTGCTTTTAAAGGAGAGTCAGTTGAAGAGCGTATTTTCCTAAGGTAGCCGCTTACTCATGTGACCAAAGTTGTGCGGACTGCCGAGAGAGTTGTACGAGCTGGCGTGGGTTGGAAGAATCATCTTGGCATCAGACAAATTTTGTTATTTAGAAGTTTTCGGACGGTGGGTGACTAACTCTTCAATTTTCCCCACAGCAAAATCCAGAATTAACCCAGTTACGCCAATTACCAACACAGCGAGAAAGACTGAACTAAGATTTAAACGGCTCCATTCATCCCAGACAAAAAAGCCGATTCCAACACCGCCGGTGAGCATTTCTACGGCGACAATTACCAACCAAGCAATTCCTAAACTAATTCGCAAACCTGTAAAAATATATGGCAAACTCGCTGGCCAAATAATTTTAGTAATCCGCCGCCAACTGGGCATTTCTAACACCCGTGCCACATCTAAATAATCTTGAGAAACGCTAGAAACTCCCAAAGCAGTATTAATAATTGTCGGCCAAAGGGAGGTAATGAAGATGACAAAAATAGCTGAAGGGTCTGCTAAATTGAAAATGGCTAAAGATATCGGCAACCAAGCTAGGGGCGATACGGGTTTAAAAATCTGAATGATCGGATTGAAAGCTAGCATTGCTTGTCTAGACATACCAATGCAGAATCCCAGGGGAATAGCAACTACTGCACCCAACAGAAACCCCACTAATACCCGCCGCAAACTTGCTATTAATAACCAACCAATTCCCAAGTCTCCCGGGCCTCGTTCGTAAAACGGGTTTAAAATGTAGTCCAGATTAGCAATTAGAGCTTCTGGTGGAGTGGGCATTACATCGTGATTGGCAAGTGCTACCACCCACCACAACAAAATTATTCCCAAAAATCCTAAGACAGGAAATAAGAAGACATCCCGAAAAATCACAGGTTTTGCCTTTTTCCATGCAAATTGTCCAGCAACCGCCACGATTGCAGCTAAATTAAGTTGAAATACCATTTACAACCTCAACAGATCAAAGCGCGGGTACAAAAAAAACCGAACAGTACGGGCGTTGGACACTGATGAGATCGGAATATTAAAAAAATACCGTCTCTTCAGTCTCCCCTCAATGCTTACGAAGTTAGCTGACGGGCTAGGGCTGAGAGATGCCCCTCTCTTGAGAGTGGTGAGTCAAATATTTCCTAACTACTCAATTTTGACTCTTAACTTGCCACTTTCTAGGAGATACGCCCCACAATTGGGTTCCTCCGCTCCAGTGCTACGCAATGCACTGGATTAAGCTGACTAACTCTAAAGATGGATAATGACAAATCAATTATAACATTTATGTGCCGTAAAAGCATCTGGATGAATGATAATTTTTATTTACTTCAATCCAAAAATTTAGTAATTTTCGTCGGTTTTCGGTAATTAGTAAAGGCTATACATCCGGTTGTAGTGTGACTGAATCTCTTGTCATGGTACAGATACATATACTATAGAGAGAGAGCCAGCAAGCATGAAATGAAATTTTGCTGAGTATGATTTTTAACTATATAATCTGTATGCTATAAAAATATTTAATTCGTGGCTAGTCAATTCAGCAGGCTGATCTATAGATACAATCTATTTCGTTCTATTTCGTTCGGTGAAATGTCTATATAGTTTTGGAAGTAAAATCCTACTTACTAAACTAATTGCACATACAATCTGATTCAGACACTACTCAGCAAATGTAAGATAATGGATTTTAGTCAACTACTGGCTGAAAAAATTGATACTATTCTAGATAAATGGGTGGTAGCAGTTCGCAAAGATCGGCGAATTGAAAGCGCTGATGACCTATCCTACGGCGCGATTAAAGATCACATTCCCAATGTGTTGGAAGCGATGGTAACAGTACTTTCAAAAACTCAGGGTAATGATATTCAGTCGATAGTAACTGCCAGTTGGCAACATGGGGCTATTCGAGCTATACAAGGCTTTGATCCAGAAGAAATTGCTAGGGAATATCATCAGTTGCGAATAGTAATATTTGATGCAATAGAAGCGGATTTATTGCAGGGAACACCAACTGAGATCATTCGTGCTTTTAGATTGATTAATGTTGTGATCGATGAAGCGATCGCTAGGTGTTTTAATAGTTATGTTAAAGAACGTTTAAGAGAATTAGAGCATCTGCATTCCTCACTGACGCTGCACAATGAGGAACTAACTCGCTTAATTAACGCTAATCGAGAGCATCTTTCCCACCTAGCCCACGATTTGAAACATCCTCTATCTTCAATTATTGGTTACTCAGATTTGTTTTTACGGGAACAACGTAAAAAAATTGAGGGAAAAGAAACCTATGCCAATGTAGAACATATTGAGCGTGTACTACGCAATGGTAGACACTTACTCCGTCTGATCAATGATTTACTAGAAATATCACGGTTTGATACAGGGAAGATCAAACTCGAACTAGCACCCACAGATGTATGTGAATTAATAAATAATGTCTATCAAATGTTGGAGCCTTTAGCTGCTGGGAAAAGTTTACAAATTGTGGTGGATTCTGTCCAACCTCCCAAACCGTTTATCACAGATTCTTTTCAATTACAACAAGTTGTGACAAATCTTGTGAGTAATGCGATTCGCTATACAGAGTCGGGGACTATTAATATAGTATTTCAGGTGCTAGATAATGACAAATGCGCGATCGCAGTTTCCGACACCGGCATTGGTATTGCTCCAGAAGACCAAGAGCGGATTTTTGAACCCTACTATCGCGCTAAATCCTACCTTCCTGACAGCACTGGCTTGGGTTTAGCAATAGTTTCGCGATTGGTAAAACTCTTGCAAGGAGAAGTTAAACTGGTGTCTCAGGTGGGGGTTGGTTCTACTTTCACCGTGATTTTGCCTTTGCAATTGGAAATAAATGAAGGTTGATTTCGCGCAAAGGCGCAAAGACACGAAGAAGAACTTTACACCTTTGCGTGAGATGCAACATCATCTCTACAACAAAGCTTTCTTTTTCAATTTAGCTAACGCATCTTCAGCAGCGGCTTTTTCAGCTTCTTTTTTATTGCGTCCTTTACCTTCACCGTATTCTTTTCCATCCACCAAAACTTTAGCTACGAATTCTGGCGCGTGAGAAGGTCCACCTATTTGTTCTGTTTCATATATTGGGGGATTTGGGGTAACATTACGTTGCACCCATTCTTGAAAGCGGTTTTTTGAGTCTACATTAGAACGAGACACAACAATTTTTTCTGATACAGAATCAAATAGCGGTTCTATAATTGCGCGAACTGCTTCAATATTGGAATTATTATCTAAATAGTAAGCACCGAGGACTGCTTCAAAGGTGCTGCTGAGTAAATTAGGATTTTGATATCCTCCATCTCGAATTGCACCTTGTCCTAAACGCATCCGAAAGTCTAAACCCACCTCAAGAGCAAACTTTGCTAATTGCTTTTCATCTACTAATGCAGAACGGCGACGAGTTAATTCATCTTCTCCTTTTTCTGGGTGACGTTTATAGAGATATTCACCGCTTAAGAAATTTAGTACAGCATCACCAAGAAATTCTAGGCGTTCGTTATGTTCGCCTTCTCCTGGGTGTTCGTTGACATAAGAACGATGGGTAAGTGCTTGGCGGAGGAGTTTTTCATTTGTGAATGTGAGAAGTTTGTGCATTTTTATCTTTTGTCTTGTAGCGGAAATTAACTATTATCATCAAAAATCAAAAAACCGCAAGGTGCGGTAGTTTTGTTAAATCCCAGTTAATTAATATAACTGGATTTTAAAAGCAAATTCAGGCAGCTAGTTTATGTTACTTTATTAAACGCAATTCCTGATTTTGCCTTTGGATTCTACCTGAAGAACCGACAGCAGCTTCAACAAACTTACCAAAGCTTTTAAATTTCTTCCCATCAGGTGTAAAGATAGAAGCAACACCCTGATATTTGGGGTAAAGTTGACGCATTGATTTACTAATATAGCCGTAGTTTGTGGGTTTACCTTGGCTTACTGCGTTTTTGACAGTCTCAATTAGATATCCTTCAGCTTCATTGTAACTAATTTGAAGCTCGTTGTTAGTGGTTTGAGGTTGAGTCTTTTTCCCAACTAATAGCGGTAAATCATCTAAAAAGTGGAAATTATCATCACCAACCAAATTAATCAACCTTGAACTTTCGCTACCTCGTTGAGCAAAGATTATCACCTTTTTACCCATAGAGTTGAGCATAGATATCAATCCGGCAAAGTCCCAGTCTCCCAATACTAGGATAATTATATTAGGAATAGGCGAAGGTTTTGGTGCAAACAATTTACAGCAATCAAAAGTAAGTCTAGCATCTGCACTATTCTTTGAACTGTCAGGAACATCAATACAGTTAAAGCCTACAACTTTTAGCTTAGTTTTGGCAGCAACTTGGTCTTTATGCTGTGAATTGTAGTAAATATTTTTGCAAGCTACAGTCCCTTTATGTTCTGCAAATTCCAGCAATAAACTAGCAAATTTGGTAATTGAGGAAACGTTCTGAATATCGCAAAAAATGCCAATAGAATATTTCTTGAGGCTTTTTTGTCCGTTTGAGGGTAAATGATGGCTTGTCATTTGAGTATGTCCAGAAATTGGGTTAAGGAAACCGGACAGTTTCAACAAATCACACATCTAGCAGCAGCCTAGCTTTAAGAAAGGGGTTTATACTCAAAAAGTATTTCCCTTCTCGTTAGGCTCTCTTTTGGCAAATCTAATTGATTTCTAGTCTAAGAACGTATAATCCCCGGCTTACTGCTAAGTAGCGCGTTATTCCTTCCCCTGAACATTCACCCAAATATCTAGTTTTCCCGCTGATAGTCTAGTCAATGATTTGACGCAACATCAGGCTGAATGTTCAGCCGAGAGAATAACGCGATACCTGGCAGTAAGCAAGGGATTCTACGTTGTCTTAGACAACAATCAATTTTTGCACTTGTCGAGTCTTGCTTTAGAGTGCTGTTATTTGGCTGTCTTAAATATAGACTGGCATAGCTTAAAATATATGTCAAGCATTTTCTTTGTTAAGAACTGTAAACCAGATGTCCCCATACCAATAAATTTTAAGGGACTTCCAATTAAAAAAAATATCCAATAGCTAGGGACACAGCATTGCTGTGTGCCTACAAGTCTATGATTACTGGATAATTTATTTTTGGTATTCCCTAAGAATCTAGTTTTGGTGGAAACACCTGACTCAAATCAAGGGACAAATTAGGGAAACGTCAGGAACAAGATCCCCTAAATTTTAGAGATTATTGATATCAATGCCTTTGGCTTGCAATTTCGCTAATAAGTCTTGATAATTTTGATGTTCTTGTTCTGCTCGTTGACGTTCCTGTTCTGCTCGCTGGCTCCCCTGGACTTGGGGGACTTTGAGAAGTTTTTGCCCCCCGTTCGGGGAGCCACTGCTCGACTAGGGTTTCCCGGCTTAAAGCAAGTGGCGTGGGTTGGGGGGATCTCGATCAATTTTGATCCGAATCAGACATCCTCTAAACGCCGAGCGAAACGGATGAATTAATGGATTTCATGATTCTATGCAGCCTCACATAAAATTGGTATAAGTCCTAAATTAAGTTAGTGTGTTAGCGTCCTAAAAACCGACTAGCTAACTTGATAGCGTCAGCGATATCAACATCACCATCACCATCACCATCAAGGAAAGAACTTATTGCTGGATTTCCACCAGCTTGCAAGAAATTTAGCACCACGGGCACTATCGAAGGTAGTAATTGTTGAATCATCTCAGCATCTAAGCCAGTGCGCTGGGCTGCAATCTCAGCTACCTGTTGTTGGATGGCTGGAGAAAAGAGCGAATTAACGGCTTGGGTGTCGGGAGATGTACCAGCAAATTGATTAACAAAATTTTGTGCTGCACCATCTCCATCTGTAGCTTGCTTGTCTTGCAAAGACGATCGCACTTGACCACCCACGACTGTTAAAATCGTTTGGATAGTGGCGGAGTCTGCACCAGTAGTATTTTTCAGCTGCTCTACAGTGTTGAGAAGATTGCCGATTTGACCTAAACCGCCTTGTTGATTAGAGCTAGAGACGGCACCGAGAATTTGATCAAAAAGTCCCATAAATTGATTTCTGCCTTGGTTCTGATTTCAATCAAATTCTTGCACAAGCTGCCACTTGCTGCTGACTAGGAAAAAATCAACTTGAAAAACTAGAATTTTAGGAGGGAGTGATTGACAGTGCTGTACGCCAGATCTGGATCTTGATCTAACGCCAAAGGGAAAAACGAACTCCGCAGCCAGTGCTGGAGGGAAATTTACGGAGAAATTCTGCCTCAGTTGATCAAAAGTTGCTTCTTTCTACTCTGGATAAAAACGCTGAAGCCATTAAGATGAGAAGCATATGCGTACTTCATACCTACTAAACTTTGCGATTCATGCCTCTCTCGCGCATAGTTACGTTGATTGTTGGTTTAATCGTCATTTTGGGGCTAACCCTGTGGCTGATTGATTCCCTCTCACGACTTTACTGGCAGTTGTCTTATTCTCCCCTGCTTGGCAATCTGCTGCTGTTGTTGCTGATTGTCCTCGTCGGTGGCTTAGTTGCAGCTTTTATCTATTATGTCTTGGTGCTTCAAGCGGGTGAGCAGCGATCGCGCCGTGGAAGCAAACGAGTGACACCCGCCCAAATTCCCGCCGCTAAATCTGATGCAGCTTCTACCACTCTCCAAGCGGTGAAACAACAGGTGGCGCAAATTCAAGATGAAGTCACACGTCAAGCTTTACTCAGTCGTACGCGAGAAATTGAGGCTAACTTAGCACGGGGAGAAATTCAAGTAGTGGTGTTTGGCACGGGAAGCGCTGGCAAAACCTCCTTAGTAAATGCGATTATGGGAAGGATGGTGGGTCAGGTGGATGCCCCAATGGGAACAACCCAGGTAGGAGAAACCTATTGTCTACGGTTGAAGGGATTAGAACGGAAAATTTTAATTACAGATACACCAGGGATTTTAGAAGCGGGTGTCGCCGGCACCGAACGGGAACAGTTAGCCAGGGCATTGGCGACGGAAGCAGATTTACTGTTGTTTGTTGTGGATAATGACTTACGGCGCTCAGAATATGAGCCGTTACGGGGTTTGGCGGAAATTGGCAAGCGATCGCTTCTCGTGCTCAACAAAACTGACTTATATACAGAAGCTGATCAAGAATCCATCCTCGCTCGGTTGCGTCAACGGGTGTTAGGATTTATTGCTCCTAATGATGTAGTAGCGATCGCCGCTAATCCCCAACCGGCACAATTAGAAACTGGCGAAACCTTCGAGCCAGAACCAGATATTATCCCCTTATTGCGGCGAATGGCGGCAGTTTTACGCGCTGAAGGTGAAGATTTAGTCGCAGATAACATTCTCTTACAATCTCTGCGATTAGGAGAAGAAGCACGAAAACTCATTGATTCCCAGCGTCGCCGTCAAGCTGATAAAATCGTCGAGCGGTTTCAGTGGATTGGTGCTGGTGTAGTATCAGTCACCCCTCTACCAGTCGTAGATTTACTCGCAACAGCCGCCGTTAATGCTCAAATGGTCGTGGAAATTGGTAGAGTTTACGGCTGCGAATTGAACATGGAACGGGGGCGAGAGTTAGCCCTTTCTTTAGGCAAAACCATCGCCGGTTTAGGCATTGTCAAGGGAGCAATTCAATTACTTTCTACCGCTTTGCAACTCAATGTGGCGACATTTATTATTGGTCGAGCCATTCAAGGGGTGACAGCAGCATATTTAACTCGAATTGCCGGTAAGAGTTTTATTGAGTATTTCCGTCATGACCAAGATTGGGGTGATGGCGGCATGACCGAGGTAGTGCAGCAACAATTTCAAATCAACCGCAAGGACGAGTTTATCAAGGTGTTTGTTCAAGAAGCGATCGCCAAAGTGGTCAAGCCTTTAACAGACAACTTTGAAGACAGAGAAGATCACAGCAAAGAATCTAGGTAATTAGACACTTTTTAATTACCTCTAACTCCATAACTTCTAACTGATACTTTTACGAAGATTCTTTACTTAAATTTCTTCTTTAGGATTCCGGAAACTGGTAGCAATGTCAGAAAAGATATATATGAATCTCTAAGTAACCAGCTCATGAGCTACCACATGATCGGTAAAATACTACAATCACGTTATCAAATTGTCCAAGGTCTAGGTGCAGGCGTATTCGGACAAACATATATTGCCGCAGATATCGATTGCCCAGAAAACCCCAAATGCGTTGTTAAACAGCTGAAGGTAAACAGTCGCCAATCTAGCTACTTAGACTACCTCAGGTTACGCTTTCTCACAGAAACCGAAACCCTGAAGCATCTGGGATGCCATCACCAAATTCCCAGACTTATTACTTGCTTTGAAGAGAATGAGCGATTTTATTTAATACAAGAGTATATTGTAGGACATTCCTTGACAACAGAACTGCCGAGCAATCAACAATGGGGAGATTTGTGGAGTGAAAGCGAAGTTGTAGAATTCCTCAAAGATGTTTTAGGTATCTTAGAATTTGTTCACTCTCAAGGCTTTATTCATTGCGATGTCAAACCAGAAAATATCATTAGACGTGCCTCTGACGGCAAGTTAGTTCTGATTGACTTTGGCTCAATTCAGCCAATTGACTTTAGCATTGACGCCGAATTACCCATTTGTCTAATTCCGGTTACCTCATTGGGGTATATACCACCAGAGCAATTTATTGGTCAAACAAAGCCCAATAGTGACCTTTATGCTTTGGGGATGATTGCCATCCAGGCTTTAACAGGAATAGCTCCTCTACAATTAAACATAGATTCTCACACCAATGAAATTTTCTGGCGTTCTGAAAACACCCCAGTTAATAATTATTTAGCTGCTGTTCTTAACCGAATGATCCGCTACAATTTCCTAGAGCGCTTTCAATCTGCGAGTGATATACTGCGCGTACTCGAACAAATATTTCGGCAAACTCAGCCACAACAAATCACAGAATCACAGTTTCAAGTCACCCAAAAGTCAGAGGTTGAGGATAATATTTCTCACCAGCAATCTGTATTTAGCTCCTCATCTCCACTATTAACAGGCATTAAAGTTGGACTAACAGTGAATTCTTTGTTGATGGGATTAGGAACCTATTCTTTAGTTAATAATTCTTCGGTTCCATCAGAGACAGAAACTTTATATAAAGCAACAAAAGAATATCAAGCAGGGGATTTGCAAAAAGCGATCGGACTGGCTAAATCAATTCCCTCCCACAGCAATGTTTATCCAGAAGCTCAAGCCACAATTGAAGCATGGCAGCAGCAATGGCAAATTGCTACAGAACACTATTTAGTCACAGAACAAGCCTTGAATGAGGGTAGATGGTCAGATGTACTACATGCTGTGCCAAAAGTGCCGAGTATTGCATATTGGCAATTTAAAATCAGCAAACTAGTTGAGCAAGCACAGGCTAATATCGAAGCACAGACGCAAGACTTATTAGCTAAAGCTTACGAAAAAGCAGAGAATAGAGAATTTTCTGTTGCTTTAGAATATCTGCGTCAAATTCCTCAAGAAAGTGCGGCTGGTGCTATAGTTAAACGAAAGTTGGTTGAGTACACTCAAAAACGGCAAATAAGAGCAGAATATTTTTTACATAAAGCCTACCAAAAAGCATCTGTTGGTAACTTTGACGATGCGATAAAATTTATCCATAAAATTTCCAAAAACACTTCAGTTTATGCTCAAGCTCAAATCAAATTGAATGAGTATACTCAAAAGCAGCGTCTACGTACTGAAGCTCAAAATATAGCTATATTGAAAATGGTTCCGTCTCCACCAAAACAAGATTCATTTGTTCGCAGCAACTCAGCTAATAGAAATCAAACTTTGCCAATAGAGAATTACCTGGAAGAGGTAAATATTCGCTAGTTATACCATTTGGAATTGTGAAAAATCTAGTGAATAAGTTTTTCTGAAATCCAATTATCGCCATCATTGCTCAAATTGGTTTTATTAGTAACTTGCTAGCTAAAAATCTGAGGCTTAATTTATTTGATTTGTTTAAGGTGTCAACCCAGGACTTGTTATAGTTGGTACGACCACAGGCTTTGATGTTGTGGCTTCCAGTTGAACTTGTGCTTGATTGCGGGCGTCTATCGCTTGTTGGTAATTAGGCTTGTATTTAATCGCTTGCTCATAAGATGCGATCGCCTCTTGATACCGCCGCAAGTTCAAAAAAGCGTTACCCCGACTATACCAACTCTCGTAATGGTCAGCCTTGTAGCGCACGGCCTTGTTATAGGATGCGATCGCATCTTCATATTTCTGCAAACTATATTGTGAGTTTCCCAGTGCATACCATACTAGATAATCATTTCGTTTCAAGGCGAGTGCTTTATTATAAGATTCTATCGCTTCTTGATAGCGTTGGATTTGATGTAGCGACCAGCCTCGACTATACCAGGCTTGATAATTGCTGGGATTGTATTTAATTACTTGATTAAAAGACTCAATTGCTTCTGGATAGCGCCGCAAGTTAATGAGCATATTACCTCTTGAAAACCAAGCTATATTATAACTTGGCTTATATTGCACCGCTTTGTCATAAGCTATAAATGCATCTTGGTAGCGGTTTAAATTGACTAATGCATTTCCCAAACTATACCAGGCTGAGTTGTAATCTGGTTTTAGTTCCACTACCTTATTAAAGGCAATAACAGCTTCATCATACTGTTTTAAATTATGTAATGCTAATCCTTTTTTATACCAAGCTTCATAATATTCTGGTTGAAATTCAATTGCTTTCTCATAAGATTTAATAGCATTGTCGTATTGATTTAAATTTCTGAAAGCATCACCTTTAGCATTCCATACTTCTGGGTAGTCATTTTTCAGTTGTATTGCTCTGTCAAAAGAGGCGATCGCTTCTGAATATCGTTGTAAATTTGCCAAACTAAAGCCTCTACCACTCCAAGCTTCTAAATAATCCGGCTGGATTTGTATTGCTTTATCATAAGCTGCCAGTGCTTCTGGATATTTTTTTAATTCAAATAGTGCTTTGCCTTGTCCATTCCATCCTTGAACATAATTTGGTTTGAGATTAACTGCTTTTTCATAAACTGCCAGCGCATCTTGATAACGTTGCAATTCTAAAAATGTGTTACCTTGTTTATATAATTCTGTGGCATTATTATTATTAATCTCCTTAACAATAAATACTGATGCTGTGCCACTAACACCAACTAGAAACATCGCTAATAAAAACTTCAGAAATATGCCTTTTTTATTAAGTGGTCGAGTTTTGATGTTATTGGGTAGAGCAGCGGGGGCTAAAGCTATTGTACCAGAGGTGAGCGGTGCTAACTCTTGCAGCGCTTGTAATGCCAACTTTGCCGAAGGGTAACGTTGGCGGAAATCATAACACACCATTTTGTCGATAAATTGGGCAAATTCTGGTGATACTGCGGCAGAATTCCGCCAGATAATTTCATTAGTTTCGGCATCCTTTTCTATTTGTTCAGGGTTTAATCCTGTGAGAGATTGAATAGCTATTATCCCCAAAGCATAGAGATCGCTGCTAAATTTTGGTGTCCCCTGGGCTTGCTCACCAGGAATATAACCAGGAGTACCAATAGCCACAGTAGATTTAGTTTTACCTCCGGGAATAATCACCTGAGTAGTGATTTGTTTAACTGCACCAAAATCTATTAATATTAACTTGCCATCTTGCTGGCGTCTGAGGATATTTCGCGGATTGACATCACGGTGAATTACCTTTTGTTGATGGACAAATTCTAATATTTGCAAAATTTCTCGCAGCAGGGAAATAACCTGATCTTGACTTAGGGTTGTTCCTGGTGTTATTTCTTTACTCAGGTCATCACCTGGGATAAATTCCTGTACAAGATAGAATTCTGCGTTTTCTTCAAAGTAAGCTAAAAGTTGGGGAATGCGATCGTGAGTACCTAACTTATACAGTACTTGCGCTTCCGTATCAAATAAACGCCTAGCCGTCTCCAAAGTTACTGGATCGGTTGACTGAGGTTTCAGCTTCTTGACGACACATTCAGGTGTTCCAGGCAATTGAGTATCATAAGCGATAAAAGTTTCACCAAATCCACCACCTCCCAAGTGGCTAATAATTTGGTATCTTCCAACAAGTGTGTTTCCCAGCATCTGGTTTGCCTAGTTGAGTACAATATTACCTGATTCCAATCTTGCCACAGGCTAACCGGATACTGGGGAGATGGGGGAATTAACTAACGAATAATGGCTAATTTAGATGATTCCTATCAGTGATAATATTCGCAGTCGAAGCAAGCCGATGATAAATTATTGGCTGATTGGTATTAACCTGGTCATATTCCTATGGGAGCTAAAACTAGAACTGAGCGGTGAATTAGGCAATTTTATCAACAGTTGGGGTGTTATTCCGGCGCAGATCAATCAGGCAATCACAAATGCAGTGTTTTTCAACCCAGCGGCTTGGATAGTTGTATTTTGGCGTTCATTTTCCCTGATTTTGGCGATATTTCTCCACAGTAGTTTTAGTCAAATCTTGGGTAATCTAATATTTTTGTGGGTTTTCGGCAAGACTGTAGAAAATATTCTAGGTACTAGACGCTATTTAGGACTTTACTTGGCTGCTGGGTTGCTAACAGAGGTGGTGCAAATTCTGGCGGAACCAAGTTTGACAGTGCCATTGATTGGAGCAAATGGGGCGATTGCAGCTATTTTAGGAGCTTATGTCTTCAAGTTTCCCCAAGCCAAAATAGATACTATTTTACCGTTAATTATCGTGTATATCCCGATTGAATTACCTGCTTTTTACTATCTATTTTGGTGGTTTGTACAACAGTGGTTTTATGGTATTGGCGGTTTAAATATTTCTGGTGGGGTGAATCAATCTAGCTTTGGCTATTGGGGACAAATTGCGGGTTTATTTATTGGTGCAGGTGTGATGAAATTGGCGCAAAAACGTTAAATTCGCCCTGAAGAATGGAAGTCGCGTTTACATGAAAGTTCGCGTAGCTTCCCGTAGAGTCCGCCTCTGAGAACTGGAGGATAAGAGGGTTCATTTAGTGATGTTTAATGTTGGGATATCTTCCCAACATACGTAAATATTGATTTTTACTAAAAAAATATGCTGTTAATTTTAGACTTAGACGAAACACTTATTCACGCCACAGAGCAAAAGTTAGAAGAAGAACCTGATTTTATAGTTTTTGATTATTTTGTTTATAAAAGACCATTTTTAGATGAATTTATCGAAGAATGTGGTCAAAGATTTGACTTAGCTGTTTGGTCATCAGCAGCAGAAGATTACGTACAAGAAATTGTGAAACAGATATTTCCAGCATCCATAAATCTAAAATTTGTCTGGAGTAGAAACCGTTGTACGCCAAAAATTTTACTTCAACTAGATGAGTTTTACAATTATAACTTAGATGTAAACAGCTATTATCACTACACTAAGCAACTTAAAAAAGTCAGTAAAAAAGGCTTTGATCTGAAACAAGTTTTGATAGTTGATGACACCCCAAGTAAAGTAGTAAACAGCTATGGCAATGCAATCTATATCAAAGAATATAAGGGCGAATCTTCAGATAAAGAACTTAAATTTCTTGCTAAATATTTGCTGGTTTTGAAAGATGTAGAGAATGTCAGAACAATAGAAAAAAGAGGATGGCGTAAGTTAACTATCTAAGATCATTTTATCCATTTTCTGAAAAAATTATCCAGTTGATTCAAATCTATATTTGCCAGATTTAATTCTTTTGCTATCCGTTCATTTTCTTGAATTGTATCAATAAGAAAAGCATCAATCAGCGGTTCTCGAAAATGCAAATATGATTCATCTGTCCTTGATTTCAATTCGACTAAGTCATTTATTCTGTTCTCTAAGCTTTTATCAATAAGAGTGAGCATATTTGTAAATTCAACAGGTGGCATGGTTTGCTTTTGTTTTATCCATTCTCCAGCAATTGTCGCTCTTAAAGCATAAAAGTAATGTTTGAGTTTCACCTGTTCACCTGATGAGCAGATCTCAACATATTTTTTCGCCATATTTAGATAATGGTACATTACAGCAATAGCTGAAAAGCATTGTTCTCCCAATTGCTGCATTTCTTTTAGGAAGGTGTCTTCTTTTTTATATACAATTGGTGATTGTATCCATTCTAGCAAGGGTGCGTTAGATTTCCACATCAGCTTAAGTGCTTTTTTAAGTTCCCATCCGCCGATGTCAAGTTCATTATTTATTGGTATTTCAATGGTATCTTCTTTTTCTTTCAAAGTCAGATACCAATCAGTTGGATGTGTATAGATAAAACGTATATCATAATCGCTGTCTAGTGAAGGAAATCCCCATGCACGCGAACCAGACTCACAAGCATAAAATATCTTAATCTGTTTTTGTTCTTCGAGTTTATTTAGTTTTTCGATGATCAGTGGGTTCATGGACTTTATTAAATACTACTGTTAACACAATATTATACTAATCATAAATAAGCACAGAGGTTAACCGATATCATAAGTTTTTATTAATTCCACAATCCAAAAAAAAAGCCACCCAAGTGGGAGGCTGAAAATTTAGCAGAGACAACTTGTTAAACTACACAACTAAAACTGCGATCGCACCGCCTAAGGCTGAGAAAATAGCTGAAACGGTTGCTGTGGCGAACAACCACCAAGCGGCCGTTGCTGCTGCTTTTCTCGTTTCCTCAGCTTGGCGCTGGGCTTGGTGCTTCACTTCTTCTAGGCGGCGTTGCGTTTCCTGTTGTATGCGTTCGGCTCGTTGCAACACCGTATTCCGGGCGCGTTCAATTTGGTCAATAATTCGGTTGGCGTCTTCTTCAGAGATATCCTCACGGGAACTCAAAACGGCGACTAAGGTATCACGGTCAAAATGGGATAGGCGATCGCGCAAGGCATCAAATCCCGCATGGGGATCTTCCAACAACGTGCGAATATCGCGCTTGATACTGTCGTAGTTAAGTTCTGGGCGATCTAAGGAGTTGAGATAGTTGCGGACACGGGCAAAAACATCCTCAATTGTATCTTGAATCCGCCGTTGCATACCCCGCACCTGTTCGACAAATTGATCGCGCACTGATACAACGTTATCTGCAATCCTGGCCGCTTCTACATCAGAAATATCTTCCCGAATTTTCAGCAGGGCAATAATTGTCTCACGGTCAAAATGGGCGAGGCGATCGCTAAAACTTTCGATTCCCACCCGTGGATCATGCAACAACAGTTGCATATCGCGCTTGATACTTTCTGGGTTCAATTCTTCCTTGCCAGTCCGCCGCAAATACTCTTGCAGATAAGTTTGGAAATTTTGCACTTTTTGCTGTGTGCGGGTAGCTAGACGACGGGGCGATCGCACAATGTTGCGAATCGAAGTTTGCACACCATCAATGATCTGATTGACTTGCTGTTCACTCAAGTCTTGCCGCTGACTCAGCAACTTCACTAAGGTATCCCGGTCTATATGTGACAAGCGCTGACGCAGTGCCACCGCCCCTTCTTTAGGATTTTCAAACAGTTTAGTGAAATCCCGCTGAATCCCTTCTGGGTTGAGTTCTTCTTTACCAGTTTTCCGGAGGTAATCGGCAATCGTCGTAGACACAGAGTCATATTGCTCCTTAGCTTTATCTGCGACTATTTGCGGTGCATGGCGGATGTTATGCCAAGACTCTTCAACCACATCAATAATTTGATTAGCTTGTTCTGGGGTTAAGTCTTGGCGCTGACTCAACAACTTCACCAAGGTATCCCGGTCAAAGCGAGATAATCGCCAGCGAATTGCCGCAATTCCCGCTTGGGGATCTGACAGCAGTCTTTTGAGATCGGCGCGGATGGCATCAGGGTTTAATTCTTCTTTCCTGGTATTACGCAGATATGACTCGATATTCAACCACAGGGTTTCGGCTTGATGTTGTGCCTGTTCTAGCAGTCCCAGAGATTCGACCAAAACGCGATCGCGCTGTGCTTCCAATTCGTCTAAAATCGGGTCGATTTCTGAAGCTTCAATATCATTGCGTTCTCGCAATATCTCCCGCAACTCCTGACGTTCAACTAGGGCCATTCGCCGGGACAAAGTTTCATAATCTGCTTCTGGATCTGCCAACAGCGGTTTGAAATTCTGCTCAATTGCTTCTGGCGTTAAATCTGCTTTGCTGGAAACAAGTAGATAAGTTTCAACTCGTCGTTGCAAGTCTTGGACTATTTCTCTTTCTTCAGCAGCGGTGACAGTCACCAACACGTTTTGGCGCACAGCTTCCAGTTGATCAGCAACTCGCTGAATTTGGGCTTGAGTCAGCAGTCCCCGTTGTTGGAGAATGTTGACAAAATCGTTGCGGGACAGTTTCTCTACTTCCCTGCGGACAATTCCCGGATCAGCGGCGGGATCATAGATCACATCGCGGAATTCCTGGGCAATTCTTTCCTGGCTTAGTTGCCAAGCGTAGGTGTTGAGCAGGTAGTTTTCCACATCAGCGTGAATTGGGCTGTAGGGTTGTGCTGCTGCGGGTAATCCTAGCTTGTTGGCTTGGGTAGCGACTTTTTCTCTAGCAGAAGAAAGCGATCGCCAAATTTTTTCCACATCCAAATCTGACAAATCCGCTCTTCCCAAGACAACGCCGGTGAGTGCTGATATTGCTTGTTGTACGAAACCAGCAGGTTTTGGTTCTGCTTCCTTTGAACCCTGGGTTTCGGCAATTAGCCGATCCAGTTTGGCGTTGAGTTCATCTGTCTTAGCTTGTCCTGGGGGGAGTGACTTAAGATATTCCACCAACTCACCTACATGGTTGGGGGTGGGACGTTGCTGACTTACCGTCTGTTGCCAAACCTTGAACAAGGTGTCTGCAATGCGGTTAACCTCTTTTTTCGAGAGGTTAGTGCGATCGCCTCCGGCGGGCGCTCCCGCGCCATCGCTAACTAGCTCAATAAACCGCTGACGGTCGATGTTGCGGAGGTCTGGATGACTGGCAATTTCCTTAAATTGCGGTTCATTAAGGATTTTTTCAAACTCAGCCCGCATTCTAGAGACATCTATTTCTGGGGGACGTAGCTTCTCTATGTAATCTTCAATATTCTCCCGGATGCTCATCGGGTCGATAGCGTTACCGATTTCCCGACGCATCGCAGAGGCTGCTGCTTCTGCTGTCGCTACCACTTGCTGATTTACAGCTTTTGCCCCCATTGCAGCGGTAGCCGTCCCCAAAATCGCCTGAAAGCCAGAAGTTGCGGTGTTGACCACTGAGCCAATTAAAGAACCCACAGTGGTAGAACTCACCCAAACTAAAAGCAAAAAATATGCACCCCAAATCACTAAACCGAGAATTGCTCCCAGTCTGGGGTCTAAAATCAACAAGCTCAATTTCACAGCCAAAAAACAGGCGATTAATAAGGCAATTGTCACCGTTACTAATGTCCAAACTCCTAGGGCTGTGCCAATTTTGCGAATTGTGCCGCCGAAGCTGCCGACTTCCCCACTACCTGAATCAGATTCAGATGAATGTCCCAGATAGGAAATACCAGCAGCAATGGAGAGGTTTGTTAAAACTAATTGGAAAGCAAAGGCGAGAATCACACCAGAGATTAAAGCGACAAAAAAGCGCGGCCCAGAAGTGAGAACCGAGGCCTGCGCTGGTGTGACGGTCGATGATCCTACTGGAATCTGTGCCACCCACAAAAGTGGGTTGTAACGTTCCAGTAAGAATTCCATACTTTGAATCATTGTATTTCCTGCCTCTATCTATATTTAAATTTGGGAATTAAGGATTTCGCTGTATTTTTGGCAATACCCAACTCTATGTATTTCTCAGAATCCAGGAATTTAGGTACCTAATGCATCCCCCCAAAGTTTGAAAACCTCATCCGGCGGAAGATAGAACTTTAGAAAGTTATGAGTAATAAATTTAAAATTTTTCGCCTGTCTTAACTTAGTTTAATGCACAATTCATGATATTCTAAGGATATTGATCACCATAGATGCACACAGATAATTTCTCGATTTTGCTAGTAAGAGATAATTATTGATTTTTCTGACTTAATTTATTTATTTTACGTAGTTAATTATTTTTTATGTAAAAAATAACGAATGCATTCAATACAAAGCCGAACGATTAAAATCGTGGCTACCAGAACAAAGTCCGCGGCTCGACTGAGCTTCGCCGAACGTCCTGCGCGGACTAATATAGATAAATATTAAATAATTCGTGAAGAACAAGATCCCCGACTTCTCAAAGAAGTCGGGGATCTGAGGGATCTGAGTGAAATAAAATTGCTATATGTAGATATTGTTTAGGGATTTACCGCTGATTTTAGAGGCTATTGAGCATGATGACTAAATCAGCGGTGGTGGATTTAGGAGATGGTTAAACGTCGTAGATTAGGCACTCTACGGAATCTGGATGGTTGTCGCAATAGTTTTCTAAGGAGGTTTGTTGTTGTTTTGCTCGCTGTTGATCTGCTTTTTCAGCTTGCAATTCTTCAACGATGTCCCAGGCTACAGCACAACCAGCGGAATTAATGCCATTAATATCGCAGGTTTCACGGGCTTCTGCGATCGCTTCGACAATTGTTTCTTCAAGAGTTGGAGTCACGTTTAAGGTTGTGGTCATGTTTTTTTTACCTTTGTTTACTGGGATAAAAATTGATTGTGAGCGGCTGTTAACATCAGTAAACTCACATTTCTAGTTTAGATAAGCTCCACATAAGAATCTGGTGTAAACACCGTCATTCTTTTAGCGAGAATGAGTGGTGAAAGCCCTCTTGTCATTTGCAATTTTTAAAGGTAATTAGGCTACACCCGTTGCAATAACTGTTGAATTCCGGGCTGGAAGGTTATGCAAATCTATGATTCACTGATCACATTTAATTAAACAGAATTTCTTAAAAAGATATTGTAGCTACAACTACAAATTAATTTTTACTTATCAGTAGGGCTGGGGTGAGTTACATTTTACAACTCTCCGAACTTGACCCCCAATTCTTGGCGCAAGCGATACAGAATTGTGTTTTGATCAACTTCCGAAAGAATTTCTTGAATGACGGTGCTAGCGCCCAATTGCCCCCAAGTACAGCCTTTTTCTAGATAGACTTGGGCGGCTTTACCTACAGAGTAAGCGCCATAACCGGCGATACCTGCTTGAGCGATCGCACTTCCGGCAAAGGCGGTAATATTGGTAGGGTTGTCACCGCTGGCAATAGCGGCTGTACTCTTGCCTAAACCTAGCAGCAGACTACTGCCTAATTCTCCCAGTAGCAAGCCACCGGAACTGAATAAAATCGTTTTGAGAATTTTGCTGGCTTCATAGCTAGTCATGGGTAAACCGTACAACCTAGCCAGAGAGCGAATTAAAGCCAAATCTGCGACAGTTCCACCGAGGATGTCTAAGAAGGCGATGGGATTTAAGCCGACTGCTAAAGCTTTATATTTGGTAAATTGCCAAATGGTGTCTTCTGCTTCTTGTTCGCGTAAATCGATGGTTTTTTGAGCGATCGCCGCTTCTGCATCCCGTGCTTGGATGAGTGCGTTTAAGGCAAGTAGCGATCGCCCCTCACGATTCAATATATTCAAAATTGTCTGCTTCAGTTCATCTACCTGAGGTGGTGGAGTTTCCCATTCATAACTAACACGTCCATCAGGCCACTCAACGCGCACCTCCATTGGTGCAGGTTCCGCAGCCACCATCACAATTTCATCAGGTAATAAAGGCTTGGCTTGGGGATTCCCTGCACCCAACTGCTGTAGATTATTGTAAATCTTTGTCCGGTCTGTATCTGGGTATAAGTCAATCTTGTTAAACACCAAAATCAGGGGTTTTTGTGCCTGTCGCAATTCCAGCAATCCTTGATACTCTGTACGCGTGATATCTCCAGATACGACAAACAAGATTAAATCAGCTTGCTGTGCCACTTCTCGCGCCATTTGCGCCCGTGCATCGCCCTCAATTTCATCTAATCCAGGTGTATCAATTAATTCTACCAGCACCTTACCCCCTGGTTGCCAGCGTACAGAACGAGGCCATTGAGTCACACCGTTGAGAGGCCCAGTTTGCAAAATCTTTTCACCCAGCAAGGCATTTAATACCGCTGACTTCCCCCGACTCACCAAACCAAAGACAGCAATTCTAATCACATTAGAATCTAGCTTGTTGAGTGTGGCGTTTAAAGCCTCTATTTCTGGTTTTACCAAACCTGCCAATTCTGGGTTTGATGTTAACTGTCCTGACTTACGAAGATATCCATACCAAGACAGCGCTTGTCTGAGACTAGCACGAGCGCGGTTTAAATGAGTTTCTTGCTGATTACGCACTGAGTTAGGTTGATTCAAGGTGGAGTAGGCAACAGGCTACATATCTATTTTGATCTAATTTGCAGGCTATCTGTGTGATTTGTAGATTTAAATTTTAATCAACCACGAAGGCACGTTCGCGCAGCGTCTCGAAGAGATAGGACACGAAGAGAAGAAAAATAAGTTTTCCCAAATGAAATAGCCCTGCTATATAACTTCATTAACTAAAGGATTTGCTGAAGCTGACACTGATTTGTATTTTGTGCAGCAGCTTGCTGCATTAATTTATTTAAGTTATGGTATTAAGTACATTCGATAATGTTGAAGAATCAGCTTTATTTAGTTGGTAAAATTGTCAAATATATCAGATACGCCTTTTGCTTGTAAGATTGCTACATTTTTTTTAGTTTTGATTGAAGGAATTTATGCCTAAAAAGAAAAATGTTGTTAAAGAAAAGAAAAATGATGGGAAACCATATGAAAACTATACCAGGAATATTCTTAATGATGAAACAGTTAGGAAATATTTAGAGGATAAATTTAATTTAGAGGATGTTTGTAAAATATCAAGTCGTATCGAGATCCCCCCTAGCCCCCCTTAAAAAGGGGGGAATTGGAGTCAAAGTCCCCCTTTCCAAGGGGGATTTAGGGGGATCTCAATATTTTTGATACATCACCAAAGACTTTTAAAACATCCTCTTATCTGGTATTTACATTAAACCAGAAGAACGCCTACCCGGTAATAAATCTGGAACAGGTTGGAATGTTGATGCTTATGGGCGTGATATGAATAATCGGCTTTTAATCATTGAATGCAAGCATCACAAAACAAACATCAAACAAAATATTATAGCTGCATTTGCTTATATTATTAAAGATGTAGGGGCAGACCTCGGAATTGTTGTCACTACAGCAAGATTAGACCCAGGGGCAATAAAAGTAGCAGACGCTGAGAATATACAGGTAATAGAGATAGGGTATAACCCAACAAATGAGGACTTCTTTATTCGTCTTCCCCAACATAATCAGGGAATTTCGGTAGTTTATACTGAAATTTCTCACAGCAGCGTATCGGGTAGTGGTGCAACAGAAGAACCAGTAGCGTATCCATTTTATCAAGGGGAAATAGATGAAGAAGCAGCAAATAAGGAAAATGAAATAGAGTAAGCCATCAAAACAGTAGTTTCCGTTTATTTGAACAACACCTCTCGTAGGGGCACAGCAATGCTGTGCCCCTACCCCGCAAGTTTATTTACCTGAAAATTGCTGTAATTTTAATTTAGAGACAAAGTTTATCCAGATGAGTAATTAGTGCAAGCGCTTCTTGCATTAATTTAGCTCAAACTAAAGTCTTCTGCCGGCGATGCTGCAAAAACCACTCATATAATTGTGGATTATTATATGTCTGTGTCCAAGAGTCGTGTTCGGCTTCTGGGTAAACTGTTAACTTTACATTTCCGCCGTAGGTTTTCAGCGCTGAAACCATAAGTTCCGACTCTCTCAAAGGCACTACATTATCTCTAGCCCCATGAAATACCCACACGGGCAGATTTTTCAATTTACGTGCTCTGATTGGGTTGCCACCGCCGCAGACGGGCGCTATGGCGGCAAATCTGTGGGGTTCTGCTGCTGCCCAATGCCATGTTCCGTAACCACCCATGCTTAAGCCGGTCAAGTAAACCCGATGTGGATCAATCGGGTAAGCTGATATAGCTTCATCCAGAAGGTTGCTCAGAAGTTCTACTGACCAGTTCTGACCTGGTGGACATTGGGGGGAGATGACAATAAAAGGGAAATTCGGCTGTTCTTCAACAATTTTAGCAACGCCGTGCCTTTTCACATCTTCTAAGTTAGAGCCGCGCTCACCGGCACCGTGTAAAAATAAGATTGTCGGCAAAAGCTGTTCTTTTGCTGTGTCCTGATTGGGTAAGAAAAGCAGATAGTGGTAGCTGTTAGTGCTAGTAACTTGTCGTTGTGTTGAGTGCATAGCGATGTTTAACGGATGCGTTCAGCAATTGTATAACTCGGACGCTGTGTGGCTTCTCGCTGACTCTTAACTAGCCGAAAATCATGATCTATATATAGATGTTCTAAAGTTGGGGTAGCTAGATAGGCTTTCTCAAATTTCTTGACAGTACCTCTATCCATCTTGTCTAAGTTAATTTCTTGCTGTAACTCTATTTTTGGCGAATTATCCTGGAATTTAGATGAGACTATTGATGTAAACCACTCATCCGCATAATCGATTGTCAGCGGTTCTTCTCTGTTTTTGAATGCTTGGAATATGCCAACATTTTGGATATACCATTGCTCATTTTGAATTCCATACTTTTGCAAAACTATTAAGTCATAAGCTGGCAGTATCGAGGCGAATTTTCGCCAAAAAGCAGACTCTTGTCCTGGTGCATAGCGGGCAATATTGGCATAGTAACCATTGCCATGAAAGATTTGGTAAGACTGGTCATATATCCTACCTGGTAAAATGTCCTGAAACGGTATGGTAGACCAGATTGGTGTCCATACTCCCATGACAATTGACAGTTGTTCGCTAATTTTGGGAAACGGGTTGCGTTTGCTCAATTCTGAAAAATATCCGGCTAATTGATTTTTATAAAAATCTACTTTAGCTTTTAGTGATTCTACCTGACGATCTTTCACTAGGGCTAAAATGTGATTTTTAATTTCTGGTGTACTCCAACGTGTCAATTCTTCGGTATTTATGAAATTTACCATTTTTGTTCACCAGTTTATTTTAAACCAACTTAGAGACAGGATGCGATATTTTTTGGTTAGTCAACGAGAGGCAAAGAATATCCCCCCAACATCCCTAGCCAAGGGGGGATTAATTTCCTCATAATAGTAGCTACCACCAAATACGATTGCCATTTTCATCCATTCGTGCTTGGCGAATCACATCAGAAATTGCTTCAGCGTCTTTCACATGGTGGAGTGCCTTTTTTGTGCCATCGGGATATTCCACCACAAAGTAAGTCGGAACTTTAATCCAGTCGCCTGTAATGTCGGGTACGTCTACAGCAACTTGTTTGGCTTTCTCTTCAATTGATTGCGGTTTTTGGGAAATTACATCTCCCGGATTGGCTGTTAAATTTCTTTCTTTTACTGTTGGTTCTTCTCTAGAATGCCAATCTTCACTTACTGGTTGATTAATTTCTTGATCTAGATAATCCTTATTCATGGCTTTTTTTGGGAATTAAGAACTGTACTCTCGCTCATCTAAATTTATAAAAATATAGGCGGAATGAGTTCTTTCCCCAGAGAGAGTTTGAGAATAGATATCAGAGTTGATTATCAAAAGATATATAACCAATGACTCAAGAAATAACTAACTTTTTGTACCTGCTCTGATCACTTTGATAATTTGATTTATTTCTTTGGTTTGAATGGTGTAGATTTTCCCCCTAATGCTTCTACAATGCTGCGAGTATTTGCCTCCATCATTTTGATGTAAGTCTCTCCATCACTGCCTTTTGCACCAATAGAATCAGAATAAAGTTGATGTGGGGCTAATGTCACGCCTGCTTCTTGAGCAACGGTTTTAATTAAAGCTGGATTAATTGTGGTTTCGGCAAAAATTGCGGGTACGCCTATCTTTTTAACTGACTCTACTAATCGCTGTACTGTTTGGGCGCTGGGTTGTTCTTCGGTGCTGATGCCAATTAAAGTTCCGGCGATCGCCATTCCGTAAGCTTGTCCATAATATTGAAATGCATCGTGGGTGGTGATCAGTTTGCGTTTATCTGGGGGAATAGTTTGAATTTGTTGATTAATCCAGATATGTAGCTGCTGTAATTCGTTAGTCAGTTCTGACGCCTTCTGAGTAAATTTCTCTTTGTCTGCTGGTGATAACTCAATCAAAGCATCGCGAATTGCCTCCACCATGGCGATCGCATTTTCGGCATTTCCCCAAACGTGAGGATCAGGCACAACTTCTCCTTTACCCTTCTCTAACCGCAAAGGCTTGACAGCTTCCCCCGCTGCTAACTTCCGCGCTTTAGAACCAGCAGCATTCATTAACTTAATCAGCCCTGGTTCTAGGTTATAGCCGTTATACACAATCAAATCCGCTTCTTCCAAAACCCGGCTGTCTGCTGGTACTGGTTCGTAAACGTGAGGATCTGCACCCGGTTTGAGAATTCCGGTAAGCTGAATTTCGTCGCCGGCAATCTCTTGTGTCAAATCAGCAAGAATCGTGCTCGTTGCCACAACTCGCGGCTTACCATCTCCTTTGGCAGAGTTGGGGTTAGGGTTTAACTGAGTACAACTGAATAAAGCCAAAGGTAAAAGCATCCCCAGCCAAAGCCGAGAAACCGTTGTTTTCCTGATCCCGTCTGCCTTAGCCTCTATCTGTAGTATTAATTTCATTGATTTCAGGTATTACTTCTAATTATAGATTTTTTCATATTTCTCTCATTTTTATAGTAAGCTCAAGAAATGAATATTTAAGCGCAGTTATGCAAAACGTCTCTTTTTACCAGAAAATTAGCCAATCTCAGCGACAAGCTGGAGAGATACCTGCACAAGTTATTAAATCTATTGACATGAATTCCCCAGCAGCAATTAACATCGCTCATTTAGGAGTACACTACCGTACGCAAGAAGCCTTGAGGGACGTTAACTGTATTGTTAAACCGGGGCGACTGACGGGTATTTTCGGACCTAATGGTGCGGGTAAAAGTACGTTAATGAAAGGCATATTGGGGTTAGTTCCCCTGAGCAGTGGCTCAGTTTTATACCAAAATCAGCCCTTGATGCAGCAACTAGACAAAGTTGCCTATGTGCCACAGCGTAGCCAAATAGACTGGACTTATCCCGCGACAGTTTGGGATGTGGTGATGATGGGACGGGTGAAAAAAACCGGCTGGTTACGCAGTTTCTCAGCCGTCAGCCGCCAAGTAGCAAAAAATGCCATAGAAAGAGTGGGGATGAGTGCTTACGGCGATCGCCCGATTGGCGAACTTTCTGGAGGACAACAACAACGGGTATTTTTAGCCCGTGCCTTAGCCCAGCAAGCAGATATTTTCTGTTTTGATGAACCATTGGTAGGCATTGATCAGAAAACCCAGGCAGTGATTTTTGAAGTTTTCCACGAACTCACTACCGCTGGCAAAATCGTCCTAGTAGTCAACCACGACTTAGGCGAATCAATCACCCACTTTGATGATTTAATCTTACTAAATCGTGAATTAATTGCCACAGGTTCACGACAACAAGTACTCACAGAAGAAAACTTAAATCTTGCTTATAGCGGTAAAGTAATGTATTTCTCCGATGCTGCGTAAAGTATCAATTATCAGCATAGAGGGCGGGGAGACCCCCTACATTTTATAAATAAAAAACCTATGCTCCAAGCACTAATTGAGCCGCTGCAATATGGCTTTATGCAGCGTTCCCTCGTAATTGCGATTTTAGTTGGTTTGCTGTGTGCAGTCGTTGGTAGTTACTTGATGGTGCAACGACTAGCCTTACTGGGTGATGCTATCAGCCATTCAGTTTTACCCGGATTAGCGATCGCCTTTATGGTGGGAAGCAATATCTATGTAGGGGCATTTATTGCCGGAGTCTTGAGTACAATGGCGATCGCCGTGATCAGGACGCGATCGCCAATTAAAGAAGACGCAGCAATGGGTATAGTTTTTTCAGCATTTTTTGCTTTAGGAATTACCCTAATCACCGTCATTCAAAAAGATAACAAAATAGACCTAAATCACTTCCTTTTCGGTAACATTCTCGGCGTCACCGCTGACGAAGTGCGGGACACCGCGATCATTGCCACTATCGTTTTAATAGTCGTTGTTTTAATCTACAAAGAACTTTTATTTTACACCTTTGACCCCTTAGGTGCTCAAGCCGCCGGGTTGCCAGTAAATCGGCTAAATTTTGGACTCATGTTACTAATTGCTTTAACAATTGTTGCCAGCATGAAAGCTGTAGGTGTGATTCTCGTACTATCACTTTTGATTACACCAGGAGCCACTGCCTATCTATTAGTTAAACGCTTACATGAATTGATGATTTTAGGCGCGGTAATTGGCGTATTTTCCAGCATCAGCGGTATGTATCTCAGCTATTTTTATAATTTGCCTTCTGGTCCAGCGATTGTTTTAGTAGTGTCAGGATTATTTTTGTTGTCATTACTATTTAGTCCTAGACACGGAATTTTGATACCGAGTGTTAATAAAAAGTAGTTTTGCGGTGTGGTGAAGCTATGCCATTACATTTTTAATCGAGTCACCCCAACGTCGGAGATATCTATTAACCTTCCCTTTGAGGGAGGATTTAGCCGGTTCAGCAAGCTGAATATGTATATAGCTTTAGAGACGCGATTCCGTTTCTAAGGATATATCAACTGAAGGAATACAGAGGAAATAATTGTCATGTCCTCAATATTATTAGCAGTCCAAGTTACTGTTCCCAACACTGGTACTACTTGGAACTGGGCCGGAACCCCGATTATTATTGGTAGTTGTCTCTTAGCACTTTTGCTTGCCGGTTGGTCAATTCGCTATCCCCGGGTTGGTCAGAAAATGCCTTTGCCTTTCCCGTCGCTGTTCAATAATCCCAGTGTCGCTACATTTTTAGCAGCGATGAGCTTTGGTCATATTATCGGTGTTGCTGCCGTTTTAGGCTTAACCAATATTGGTTATTTGTGAAAATATGAACAACAAGATCCCCGACTTCTTAGAGAATTCGGGGATCTGAAACTTAATTACCAGTGACGAACGGATGACAGATGAAGAAAATTATTTTATAGCAAAGCCAGCGAATTGGTTTAAGCAGGAAATAAAAAATTATAATCTGCACTTTTTCTTGAGTAGGTTGATGACAAAAATGTAAAATCATCAACAATGGCAAAAATAGTGCATAAATAATAAAAGTAGGAATTACTGAAACGGTTTTGGCAATCTTCCGCGCCTGGATTTCACCAGCAGGAAGATTTACAGTGTCTATTTCATCAAGGCTTTTGATGTAAAAAGCTTGTAAAAGCATACTGTCTATCTCAGCAATACAGCATTAGTATGTACGTTGTAAAACTCAGATTATCATGAACTCTGGTTTATGAGTGTTCAAGGTTTTACAAATAAAGGAAAGATTTGGAAAACGGATCTCTTACCCATATTTACCGACAATACAGCGTTTGCTATCCCTGCCTTGTTTTATCTGTGTGACGACAACTTTCAGTAGACCAGTGCAAGAGTTAACAAAAATTCTTAAATAAATACATAAGTATAAATAAAAACGCAAGCTTGTTATGGACTAGAAATCTGCGACTGATGATAGGACGTTACTCCCAAAGTGATGAAGAGGAATTAATTGTTTATTCTAGTAGTTAGAGCATCTCGCACCGAGACTATGTTGATGTGCTAGAGCGATTTTTATCTAGAAATACACACACCATATTCAGGATAGAGACTGCTGGAAATATCTAGTTTTAGGATAATATAATGCAAACAAATTGGAGAGTAGGGTCTTTATTTGGAATTCCGCTATTTTTAGACCCGTTGTGGTTTGTAATTTTAGGGCTGGCAACCCTCAATTTTGGGGTGGCTTACCAGGAATGGGGGACAGTCACGGCGTGGAGTGCTGGCATTGTCATGGCCCTGTTGCTATTTGCTTCTGTATTGTTGCACGAATTGGGTCACAGCTTGGTTGCCCAGTCACAAGGTATTAAGGTTAACTCCATCACCTTATTTCTGTTTGGTGGCATTGCTGCTATAGAAGAAGAGTCAAAAACACCGGGCAAAGCTTTTCAAGTGGCGATCGCTGGGCCTGTAGTTAGTATCACCCTATTTTTGCTGCTACGTCTCGCTACAAATGTGATTCCAGAAACTAGCCCCCTCAGTGTGATGGTGGGGGATTTGGCGAGAATTAACTTAGTTGTCGCCTTATTTAACTTGATTCCTGGCTTACCACTCGATGGGGGACAAGTGTTAAAAGCAGCACTATGGAAAATCACAGGCGATCGCTTTCAAGCCGTACATTTGGCAGCAAAGGCGGGGCAAATTTTAGGTTATGGTGCGATCGCTTTGGGATTTGCTATAGACTTCCTCACCAAAGAATTAGTGTTTGGTTTGTGGATTGTGATGTTGGGTTGGTTTGCTGTTCGCAACGCCAACAGCTACGACCGCGTCACCACATTACAAGAAACCTTGTTAAAGCTAACCGCTGCCGATACTATGACCCGTGATTTTCGTGTGGTCGATGCAGATCAAACATTACGTGACTTCGCCGACCTAGACCTTTTGGCAACTACCTCACCGCGAGTTTATTTTGCCGCTTCTGATGGACGTTACCGGGGTATGGTTTTCATTGACGATTTGCGAACAATTGAAAGAAGTCAATGGGAAATCCAAACCCTGCACAGCATCGTCCATCCCCTGACAACAATACCCAGCGTTGCTGAATCAACTTCTGTCGCGGAGGTAATTAACAAACTGGAAAATGAACAGCTACCCCGAATCACTGTCCTTTCTCCCGCCGGTGCAGTAGCCGGTGTGATTGATCGAGGGGATATTATCCAGTGTTTAGCAAAAAAATTAAATTTGCCGATTACCGAGGCTGAAATCAAGCAAATCAAAGACGAAGGTAACTATCCACCTGGGTTACAGCTAGGGGTAATAGCAAAGTCAACGACAAATTAAAAAGTAGCTGAAAGCAGAGGGAGCAACCGTTGATTATTGACACTCCCCGGCGTGAACGCACGGGGATTCTTGAATCTAAGACATAACTTGCTCAAACAGGTTTTCACCAATTTGAGTAGAGGTTTCATCTCCCCAAGCGTTGCTTGCGTCTAGCGCAAAGGTTCCGGTATGCCCTACCGTACCCAATCCTCGACTCAGGATATTTCTAGCTGCATTTTCATCTCTATCCATCACACAACCACATTTACAAACATGGGTTCGAGTGGATAGTGTTTTTTTAACAATGACACCACAACTAGAGCATTCAAGGCTAGTATACTGCGGGTTAACCGCCACCGTGACGCGCTTAAATACTTTGGCAAAGTATTCAACCCAGACACGGAACTGATACCAAGATGCGTCATTAATAGACTTAGCTAAACAATGATTTTTCACCAAATTTTTCACCCTCAAATCTTCATAGGCTATCAAGTCGTTAGACTGAACTACGCACCGTGCTAATTTCACAGCATGGTCTTTACGTTGCCTACTTATTTTGAGGTGGCGCTTTCCTAAAATCTGTTGGCCCTTGCCTCTATTTTTTGACCCTTTTACTTTTCTGGAAACACGACGTTGTGAACGCTTGAGAACTTTTTCACCAATACGAAGAAACCTAGGGTTTTCAACCATTGTTCCATCAGAGTCGGTGTAGTACTCTTTTAGTCCGACATCTAGCCCAACTGTATTTCCAGTCGGTTCTATGTTCTCAAAACGGTTAACATCAATACAGAATTGAACATAAACGCCGTCCGCACGTTTTACCAATCTTACCCGTTTTATTTGGTTGATTTGGTAAAAGTGCAAATCACGAGTACCTTTGAGTTTTAATCGCCCAATCCCTTTTTTGTCAGTGAATGTTATGGATTTACGATTATCCGCCAGCTTCCATCCTGATGTTTTGTATTCTACAGAACGACAATCTTTCTGGAATTGAGGATACCCCTTTTTTCCAGAAATTCCCTTCTTGCAGTTGTCATAAAACCTAGAGATAGAAGACCAAGCTCTTTCAGCAGAAGCTTGTCTAGCCATTGAATTGAGTTCATTAGCAAAGGGAAAGTTAGCCGCCAGGACTGCACAATATTTCTGCAAATCGTTTTTACCTGTATCTTTAACGTCCATCCATAGCCGAATACAGCTATTTCGGATGAACTTTGCAGTGCGAATTGCATCATCTACTGCTGTTAGTTGGGCTGCCAAACCATAAGCTTTAAACTCAAAAACAAGCATCGTTTTTACCTCCTATCTTATACTATCACATTTGGTATAAGATTAATCAAATACAATCAAAAGCCGTCTCCGGACGGGGCTTTAGACCCAGTTTTTCGGTAAAGTAACACCAACGTTAACGCGTAGCGTGTCGCAGGCATCACCCAATATTAAATGCACATCGAAAAGCAAATTATCGATGTGCAATTGCTATACAGCGGATTCCTTTGTTATAAGGTACATCATAGCCCCCTCATCGCTTGCGGGGAGGGGGTTGGGGGAGGGGTTCTTGTACCTCATGACACTGGGAAGTGCTGTATCAGCAAGGAAAGGGGTATTAGACTCTTTCCTACAGAACGCTGTGCGAACGTCTACACATAGAAGAGCGTTTCAGTCGGGGTTTAAATCCCCGTTTGAAACACTCTTCAATTTTGAATTTTGAATTTTGAATTTTGAATTGTTTTATGACTTATTCGGTTGGGCAATTCGCACTTCAATATCTTCTAATGTTTGTAACAGTAGCCGGTTTGCCTGCAATTGCCATCCCCATTTTTGAATTCTGTAAGCTGCTGCTGTCCCAACTACAGCTGCTAACAAGCCGATGGGTTGATTGAGAGAAATTCCAAATAACAAACCCAAGCCGGCAATTCCCCAAAATGGTAAGGCGACTCCTTGCCTTTGTTCTTCGACTATTTTCGCAATTCCACCAGATTGCATAGTCGCTAATAATGCCGCTTTGACTTGCCGCTGTTCTGCTGCCGATACTGATAAACCTATTTTCCGGCGCAGTTTTTCCATCTTGCGGGCGTCAGTACTGTACTCAGTTAACTCATCTTCTGCCATTTTTAGCAGTCGCTCTAGTTGCGGCATTGTCTATTGCATCCTGTATTTTGATACAGTCATTATCCCGAAAAACTGTAATTTTTTTGTGGCTATAGCGTTGCACTTAATTGCCTAATTTAAAATCCCAACTCTAAAATTGAATATAAGCAAAATTTATTAGCGATTACAAACTGATAATTTTCGCGTTTAATTGAGAGGTAATACTGAATGGTTACAGTATCTAAAACGACTGTATCTCAATCTGCTAAAGATAGCTCCCTCGTTCTCTGGTTTGATCAAGTTGGCATTGCTGACATTCCTTTAGTTGGTGGTAAGAATGCATCATTGGGGGAAATGATTCAGCAGTTGACGCCTAAAGGTGTGAATGTGCCGATGGGATTTGCTACTACTGCTTATGCTTATCGCTATTTCATCGAATCAGCCGGGTTAGAAGTAAAGCTGCGCCAAATTTTTGCTGATTTGGATGTTGAGGATGTTAAAAATTTACAAGAAAGAGGGAAAAAAGCGCGATCGCTATTGATGCACACACCATTCCCCGATCAACTGCGGGATGCGATCGCCACAGCATACCAAAATCTCTGTGAGCGCTATCATGCAGATACAGATGTCGCCGTCCGTTCTAGTGCCACCGCTGAAGACCTCCCCGATGCTAGTTTCGCCGGACAGCAAGAAAGTTTTCTGAATATCGTCACTGTCCCAGGGGTTTTAGCCGCTTGTCATCGCTGCTTTGCTTCCCTATTTACCGATCGCGCCATTTCCTATCGCCACACCAAGGGATTTGACCACTTTAGCATTGCCCTCGCCGTGGGCGTGCAAAAAATGGTGCGTTCTGACTTAGCATCTTCTGGGGTGATCTTCTCCATCGATACAGAAACCGGCTTTCAGGACGTAGCACTGATTACCGCTGCCTACGGTTTAGGCGAAAATGTCGTTCAGGGAACCGTAAATCCTGATGAATACTATGTATTTAAACCAACTTTAAAAACAGGTTTCCGCCCGATAATTGATCAAAGATTGGGCAGTAAAGCCTTAAAAATGGTTTATGATGACGGCTCAAAACTTACCAAAAATCTGCCCGTTCCCCAAAGTGAAAAAGATAAATTTGCCATTAGCGACGAAGAAATTTTACAACTAGCACGTTGGGCTTGTTTAATTGAAGAGCATTATTCCCAAGTCCACAACAGCTATACCCCGATGGACATCGAGTGGGCAAAAGATGGCATTACCAACCAATTATTTGTAGTCCAAGCACGTCCGGAAACTGTCCAGTCGCAGAAAAACGGAAACCTGTTGCGGAGTTATCGCCTCCTGGGAACCGGACAAAATTCTCCTTTGGTAACTGGTCGCGCTGTGGGAGAAGCTATTAGTCAGGGCAAAGTTAACTTGATGTTAGACACGAATAAAATCGACCAGTTCCAAGCGGGAGAGATTTTGGTGACAGATAGAACAGACCCCGATTGGGAACCAATTATGAAACGTGCGAGTGCGATCGTCACCAACTCTGGTGGACGCACCTGTCACGCGGCGATTATTGCGCGGGAATTGGGTGTACCTGCGATCGTTGGCTGTGGCAATGCTACAGAAATCTTAGCAGATAATCAAGAAATAACAGTATCTTGTGCAGAAGGAGAAGAAGGCAAAGTTTATGCCAACTTATTACCTTTTGAAGTTCAAGAAGTTCGCCTAGATAACTTACCCCGCACCCGCACTCAAATTTTAATGAATGTTGGTAATCCCCAAGAAGCTTTGAGTTTAGCTGCCATACCCAACGATGGAGTCGGTTTAGCACGAACCGAATTTATCATTGCCAATCAAATTAAAATCCATCCAATGGCCTTGATTCACTATGACTTATTAAAAGACAAATTTGTCCAAAAGAAAATTGCCGAAATTACGGCAATGTATGCTGATAAATCTCAGTATTTTGTAGATAAATTAGCCCAAGGCGTTGGCATAATTGCGGCGGCATTTTATCCCAAACCTGTGATTGTACGAATGTCAGATTTCAAAAGTAACGAATACGCTAATCTTTTAGGTGGTAAACAATTTGAACCTGACGAAGAAAATCCCATGTTGGGCTGGCGGGGGGCTGCGCGTTACTATGATCCAGGCTACAGAGAAGCTTTTGCCCTAGAGTGTCAGGCTATCAAGCGGGTAAGGGAAGAAATGGGTTTAATCAACGTCATCCCAATGATTCCCTTCTGTCGCACTCCTGATGAGGGGCGCTTGGTGTTGGCAGAAATGGCAAAAAATGGTTTACAGCAAGGCGTGAATAACTTGCAGGTTTATGTAATGTGCGAGTTGCCGAATAATGTAATTATGGCTGAAGAGTTTGCTGAGATATTTGATGGTTTCTCGATTGGTTCCAATGATCTAACTCAGCTAACACTAGGCATAGACAGGGATTCAGCCTTAGTGGCGCGGTTGTTTGATGAACGCAGTCAAGGTGTGAAACGGATGGTAAAAATGGCAATAGCCGCCGCCAAAAATCGCGATGGGCTACGCCCCGCCCGAAGCAATCGCAAAATTGGCATTTGTGGGCAAGCACCCAGCGATTACCCAGAATTTGCCCAGTTTTTAGTAGAACAAGGAATTGACTCCATCAGTCTAAATCCAGATTCGGTTTTAAAGACAATGCTAGCAGTGGCAAAAGTCGAACAGCAAACTTAAACCTAATGATCAGGGTTGGCATTAGACCTATTGTGGGAAAAAATGTAGAGACGTTGCATGCAACGTCTCTACAAAATTTATTTTCCAGACGAATTTTTAATTGGAGTGCAGCGACTGACTAATGACTAAAAATTGGTTCCGATTTGGGATGGCAGGAATATTTCTCCTCTCACTATCCTTGCGTTTTTGGGGGCTGGATCGATTTAACACCCTGGTATTTGATGAAATTTACTTTGCCAAATTCGGTAATAATTATCTCACCCATACGCCATTTTTTAATGCTCATCCGCCGCTGAGTCAATATATTATTGGCATTGGCATTTGGCTTGGTAGTCATATCCCCATTGGGCAGGATACGATAAATGGGTTGACAGGTTCTTTGCGCTCGCCTTGGAGTTATCGGTGGTTAAATGCCCTGACTGGTTCATTTATTCCCCTAGTTGTAGCCGCAATTGCTTATCAATTGAGTTATCGCCATAGCTTTGCCTTGCTTGCCGGCTTGTTTACAGCTTTAGATGGCTTATTTCTTGTAGAATCTCGTTATGCTCTAAACAATATTTATATTGTCATCTTTGGTTTGCTAGGGCAGTGGTTTTTATTATTGGCATTGTCCAAACAAAAGCAACGACGTTTATTTTGGTTAGTGCTTTCTGGCATTGCTTTTGGTGCGTCATCTGGGACAAAGTGGAATGGCTTATGGTTTTTGTTGGGTGCTTATTTCCTGTGGATTGCAGCTTGGATAATTCGTTGGTTGCAATCTTTTGCTTTGCTCGTTCAAACAAAACAACCCCGCATTCCCCTATTCTCTTATTTGCGTCCCCTTGTTAGTTCCTCAACTGCAATCTCATCTAAGATTCAGACACCTCTACAAAACCTAACTCAGCTAAATATTTTCCAGATGTTATTTTATTTGGGAATTATTCCGGCTGTAGTCTATAGCGTTATTTGGATTCCCCATCTTCAGCTAGATAAAAGATATGGATTTATCGCAGTCCATCAGCAAATTTTGCAGTTTCATCTCCGGATGGGCGGTAATAGTAACACCGTACATCCTTACTGTGCTGCATGGTACAAATGGCCGTTGATGACTCGACCAATGGCTTATTATTACCAAACGGCTCAAAGTGCAACCGATGCCCTACCTGTATTGGGGCCACCTTTACCTTCTGGAGCGGGGGAAGTCAGTTATGATGTTCATGCGATGGGCAATCCCTTTTTGTGGTGGTTTGGTGTCGCTGCCATTGTTTTTTTAGTCGGGATGCTAATATCACAAGTCTTAGTTCCTTGGGTGCGGCAAAATCGGTTTTCTTTGCCTGCTACTCTGAGCGTTGATACTTGGATTGCACTGTATTTAGTTTTAAATTATGCCGCTAACTTACTACCTTGGGTGAAGGTCACAAGGTGCGTTTTTATCTATCATTATATGTGTGCGGTGGTATTCACATTTTTAGCGATTGCTTGGCTTGTAGATCAATGTATTCGCAGTTACTATTGGCAATTTCGCGCCATTGGTGTAACTATTACCTTTGCCATTTTTGTCGGTTTTATTTTCTGGATGCCAATTTATTTGGGTTTACCCCTCTCTGCTGACGGTTACAAACTAAGAATGTGGTTTGAGTCTTGGGTTTAAGTCAAGACATTGTGAAGAAGGAGATGTAATATAAAGTTACCCTGATGTCGCCACACATCAGAAACCTACCTTCCCTGAAACAGGCGATAAGTTCGGACGTCAAGTCGGAGAGATTTTATGTAAATTAGTAAAAGTTTCAAACTTAAGGTTTTTCTTAACACAGCTACATTAACGGTAACACAGCTACATTATTGGTAGTTGAGTTAATCACCTAGGTTTCACATTTCTTATGGGTATACAGGTTTGCTACCTGTTAAGCTTTAAAACATCAGTAGCTTAGAGAACCACGCCCCAACTCAACTGATTAAATATGGGAAAATAATCACAGCATGGGCCTATTTCTGAACTATCTGTAAATAAATTTAAAAGTCTCAAGAAAACTACATCTAAAGTAGAGTGGTAAACCGGATAGCTGATAAAAGGCTATCAATATTCTACTTTTGATGCTCCCAGATATATAGCGGAGAATCGTGATGAAAGCAGATTTACAAGTGCAAGATATTAATGTAATTAGCTTGAAAGAGGCATCGATTCATCTTTCTAGCCAAATTCAGCCGCATGGTATTTTGTTGGTTTTAGAAGAGCCTGAGCTAAAGGTATTACAAGTTAGCACTAATACATTGAGTGTTTTCGGAATTCCTGCCGAAAATTTGTTGCAAAAAAAATTAGAAGACTTACTTGATCCATTTCAAATAGAGCGAATTAAATCAGGGTTATCAGAGCAGAGTCTCGATTTCATCAACCCGACAAAAATATGGGTAAGAAAAAAAGGTGATGAATATACGGTGTTTGATGCCGTTTTTCACCGTAATTCTCAGGGGCTTTTGATTCTGGAATTAGAGCCTGCTATTTCTCAAGAAAATATTCCTTTTTTGAGCTTTTACCATTTGGCGAGAGCTTCGATTAATCAATTAGAAAAAACCACAAATCTCCGGGAATTTTGTCAAATCATTGTCCAGGAAGTGCGGAAGGTCACAGGATTTGACAGGGTGATGCTATATAAATTTGATGATGATGGACATGGTTCTGTCGTTGCTGAAGAAAAAATAGACAGCCTGGAGTCTTATTTAGGATTGCACTTTCCAGAGTCAGATATTCCTAAACCAGCTAGAAAATTATTTATTTCTAATTCGATTAGATCAATTCCCCAAGCTAATGCTCAACCTGTACAAATTTTTCCAGTTAATAATCCGGTAAATGAGCGTCCGACTGATTTGACAAACTCTATTCTCAGAAGTGCTGCACCTTGTCATTTAGAGTACTTACATAATATGGGTGTTGGTTCTTCTTTGACGATTTCTTTGATTAAAGATGAAAAACTCTGGGGGCTAATTGCTTGTCATCATCAAGTACCCAAGTATGTGTCTTACGAGTTGAGGAAAGCATGTGAGTTTTTGGGACGAGTGATATTTGCTGAAATTTCCGCTAGAGAAGAAACAGAAGATTATGGTTATCGGATGAATTTGACACATATTCAATCAAGACTGGTTGAATATATGTCCCAAGCAGAAAACTTTATTGATGGTTTAATTCAAAACCAGCCAAATCTCCTAGATTTAACGAGTGCTCAAGGTGCAGCTGTCTGTTTTGGGGGAAAATGCACGGTAATTGGTGAGACTCCTAAAGAAGAAGATTTGTATTTTTTAGTTGAATGGCTGAAGAGTAATGTTGCCGAAGAAGTCTTCTATACCGATTCTCTACCGCAGATTTATCCAGATGCCGAAAAGTTCAAAAACGTTGCCAGCGGTTTGTTAGCTATTCCCATTTCTAAGCGGAATTATGTTTTGTGGTTTCGACCAGAAGTAATTCAAACTGTAAATTGGGGTGGAGATCCAAATAATGCGTTTGCATTGAGTCAATCAGATGGAAATGCGCGTTTGTGTCCGCGTAAATCATTTGATCTGTGGAAAGAAACAGTTCGCTTAACATCTTTACCTTGGCAATATGTGGAAATTAAAGCAGCTTTAGAACTGCGGAAAGCCATTGTGAATATTGTGCTGCGACAAGCTGATGAACTGGCTCAGTTAGCTGAAGATTTAGAACGTTCTAATGCTGAGTTGAAAAAATTTGCTTATGTCGCTTCCCATGACTTGCAAGAACCACTCAATCAAGTAGCCAACTACGTGCAGTTGTTGGAGATGCGTTATCAAGAAGAACTGGATGCTGATGCTAAAGAGTTTATCAACTATGCTGTGGAGGGAGTGAGCCTGATGCAGACATTGATTGATGACGTGCTAGCATATTCTAAAGTGGACAGTCAAGCGATCGCCTTTCAACTGATTGGGGTAGAAACACCTTTAGAACGCGCCCTTGGTAATTTGCGTCAACGCATTGCCGAAGCTGGAGCGGTAATTACTCACGATCCCTTACCATCTGTGATGGCTGACAACACGCAACTGATGCAGCTATTTCAGAACCTGATTGCCAACGCTATCAAGTTCCATAGTGACAAACCACCACAAATTCATGTGGGAGCAGAGCGGCTAGAGGATGAATGGTTGTTCTCAGTTAGGGATAATGGGATTGGGATTGATCCACGGTTTAGCGATCGCATTTTTATCATCTTTCAGCGCCTACATACAAGGGATGAATATCCCGGCACTGGTATGGGCTTGGCTATATGCAAGAAGATTGTCGAATGCCACCGGGGGCGAATCTGGGTAGAGTCACAACTCGGTCAGGGCGCAACCTTCTACTTTACGATTCCCGTCGGAGGGCGCGAGCATGAACGAAGAAATGGAAGGAAAGCACAAAATAATCTTTTTAGTTGAGGACAATAAAGCTGACATCCGCTTAATTCAAGAAGCCTTGAAAAATAGCGCACTACTACACAAAGTCGTGACAGCCAGGGATGGCGTGGATGCGATGGCTTATCTCCGCCAAGAAGGAGAATATGTTGATGCACCACGCCCTGATCTGATTTTGCTAGATTTGAACTTGCCCAGAAAAGACGGCCGAGAAGTGCTAGCAGAAATCAAAACCGACCCCAATCTAAAACGTATTCCTGTAGTAGTGTTGACAACCTCAAAAAATGAAGATGACATTTTTCATAGCTACGACTTACACGTAAATTGTTACATCACTAAATCCCGCAACCTCAGCCAGTTATTCCAAATCGTCAAGGGGATCGAAGACTTTTGGCTCTCTACTGCCACCCTACCATCGGCATAAAACCAAAGGGTGATGGGGGGACAAGGAGAATTCCTAACTTCTAACTTAGGACTCAAGACTCAGGGCTTAGGACTCAGTACTTTTAACATAGAGATTCAATTGGGGGCAAAACCAGAAGATGATAGCTGCGAGCTACTCATTACAAATTTTGTTGATTGAAGACAACCTGGCAGAAGCTAGGTTGTTACAAGAGTATCTCAAGCAAGCCAAGTCCAAAAACTTTAGTTTGGTTCATGTGCAGCGACTGCGGGATGCATTCAATAAACTAAGTCAGTCTACTTATGATGTGATTTTGTTGGATCTCACCCTTCCTGACAGTCAAGGATTATCATCCCTACCTCTGCTGATCTGTCAAGCTCCTAGCACACCGATTGTTGTCCTGACGAATACAAACGACGAAGAACTAGCAATCGAGGCAGTACGGCAGGGGGCCCAAGATTATCTAGTCAAGCGGCAGGTAAATGTAGATGTATTAGTTCGCGCCGTCCATTATGCGATTGAACGCAAGCAGCTTTTGGAATCATTACGCACAGTTAATAAAACATTAGAAACACGGGTTGAGGAACGAACTGCTGAATTGGTGAAAGCCAAAGAAATCAATCAGTTCAAATCTGAATTTGTCTCGATGCTCTCTCATGACATTCGCAATCCCCTAAATACGATTCTCTTAGCTGCGGGATTATTGCAAAACAGCGATGACAAATTAACCAAAGATAAAAAAATTACGCATTTTCAGATGATTCGCTCGGCGATCAAAAACATGGCCCAGCTATTGGATGAAGTTTCATTCATCGGTAAAGCCGAAAGCAGCAAACTGCGGTGCGAACTCAGTCCGATGGATTTGGCAGCTTTCTGCCGCCAAATCGTGGAAGAATCTCAATTGACCGCTCTAGATAAGCATCTAACTCTCGTGTTCGCCACTTTTGGGGAATTGGGCGAAATATTAGGAGATGAAACTCTGTTGCGGCACATTTTGGGAAACTTGCTGAATAATGCGATTAAATATTCACTACCAGGAGGCACAGTCAGATTTGAATTAATAGCTCAGGATGACTCAGTAATTTTCCAGTTTCAAGATTGGGGAATAGGCATCGCCAAACAAGACCAAAAGCGACTGTTTCAGCCTTTCCATCGGGGAGAAAATGTTGGGAAAGCTCCTGGTACTGGCTTAGGGCTAGCGATTGTAAAAAAGTGTGTTGAAGCACAGGGGGGCGATATTTTAGTCAATAGTGAAGTTGGATTAGGCACGACATTTATAGTCACGCTGCCCTTGATCAGAATTTAAGCTAATAAATAGCTATCCTCATCTGATTCGACACAGTTCTGGGGGTAATGTATTTAGCTTTGCCAGGCTCTCCTCACAAAAGCCTCGAAGCAAAATTTTTCATCAGAAAATAATAAAAAACTTTTCGATTTAGCCGATTTTTCTCAAATTTGAGATTAATAAGTATCTAGATTTAAATTTAACACTTTATAAAAAAATAATCAATATACATGCTGTGATTTTCCCAACATAGCGAACTGGACAATTTAGGCTTTATTCGTCGGAATCAACAAACATGATTTGTCACTAAATCTCTGTCTAAACAGAGTTAAGTCAACTTTTTAGGCAAGAGACAGTAGCTAAAATCTCTTTGAGAATTGCTGAAAAACTAGACATCGAACACAAAACATTTGCATCTCTAAAAAATGTGAATTACTAAGTAGATGTCTGGATCTCAAATAAGTGGAAACAGAGGTTACACAAGTAACTATAAAGTTATGTTTTTAACACCATTTCAGCGTAAATTGCTGCTAGAGAGCTTACAAAAAAAGTTACTAGAGTCCTACCGCCAGCGAATTGAAATCATGTTGTTGGCAGATGAAGGTAAAACTCAAACAGAAATTTGTCAAATTTTGGGGTGTTGTGCAGCAACGGTAAGACATTGGACACACATTGCCCGGATGGGGATGGCGCACCAATGGCAGGATTGTCCGATTGGTCGCCCTAAAGCAGTGAATGATAGGTATTTAGAGCGTTTGCAGGAGCTAGTTAGCAGTAGTCCCCGCGATTATGGCTATTCTTTTCAACGGTGGACAGCGAACTGGCTGCAAAAACATCTAGCAAAGGAATTTGGGGTGGCGGTGAGCGATCGCCATATCAAGCGACTACTTAAACAAATGGGGTTATCCACGCGACCAAAACCCCGCGATAACCAAGAGCAGGTTCAGGGTTCCAAAATTTTCATTGGTGATCTTAAATCGGCAACAGTTCCAGATAATAGCGAATTTCTGCCGATGAACTTCGCAAAATTCAGCAAAGATTTAGATACTCATGGTGCACAATTTATCCGCTGAGTTACTGTCTCGGCAACAGTTCAACAACATTCTGGGATATTCTCTGGACGAAGAAGAATTTCAACATTGTCTTTCACAAATTAAATATCTTAACCCGAAAGTCGGCAAGTTCTGGCAAGGAACTGATGCTGAACCAGGCATCTATATTGCGATCGCAGGTAAGGTCAGGTTACTTTCTAGTACCGATGAGTTAATTGCTACCTTGGAGCCGGGGGAATCATTTGGCGAATTTAGCTTATTCCCAGATGCCGAGTTACAACCTTACGCGGCCAGGGCTTCAGTAAACTTGCAACTGTGTTTTGTTCCGAGTCGTGTGTTATGGCCATTAATGGCCAAATATCCCCAAATTCGCGAACATTTGTGGGTCAAGGCGCGATCGCGTAATATCCTGCAAAAACCCCCAGTCACCGCAGCCGAATCAAACACAAACTATCAAACAGATATTTCGTCACAGGCCGCTTCACCAACACGCGATCAAAAGATTCACCAAGCCTATTTTCCCAGCCCCAATCAGCAAGTCGGGCACTTATGGCAGCGAGTGATCCGGCGTTATCCGTTTTTTGCCCAACATGACGCCTCTGACTGTGGCCCAGCTTGTTTAGTCATGGTGTCTCGATATTGGGGCAAACACTTTACCGTCAATCGCTTGCGGGATATCGCCAATGTAGACCGTAATGGCGCCAGCTTGCAGGGGTTAGTAACAGCAGCAGAAAGCATCGGCTTTACCACACGACCAATAAAAGCCAGTCTTCAGCAGTTAGCAAAGCAAAACTTACCAGCCATAGTCCACTGGGAAGGCAACCACTACATCGTTGTCTACGAAATTACCCCCAAACACGTGATCGTCGGCGACCCCGCCATTGGTCAACGCACCCTCAGCCACAGCGAATTTAAAGCCGGCTGGATTGGTTATACACTGCTGCTGCAACCAACAACCATGCTTAAAGAAGCCAAAGAGACCTACACCCCCTTTTGGCAATTCTTTGAGTTAATGAAATCTTACTCTGTGGTATTGCTAGAAGTGTTTATCGCTTCCGTATTTATCCAGATATTCGGACTCATTACCCCCCTATTTACCCAATTAATTTTAGACCGCGTCATCGTCCAAAGATCAGAACTCACCTTAACAGCGGTGGGATTAGGTTTGCTGATCTTTAACCTCTTCCAAGTAGTGATGACAGGGTTGCGGCAATATCTGCTAGACCACACAGCCAATAGAATAGACCTGGCACTCATTGTCGCATTTATTCGCCATACCCTGCGGCTACCCTTAAGTTTCTTCGAGTCCCGTTATGTCGGAGATATAATCTCTCGCGTCCAAGAAAACCGCAAAATTCAACGTTTCCTTTCCGGTGAAGCATTATCTATCCTGCTAGATTTACTCACAGTCTTTATCTATCTAGGATTAATGTTTTGGTACAGTTGGCAAATGGCATTACTCGTATTGCTAATTATCCCGCCTTTTGCCTTGCTAGCCTTAATTGCCACACCTTTTTTACAAAGAATTTCCAGAGAAATATTTAGTGCTGTTGCCAAAGAGAGTAGCTACCTAATTGAAGCCCTAACTGGTGTACGGACAGTGAAAGCTACAGCAGTGGAACAAACAGTGCGTTGGCATTGGGAAGAGTTATTAAACAAAGAAATAAAAACTAACTTTTCCGGGCAAGTCATTGGTATTCGTCTACAACTATTCAGTGGCACAATTCAAGCAGTAATCACTACTGCTTTGCTGTGGTTTGGGGCACACCAGGTAATTCACAACCAGTTAACCATTGGGCAATTGGTAGCATTTAATATGCTCCTAGGAAATATTATTTCGCCCTTTCAACGATTAAGCGTCTTGTGGGAAGAATTGCAAGAAGTCGTGATTGCAGTAGAACGAATTAATGATGTCTTAGAGACGCAACCAGAAGAAGATTTACAGCACCAAATCCGGCAAAATTTACCACCACTAAAAGGTCACATTCGCTTTGAAAACGTGACCTTTCGTTATCGCCCCGAAAGCAATATCAATATTTTAGAAAATCTCAGTTTTGAAGTCAAACCTGGGAACATAGTAGCGCTGGTAGGACGAAGTGGTTCAGGAAAAACTACTATCTCTAAGTTAGTTTTGGGCTTGTATACCCCTACAGAAGGCAAAATTTTGATTGATGGACATGATATTACCACTATTTCCTTAAGTTCCTTACGTCAGCAAGTCGGTGTAGTTGACCAAGATACCTTTTTATTTGGCGGCACAATTCGGGAAAATATTAGCTTAGGCTATCCAGGTGCAAATTTAGCAGAAGTTATCGAGGCAGCACAACTAGCAGGTGCCGATGAGTTTATTAAAAAATTACCAATGGGCTACGAAAGCCAAATTGGTGAAGGTGGGGGGTTGTTGTCTGGTGGACAGCGACAGCGAATAGCTATTGCCAGAGCGTTATTAGGTAATCCCCAATTGCTGATTTTAGATGAGGCAACTTCTCATTTAGACACCGAATCAGAGAGAATTATTCAGCAAAATTTGAACACAATCCTCAAGGGAAGAACCACATTGTTAATCGCCCATCGTCTTTCCACCGTGCGAAAAGCAGATTTGATTTTAGTACTAGACAGAGGTGTGGTAATTGAGAGTGGAAATCATGAAAAATTGATGGCGAAGCAGGGACATTATTTCTATCTTAATCAACAGCAATTTTATGGTTCTGAATGAACATATTAGATTGCTAGCTCCCCCCAACCTCTTAGGAATTGGGGGGAGATCAACGTGATAAACAAGCTAACCAAACCATAATTATTATTAATCCCAACTAAAAAATCGGTGACAGTAAAAAATATGCCAAATACATTAAAGAGACCCACAAACAACTCACTACCAGAAAATCCGCCGCATCAGGAAATTTTATCGCCGCCAAGACCTGCTAGAACAACTGATGGTTGGTCTGACATAACCAAAGAATCACTAGATAGCTTGCCCCAGGTTTGGACAAGAGGATTGCTATACTTTTTGGTTCTATTTATATCTATACTTTTACCTTGGCTAACCCTTTCTCGGATGGATGAAACTGGTATAGCCAAGGGAAAAGTTGAACCGAAAGACAAGACAATTAAACTTGATGCACCTGTGGTAGGAACTGTTGTCGAAATTCGGGCAAAAGAAGGTGATTCGGTTAAAGCTGGGCAGACTTTGTTATTGTTAGAATCAGAATTAGTCCAATCAGAATTACGGCAGACCCAGGATAAATTAGAAGGACAATTAAACCGACTTGCTCAGTTAAATTCATCCAAAACTCAGTTATTTGCATCCTTGGCAACTCAAGAACAACAAAATCAATCTCAACAATTAGAAAAGCAGACTCAGATTGACCAAGCACGACAGAATATTAAGGCTCTAAAAAATTCCTATGAATTACAAAAAAATGAAAAACTGTCTCTAGTCAATCAGGCACAGCAAACTCTTGAGCATAGTCAAAATGCTAGTAAGTTAGTAGAGAGCAGTTTAGCAAGTACTCAGCGGGAAGTTGAACGCTACAGCAAGCTAAAACAGGCAGGAATTGTTCCAGAAATTAATGTTGTAGAAAAGCAAGACATAGCTAAAGATAAGCAAAAATTATATGAGCAAAGTAAAGCAGATATTGAACAGGCTAAGTTACGTTTAGCCGAACAAAAAACTAGCTATGAGCGAAATATTCGCCAAATTAATGCAGAAATTGAGCAGGCTAAGTTGCGACTAAAAGAACAGGAAAGAAGTTATCAAAGCTTGACCCAATCTGGTCAGCTAGCTGTGCTTAAAATCGCCGAACAGCAGAAGAATATGGAAACAGAAATTACTTCGCTGAAGTCAGAAATTGCTCAAAGTAAAAGACAGATTGAATCATTAAAATTTCAGTTGGGGCAACGAGATATCAAAGCTACTGCCAATGGTACGCTATTTCAGCTACCAATTCAAAAAGCTGGCTCTGTTGTTCAGCCAGGGACAATGGTAGCGGAGATTGCCCCCCTAAATTCACCTTTAATAATTCGGGCACAAATGGCTACTTCTGAAAGTGGTTCTTTACGAATAGGATTGCCAGTAAAAATAAAATTTGATGCTTATCCTTATCAAGATTATGGGGTAATAGCAGGTGAATTAATTAATATTTCTCCTACCACTATAGAGATAGATACACCTAATGGAAAAATGGCAGCTTATAACTTAGATATTTCCCTAAAACAAAATTGTATTCCCTCTGCTAATAAATGTATTGCCTTGCGTCCAGGCGATACGGCAACAGCCGAGGTGATTGTGCGCCAGCGCCGAATTATTGATTTTCTACTTGATCCGTTTAAGAAGTTGCAGCAGGGAGGATCAAAATTGTAGCAGATTTACCATATTTAGGCAATTTCAATGCTTATTCTCAACCAATAGAATAAGAGGTAAAGTCAGTATCTTAACTTTTAATTTTTTCTAAGCAATGTAAGGAAGATATCATGTCAAGATCTATGACTATTACCAACGAAGATATTCTTGATCAAGTCAAGTTATCCCGCAAAATACCGGAAATAACTGAGCAGATCATCATCCACAACTTGGTTATGAGTACTGCTGAAGAAGTTGGCATAAAAGTTGAGATAGAAGAATTACAAAAAGCAGCAGATTTATTCCGATTAATCAACAAACTCAACAGTACCAAAGATACTTGGACATGGTTAGAAAAACATGGTTTCTCCTTAGATGATTTTGAAGAAATGATCTACAGTAATCTCATTTTTGAGAAATTAAGCCAACATCTGTTTGCAGATAAAATTGAACCTTACTTCTTTGAACATCAGCTAGACTATGCTGGTGTGGTGATGCATGAAGTTGTCTTAGATGATGAAGACTTGGCGCTAGAACTTTTCTATGCCATTCAAGAAGGTGAGATGAATTTCTATGATGTGGCTCATAAATACATCCAGGATATTGAGTTACGCCGAAGAGGGGGATATTTGGGGACAGTGCGCCGCCAGGATTTAAAGCCAGAACTTTCTGCTGCGGTCTTTGCTGCTACTCCACCTCAGATTCTCAAACCGATAGTCACTTCTAAAGGAATACACCTGATTTTTGTGGAAGAGATTATCCAAGTACAATTGGATAACGACCTGCGTCATCAAATCATTGACCTTTTGTTTGAAGACTGGATTGAACAACAAATTGCGCCAGTTGAATTGATGAAAAATTTTACCTGAGGTAGATAGACAGCTTGGTTTACTATTCTCCTAAATTACAGCACGTATAAGTGTAGAGAAACGTAAATAATGAAAGGTTCGTAGTGATCTGCTATTAGCCATCAAAGTAGAGCTAAGAACCGCTCACTACGAGCTAAGTTCAACATTTTTTACTTTACTTAACATAGATTTATTTTTTTTTGCCTACTTACTTAAACTATCAATTTTGATTTTAGCTATTGCTTTATCTCCTTTGAAGTTTTCTATTAATCTGTCCAAACAAGGATTAGTTTATCTCTTACCCAATCCCTAAATCATCGGTTGCCACTTAAAATTTCCTTGAGGAACTTAATACATTTTTTAATGACATAATTATTGCAATATTGACATTTTATAAATATTATAATACGCCTTCGATAAACTTGAATATTCGCCGTCAGCTTAAGCTAAAGTTTAAGGGAATAAATCGTTGGAGTCTAATATTCATACTGCTTATTGGCAGCATTTTCCTGTAAGCGGTAGCTATATGGGTATTTAAACGATTTAATTGTAAACTGAAGCATTACTGAAGAGACAAAAAAGTAATTTTTATGTCCCGAATCTAACTGTAACTTTTGAAAAACTTATAGTTAGATTCACTAGACTGGAATCAGAAATCAAAAAGTTTCTTTGATTTGCCAACAATACAGATTAAATGGGTGTAAATCAAATGGCAAACCTAAAAATTGATGAACTTCAATCTGCTGGCACTGAATTGTTTGAAGATTCAGAAAGTTTCCTCAACGAGCTAAACAGTAATGAACTGGCAAATGCTGTAGGTGGATATGGATATGGAAGACGCCGACATGGAGGCTACGGTCATGGAGGCCATCGGCATGGAGGCTACGGATATGGAAGGCGCTGGTAGAGTCGCAAATGGTGGGTTTACTACTGGTGTAGTCCCAATCAATCAAGGTACAACTAGACCTCCAATTGAGACAGGTCTACTAGCTTTACAACTGTTAGACCCGCGACACCTGTGACACTATAAGCTTCATTGAGTAAATATCTTCGCTCCTTAATTATGCGTTTAAGGAGTGAAGATATTTAGCTACTGCGTCAGAGCAGTGTGGGATAAATCATTAACATCATATCTTGTATCTAGAAATGTGAATGTCAATTCTAGGTGCAAGAACAAGCATTGACTCAAGATTGAGTAAAAGAACAAACACAAGTAGTTTTTAATAGAAAAAGTATGAGGTATGCTGTAAGTTTAAGCTACGATTCAAGTGCAGAAATTAACCGTAATCTGCTAGCAATTCCATGCTAGCTTTTGGCATTGCTTGTCGTGAAAGATTATTAGAAGAGCATTACAACGATTTGAATATAGACGAAATTCTTACAAAAGGGACAAAAATGTTATTTTTAAGCCCTGAATTTAATTAAAATAGTTGCAACAATTAGAATTGCATTTATTATACTGGAATCAGAAACCAAAAATAAATTATATATTTATTGGAGGTCACTGCAATGGCAAAGCTGAGAATCAATGAACTAAAAACCGCAGGCTCTGAATTGTTTGAAGATTCAGAAACTTTTCTCGACGAGCTAAACAATGATGAATTGGTAAATGCGCTGGGTGGATTTGGATACTTCTCCCCAAATGGCGGATTTATAACCGGTAGAGTCCAAATTGATCGACGTACAACTAGAACCATAATTGGTGGAGATATCCTAACTACTAGAATTCCAACTGTTAGGACCAGAACACCCGTCACTCTATAAACTCCATTGAGTAAATACCTTCGCTTCTGAATTATGCATTTAAGGAGTGAAGGTTTTCAAGTATTTCATCAGAAAGGTGATAAATCTGGAATTAGCAAAGATATTGTATCTAGAAATGTGAATCTTAATTACAGGTGCAAGATGAAGTATTGGCTCAAGTTTTAGTAAAAGAAGAAACACAATTAGTTCCAGAGCATATATGCGAGAGAGTAGTTTCATGTCTAAACCTACAATTATCGAAAGTTAAGAAAATCCGATGAAAAGTATTACAGCAGATAGAAACATCGAATTGGCTAATCAGGAGTTTACAGAGATGCGTCCTCTATTAGCTTGTCAGGTTAATCTCTATCAAGAGCAGATTATTCTTTCGCAGAATGACCGAAATTTTGCTTTTCAGGTTAAAGGTCAATCAAGAGAAAGGTTACAAAAAATTCTCTTAATGATGGATGGTAGTCATAGCCTGCAAGAACTCCAAGAAATATTCTCTCCTAATAAACCCGAAATCATTAATGAAATTGTTCGGAATTTAGACAAGCAGGGTTTTCTCGATGAAGTTGCCGAGTCGAGGGTTAATTCATGTATTGATACGCTTTTAGAGTTGGAGGATTTGACTAATAAATTACTCGACGAGAGCCTTAATGAAAACCCATTTTGGAAAGCAATAAATTCAACGTCATTTGATTTACCTATGAATATACTGTATGGTTTTGCTATGGAGCATTACCACTTATTATCCCAAAATTGTTATTTCTATTCTCCAATACTGAGCTTTCATAGCTCAACGGAAATTCGACAATTAATTAAAGAACTTTACTCTCAAGAATATGGGCAAGATGAGTTATTACTGGCAGCACTTAATACCATTGGTATTAACCGAGAACAACTGATAGAAATAATGCCACTTACAGAAACAATGGCAATGTATAATGCTTTAACATATTGGGCAAACTTTGAACCGCTATTTTTATTGAGTAAGCTGGAAGTTTTGGTAGAGCGGGAATTAAAAATTATCGAGTCTTATATTCTGTTTTGTGAGCGGGTTGAACTTGACTCTAGTTTTATCCAACCGATTAAACAATTGACCAACAGAAAACTCAATCGTGAATCGGAAAGCTTAACTCGTCGTATTTATCAAGAAATACCCCAAATTAATGGACAAATGAGGCAAAGGTTAAAAGGGCAAACTTATCTGTTTGTAGAACTTTATAACAATTTCTATAAATCTATCTGGAACCACTACGCCAACACCAGCAATTTACTGCAACGAGTTGCAACTATTTAAGCAAGGAAAGTAATTATGTCAGTGAGTAAAGTTTTATTCCAACAGCCCCTTTTCCAAGATAGGGTATTTTTAAAATTCCAAGATAGCCAGGTAGAAATTCGTTATTGTGAGCAAGGATGCTCCATTACTATTCCGCCAGAATATCAGGAGGAGACTGTTACATTATTCAGGCTTTTGCAGATTGGTGGCTTGTCACCAGAAGAGTTGGCTCAAGCCTGTCCGGGAATTCAAGAAGATATTCCTGAATTACTGATGGAGTTCAATCACCGTGGCTTTCTGACAGAGACCCAAAGAGAGATAAAGTCACATAGCCTCAGTGGAAGACAGTTTTATCGAGAGTTATACCGATTTCTAGAAAGCCTGAATTTGCAATTTCCGCCCTCTCTTTTCTCCCAAAAGATGGCTGATGGGACAATTACCAAAGAGCAGTTGATTGGCTATGCTTTGGAATCCTATCACATTACCCATTTGTGTCCGAGACTCTTGGCTCCGTCCTTGGCCAATTATGAATCAACAGCCACGCAAAAACTCCTCCGAGACTTCTTTGTTTCTGAGTTGCATCATGACCGTTTGATTGAGAGTTCTTTGAATAGTGTGGGAATCAAGCAAGAGCAACTGGAGAGGATGCAACCTTTACCGATGACCTTCGCCGTTTGTTCTAGTTTAGGAGTTTTTGCTTACCAACATCCTTTGTCTTTTAAAGCGGCGTTGTTGCTATTCGAGCAAGACGACAAGACATTCTACGAATTGTTTAAACAGCAGTGTCAAGCCAAAGAACTACCCGCTGAATTTTATAACCCCATATTGCAGCACGCTGGAATCAATGAGGAAGGAGAACACGAAGATATGACAAGACTGCTGCTGGCAGAAGTTCCTGATGTTTCACCGACAGAACAATTGGTGGTAAAAAAGAAGATGGCAATTTTGATGGAGTCTATGGTGAAACGGACTCAGGAAATTTTGGATTATTACGGTAACGCCAGTAACGAAATTCCCCGTTGTTTTAGCTGAAATATTCTCGGCAGAAAGAAGTCAAAAGCAGATTTGCACTTAGGCATATGAAGATCAATTTTAGAGGTTGTTTGAAAAGTATCAAAATTGATCGAGATCCCCCCTTGCCCCCCTTAAAAAGGTGGTAAAACTTCTTAAAGTCCCCTTATGATTGAGTGCAATGTAATGTATTTCATGACATAATTGTTTCCATATTAGCTCAATAGAAACATCAAAATTTTTCAAGATAATTGAATAAATCTCCGTGAATTTAAGCTAAAATTCTAGGCAAATAAAATTTAACCTAGTCTGCTATTAGGTTTATGCTACTTCTTAGCACTTTTTGCTGCAAACGATTCCTAAAATAGTATTCAACAGATTTAAATATAGACTGAATCATCACAAAAAAGACAAAAATGTTATTCTTACGCCCCGAATATAAATGAAATAGTTTTAAAAACCAGAGTGGCATTTATTAGACTGGAATCAGAAATAAAAATTTTCTTTTATTTCGCAAACAACGCAGATTTGATGGGTGTAACTGAAATGGCAAAGCTGAAAATTAATGAACTAAAAGCCGCTGGCACTGAATTGTTTGAAGATTCAGAAACTTTCCTCGACGAGTTAAGCAATGATGAATTAGAAAATGCTATTGGTGGACGAAGAATCTACCCGACTGGTGGTAGACCTACGATTGTTGGAACTCCTGGTAAAATCACACCTGGATGCCCATTTACAAGGCGAACTTTTGGTGGGTTAACCACGAGATATTCACCTGTCGTTCTATAACCTTTTTTCAGCCAATACCTTCACTCCTTAATTATCAATTTATGGGGTGAAGGTTTTAATTGTAGTGCATCGTTGGAAACCCATCAATATAAAGCCCAATTATTGAGATTAAAGCTCAATTTTTTGATTTTAGTTTGGAATCAGACCAATGGTGTGTAGATATCTTCAGAGTTAGGATTGAGGTAGGGACGCTCTAAATCAATTCCAAATCGGTCGAAGTGTTGGAGTATATATTTTATCCGAGCTTCTGAAGATTCATCATTATTTTTATGAGCTTCTATTAAGGCATTGGCAACAATTTGGCAGCGATTCATCCCAAACTCTTCTCTAAAGTAAAATTCGTATTCAGGTTCAGGATTTTCTGCTAAAGCCAGCCCTGGTGCTAGCATCTTAGTGAATATGGGAACTTGTGTTTGAAAGTGTAAGGCATTTTCTGCGTAAACAGTTTGTAAGACTGGTCTAACCACTGCATAGCTATCCTGATCAATTCGGAGGCATCCTGAGTCATAGCGACCGTAGTTGTAAGGATTGTGTAAGACATTAAAGCAGAAGGGAACCTGAATTTCATTTAATCTTTTTGTCAAAAATCTCATAACCACAACTGCTGTTTGACTGCTGAAGTTGAAGTAGATAAATGCAGGTGAATTTTCATAAAAACTAGCTAAATTCCCAAATGCCATAAGGAATTTATATAAGACTCTATCTGGTGGTGTATATACTGAAACGAAATCACCCACCGCAGCAGATTGCTCTTCTAAACAAAGATATTTATCTCTTTGAATATAGGTGGTAACACCTTTTTTTTCGACAGCAAGACTACCATCTGCTTCCTGTCTCAGGATAAGGAAGCCGGGGTTCCACCAGCCTCGACTTTGATTGTTCTGGTGTAGTTGTTCACAAAATTCCCAATCGACTTCGGCAGCAGTGTTTTCTTCAATTTCCGAATCTGCATTTGCCCTATTTTCCCTAGACGTATTCCTTTTTTCTAGTGCAATTTCTCCGCTAAAGTAAACGTCAAATATTAGGTTACGCACGAGTATGCCGAGGTAATCATACTGAATCTTCTCAGGCATTTTTTTGAGCATTGCTACAATGTCAGCAGATTGTTTTTGCCGTTGATAATGAATATGACTACCGGATAAATCAGAATAGTTGATTTGAATGTGGCTGGCAATTTCTTGGATAGTCTTTATTACTTGCATACCTGCTGTTGATTATTTGCTAAAGCTTGCCAATTCCAGTAAGTCTAATTGCGTGATTCCAAAAACAGATTCAAATGAATTTTTAGGTTTGCACAGTAGGCTTTTCGCTAATTGAAGCATACACACACATCGATTATCAAAACTTTTAAAAGACTGGAGACTTGATATAATTTCATATATCAGGGCAAGACCAGTAAACCGGATAACCTGATTAAATAAATCCGGATATGACTCTAAAACTTTTGGGAAGCTACTAATATATGATCGGGTTAAGGCAATAATTGAAGGTTGAATAACCTCTAAAGGTACTGTAGCTAGCTGGAGAGATTGATTCAATTCAATAGCAGGATGGACAATTAAGCTGTTCAGCCATAATAGTAGATAGTCGGCAATTGCTGTTCCTAAATCAAAAGCTGGATCGCCCCAACTACAACTTTCCCAGTTAATTATCCTCATGATATTCTCATCAGATTTCTCAGTTTGAGATAATAATTTCTCCAAATTCATGGGGATTAGAATATTATCTAATCGAGGATTGTTATGTGTTAAGCAATAGTGCTTATGATTAGCTACTAAATCCGTGACTGCTGCTCCTAAACTTTCAAATCTTTGATAAAGACTCATAAACTCAAAGCCTGGTAGGGGTAATTCTTGAACTAGGGTAGTAGGCGTTGGTTTTTCTAGCAGATGACGAGGATAAGGAAATTGATACCTTAATTTAGCTTCAATAGACTGATTCATGAAATCGTAGCAATTATGAGAAGTGAAAGTTTCATGATGTAGAGTAGCTAAAGTAATACCAATTAATTTCGCTATTGATATTGAGAAAGACTTGTGTTTTCTGTAGTGATTGGCTAAAGTTAAATGATTTGTGTAGTTGTATACCAAAATTGAATTTTTTAGATCGATATGGAGTATTTCTAAATTCAACGAGGCAGTGAAACCTAGATATGGAGAAGAATGCAAAAAATTATGAACTTGTAATTCCCGCTTAATTCTATTCGCTATTTCGTTATTTTGGTAATAGTACTCCTGTTTAACAATTAGCTGGCTACCACCTGGTAAGTCAAGGGTAAGAAAAATGAAATTATTACTAGGCTTGGGATGAATCTGGGTGAATTCTAAATCCTGTTGTTTGCAAATACCAGCATCAATTAAGTATTGCAATACATTATTAGAGCTTAATCTAAGCCTCATAATCAACTCATTATAAATTTATTGCCTACACCATGTCTTAACTATAAGTAGTGGGATGAATAACACCATTAAGGTATTAAACTCCCACTCCAAATTTAAGTTTTATCAAAGATAATTTGGAACGTAATTTCAGGGTTTTTCGCAAATATTAGGCTATCTAGCCTAATAGAATACAGCTATCTACGTAAAGGTTGTCTACGACAGCCTGCTGCACCAGTGCAGGTATATGCAAAAGTACTGTTCAACCCACCTATGAGCTTATTAAGATCGCTCTCATTCAACTCATCGAAGAAACTTTCAGAATCGGTAAACAATTCAGCGCCAGCGGGTTTGATGTCATTAACTTTGATATTAGCCATTGGAATTTTTCTCCGTTAAAGTTTGGTTTTTGTTGAGGGAGAAAACCTTACTGGTTTATTCCTGAATATATGCTATTAAATGCTATTTAATCTGTCTAGATTTTTCTAGATGATTGATAGGACACAATAACTACAGTTTATGCCCAATAAATAACTTATGGAGCTAAAGTAATTTTTGGGTGGGCTAAATGCAACTTATTTATGTGATAGTCTGTAACCTAATCTGGAAGAAACTACAGAATTAGATGATCTTGACAAGAAACAAAACTAAATCAGTTGTATCACCCTAAATTTCAACCCTGAACAATAGCTCTAAAAAATTAGCCCATGATTCTTCTTGAACTGAATTATACAGATTACGACAAATGTATTTATATGAGTTATCCAGAGAGAAAATAGCCCGCAGATATCCTACATTCGCCCCTCATACCAATTACCCATAAGGTTGAAACAAATGAGATACCCCCAACCCCCCAGGAATTGGGGGGCTAAGATAAATCATATGTGTCAAGCTTGAAAATAAATGGTATCAGTCGATTCATCCCTGTGATATCAAGGCTCCTTCAAGCAGTTTGCCACAATCTGACAGGCAATTCATCCCAAAACCTTCCTGTTCAGAAAAAGTTCAGAGTTTTTCGCAAATCTTAGGCTACCCAGCCAAATAGAATTCAGGTAATTGCTTGGTTGCACATGTTCTTGCACCAGTGCAGGTACGCGCATAGGTAGAACCACCGCCTATTATCTTATTAATATCGGTTTCATTCAACTCATTGAGGAAACTTTCAGCATCGGTAAACAATTCTGCACCAGCGGGTTTGATGTCATTAAGTTTGATATTAGCCATTGGAATTTTTCTCCGTTAAACTTTGGTTTTTGTTGAGGAGAAAACCTTACTGGTTTATTCCTGAATATATGCTATTAAATGCTATTTAATCTGTCTAGGGTTTTTAGATGATTAATAGACCATAAAAGTTACAGTTTGTCAACGATAGATAACTTATTCTTAGAGCTAAAGAAAATCTGTGTAATACCAATTCCCCATAAAGTTGAAACAAATAAGATACACCCAACCCCCCAGGAATTGGGGGGCTAGGATAAAACATATGTATTAAATGTAACTGATTTAGGTGCTAGGCTGAAACTTGGTCTAGAAGCAATTACTGAATTAGATTCTGTTGACAAAAAACAAAACTATAACAGTTATGTCACCATAAATTTTAAACCAGAGAAAAAGCTCTAAAAAATCATCCCAAGATTCTTCTTGAACTGAACTATCAAAAAATCAGACAAATGTATTTGTATCAGTTCTCAAATCCAAGCTGCCTGTAAATATCCTCAGAATTAGCGTTTAAGTAGACAGACTCCAATTCAATTCCCAAGCGAGAAAAATGCCCACAGATAGCCTGCATCTGCCCCTCAGTTGATTCATCCCTGTGATACCAAGCCTCTAGCAACCCATTGGCCACAATCTGACAGCGATTCATCCCAAAACTTTCCTGTTCAACAAACTTTTGGTCTGGTTCTTCTGCTAATCCTAAACCTGGTGCAAGCTGCATGGTAAATAGGGGAATTTCTGGCTGAAAATGCCATTTATTTTCCCTATACACAACCTGCAAAACTTCCCTAATTGCCTCATAATTTCTTTTATCAAAATACAGCACTCCTGAGTCGTGCCGTCCATAGTCATGGGGATTATACAAAACCTTAAAACTGAAAGGAATTACTAAATCATTTAGCCGCTGTGTCAAACTACCCATCACTGATACAGCACCTTCGGGAGTTAAGTTGAAGTAGATTCGCACAGTTGTCAACTGAGTTATTGCAGGGTAATCAGTACTGAAACCGACATTGCCAACTGCCACATAAAATCCATTTTGCACCCGATTTTTGGGTAACTTGATAGCTACTAAATCACCGACAACGGCAGCTTGTTCAATAGGTTGAAGATGCTTGTTACGCTCAATATACAGCCTCAAGCCGCCTTTGGTGACTGCTAAAACGCCATCACTTTTTTCTGTCAGAACAGACCAACCAGGGTCAAAATAACCCTTTCCCATATTACTTTCATGCAATCGTTCATAAAAACCCAAATCTACCCCCAAAAAGGTATTATTCTCCAAATTCAGGGGTAAAGCATTTTCCTCTCCGTCTAGTGCTAGCGAACTTCGCATAGAACCGTTGTAGTAGATACCGTAGAGAAAACTCCGCAGTCGCAGACTTAAATAGTTCTGCTGCATCTGGCTTGGCATTTTCTGGAAATAGGTAATTACTTCTGTGGGTAATACTAAGGGTTTGTATTCTGGATGGTGAATGGAGAAGTCAGATTTAATCTCGACCTTGTGGACAATATCTTCTAAAACAGCTAGTAATCGCCCAGTTAATTCAGCTAAAGGCTGAGTTTGAGAGGAAGTTAATAGTGCCATACTAATTTAGTAACAATGAAATATTTTAAGCAATTGAAGCATTATGGCGAATTAATTCTGCTGCAACAGCGGTACCAAAAATTGTTGCCATTGATTGTTCAGGACGGCATAATAACGCCTTAGCAACTTGAAGCATGGCAATTTCTGTGTTACCAAAAGATTTTTGGTACTGAATCACAGCTAGAATCTGTTGAATCATGGCAAAACCAGCCAATTGCACTACGCGCAGCCAAAAATCTGGGCGATATTTGATAATTTCTGGAAAAGTGTTTAAGTAAGCTTGGGTTAATGCGGCAATTGAAGGCTGAACCCTATCCAAAGGCGTTATCGCTAAACGCAGAGATTCTTCAATACTCAAGGAATTACTTATGACTAGGCTATCTAGCCAGATTTGTAGATAGCTACTGATGAGCATTCCTAAATCCGTTGCTGGGTCTCCCCAAACAGAGAGTTCCCAATCAATTAGCCTGATTATACTGTTACTTGAATTTTGCCAATTTCTTTGTAGGAGGATATTATTCAGCTTCAGGTCATTGTGGATTAGACAAGAAGGAATTATGGCATTACTTAGTTGGTTAATTGCTATGCTTAAACTATCATAACGCTGATAAAGAGTGAAGAATTTTAACCCCTCATTGGGCACTAACCCAAAAATTTCTGGTCTAATATCTTCCAACTCCTGAATTAGGTCTGATACGTGACTAACATTTAGATTATCCTCATGATCTGAGAAAAAATCTTGATATTCTTGACGGTCAAAAGTATCACGATGAATATTTCCTATGATAGTGCCAATTGCCTTAGCAATTTCTGTTGGCAGGCTATTATCCTGTGTGTAGAAATCCATTAAATCCTGGTAATTATCCAGGTATCTAAAGACAATAATAGAATTCTCTACATCAAAATGGAGCAACTCTGGCAAAAATGGGCGATGGTGTTCAAGTTTGGGAAATTGCTGTAAGAAGTTTTGAATTCGCCACTCACTCAAAAACTCTCCAGATGCTTTTTTTTCCTGATTGTATCTTTCTTGCTTCACAAGAAGTTTACAACCATCTGACAAACTCAGTAATAAGTTAAAGTTTTTAGCTGCAACTAGTTCTACTTGACTGGGAATTTGCTCGGACTGATTGCATAACCCTTGTTCAACTAAGTAATTGAAAACATTATGAGAATTCAATAGTAACATCATAAGCAATCAAGGTATCAAGACTTTTCAAAAATCCAGACAGTTTGTGCTTTATTGTATTTTTGTAAGCTGTGAATTCTGAGGCTAAAAAAGGTTAAGCCTACGAAATATATTAAATCATAGTAAAGTGATTTACCATATTTTTTGTACTTTGAATTAGACTGAAATAAAATTTTTATGTCACTAAAAAATGACCAAATTTAGCTACCCCTATCTTTCTATAGGTAGGGGCGCACTAATCGAAATCGCCTTTTTCCGGCTATTTCTACCATTAACTAAAACTTTTATGTCCCGAAAAAGTTTTCAGATGACAGGGGAATGTTTTTGATAAGTTGCTACTCAGCGCTGCTCACTTTGATAAACAAAGCGCGATAAACAGGTTCACCTCTGTTAATAGTGCCTATTTCCCTTTCTGTGGGGACTGGTAGCGGGTTTTCTGCTAGCCATTCTTGGGTACCCTGTTTCTGAAAAGCTGGATGTTCGGCAAAGCGATCGCGCATTTCCACCGCCACGAACTCCTGATCTGATTGCAGAAACACAGTTCCGCCAATTGCGAGATAATTTGCTAGTTCTGCCACTAATTCCGGTTGGACTACACGCCGTTTAGCGTGACGGTTTTTAAACCAGGGATCGGGAAATTGAATTGTGACGCGTTGTAAAGTTCCTGGGGGTAGAGAAGATAACAGCGATCGCAAAGAGTTATTCACATTGCAAAACAAATAATGCAGGTTTGTTAAACCCAACTCAGCACGTAACTTATTTGCTTCCACCACCAGGGGTTCGCGAATTTCCAAACCTAAGTAATTCCAGTTAGGTTCTATTTGGGCTATTTTCAGCAAAAACTGACCCCTGGCACAACCAATATCTAAATGTAGGGGTTGGTTTGGTTGTGGATAAACTTTTTCCCATTCTAGGGGATTAGCCGGTGTTTGGTACTTGTTAGCAAGTGGGTTTACGTGTTGGCGGACTCGGACAACTGCCAAAATTGCATCTCCTTTAATTGTTACTGTGTTTAGCGATCGCCACTCAATATATACAAATGTTAAGTATAGCCCCATCGGTTATACTCTTGGAAAAAGACTTATTTTCACGCCTGCTTTTAAAATTATCTTAAATCAATGGTTCTCAATTTTCGGTTTGCGATCGTCAGCGACTTACACATTGCGCTTCCCCACACAATTTGGGATCATCCCAACCGGTTTCATTTGGTGGAAGTTAGTATCCCAGCTTTTGAAAGTGCATTAGAACATTTAACACAACTTGATTTAGATTTCCTCTTGCTCCCAGGTGATTTAACGCAGCATGGAGAACCGGAAAACCATGCCTGGTTGCGATCGCGGTTGGCCCAGCTACCTTTTCCTGTTTATGTAGTTCCTGGCAACCATGATGTACCTGTGCTGAAGGCAAATCAGCAATCAATTGCTTTTGCTGATTTCCCGCATTATTACCGCAAGTTTGGCTATGAAGATCCGCAGCAACCTTACTACAACTGTCAATTACTGCCGGGAGTCCGGTTAATTGGTCTAAATTCTAACTCGTTTAATGACCAAGGTGAACAGGTGGGGCGTTTGGATCGCCAACAACTCAGGTGGTTAGAAGCGGAACTGGCGGCGACTGGTGATGAGTTAGTCTTAGTGATGGTACATCATAATGTTGTTGAGCATTTGCCAAATCAATCCCGCCACCCAATGGCAAATCGCTACATGTTGGAGAATGCACCAGAACTTTTGCAGTTACTACAAAAATACAAAGTCCAACTGGTGTTTACGGGGCATTTGCACGTTCAGGATGTGGCCTGCTCACAAGGAATATATGATATTACTACGGGTTCCTTAGTTAGCTATCCTCATCCTTATCGAGTGCTGGAGTTTCGCCGAGATGACGATGGTAGGGAATGGTTACAAATTTTATCTCACAGGGTGGAATCAGTGCCTGATTTTCCTAACTTACAGCAGTCATCGCGGCAATGGATGGGCGATCGCTCTTTCCCTTTCCTAATTAAGCTGCTGACTTTACCTCCCCTCAGCTTACCATTAGCCCAGGCAAAAGAACTAGCTCCTGGTTTGCGGGACTTTTGGGCAACTATTGCTGATGGGGATGCTGTGTTGGACTACCCCCATTTTCCCCTAGAAGTGCGTCGCCACATTCAAGCTTATGGTGCGTTGGCGCAGCCCAATTCCGGCATCGCCACTAATGACAGTGCTACCCTGATTGATAACAACAGCACCCTCCTTTTGGATCGCAGTGCTAAGTTGTGAGTTCTTCCTTTCCTGAGGTATAAATTTGGGATTGTGAACTACCCCAACTTGCCTTCATGTTATGCAGATGGATAAGTATTTGAATCCACAGCCCGTGGTTCCGACTTAATCTGTATACAAGCTGCGCCTCTGGGGTGACTTCTTCTATAAAAATCACATTGATTATTGACTGAAAAATCAAACTTTATTTCTTTTACTCAGAGAAAAATACAAAACAACTACATAGAGTATATACTGAGCGACAAGACTAAAAAATATTCTCTATAAAGCTGTTAAAACAACTGAGTGAGTCAGCAGCAGAGAACTATCAGTTTAACCAATTGCTTTCGTTGTAGTTAGGTTGTAATTGTTGGTGCTAGTAAGTTGGATGAAAGGCGGAAATCATCAAAAGTGATATCTGGCAATAACTTGTAAAAACTTGGACAACTTCTGTTTTACTAGACTGAGGGCGCTCCATATCCAGGACACGGGGCTATTTCTCTTGGTGGTGAGCAAGCCATGAGCTTATGGAATCAACCCAATAATGTTAACGTTGTGCAACGTATCAAAGTAACTGATTTATCAGGCACAGTTTACATAGGTAATCCGCAATGGTAGTAGGAAATAGACTGCCAATCGTTAGATTACTAATAGGGTTGTGCTTAGGCCTAATTCTGGTAATTGGGTATAGTGCCCTTACACCAATGGAGGGATTAATGAGCAATAAAAATTATCCAATCAAAGTCTCATTGATAGCAAAATTGGAGTGGGATCATCCATTAAAGCAAGAGATAGTAGAAGTTGAGCCACCCCCTGGAGGGTCTTTCATCGAACTACCCGGCCCAAAACGTCGCCCCGTCAGACCTTACCTAGAGCCTTTTGTCAGTTCCAGTGGCATTGCTGCTCGTTTTATCAAAGCAGACACTACCGTTATGCCAGTAGCGGTTATAGTACGCCAAACTTCAACAGTGATGCAACTTCCAGCCCCTCCCCTAGCGCTTAACCTACGCCAAGATGGGGAACTTTGGGTACTTAATCGGGAAGAATTGGTACTTCATGATGCCACGGGGACAGTAAAACAAACCCGATCTCTTTCAGGAATGACCCTTGTCTCTGCTACGGAAAATGCAGTTTGGGTAGTAGGTCTTGATAATACCTGGTTCGTTACAGGCGATGGTCATGTTCGCGGCCCTTATGCATGGGAAGGAGGTTTAAAGTCAGTAGGTGCGATAGATTCTCTTTGTGCCTTAGAGAAAAGAAAACCGCGTCGGGTAAAATGTCTAAATCCTGAAGGAAAAGAACAATTTTTTACTCTGGCATCTCCTCCAGACTTTTTTGAGGACTTATTGGCATTCAAAGATAACCAAGCCATAACTATGACCGCCTCCAAGCTGCGCCGCTACGGACTTGGAGGTGTCACCAGTGAGCTAGTTGTGCAAGCCGCAGGGCTAACAGCAAGTGGTGATGTTTTTGTGTCTGGTCGGCAGAATCACCAGGTAGTTTTGTATACTAGCCAAGATACACCAAAGAAAATTCCTCTTCCTACTGATATATCTGATTATGGGGCGCTGACAGTAGTTGCAGTGGAGGGTAGCCGTTTCCTTGCCCATAGCCATGACAAGGCAATTTGGTATGATGGCTCGCGTATTGAAAAATCTTTTACTGTAGATGAAAAAAGCTACCGTAATGATATCTTTCCCTACTTATGGAGTTTAGAAGGGGCTAGCTTTGTAGTTGCCAGTTCTGAGGATACAGTAATTGTATCGGCTACGGGGCCAACTTGTTTAATACTGATTTCAATCCAGTTACAGTAAGTAAGGTAGCTCGTCAAAAAGGAGAGGCAGAACAAGAACGCAGCAAAGGAGAGAAAGATTCCGGGGGCATCTTAGGTTGGTTTGCAGACAAAGCCAAAGCCTTTTTTGATGGCATCAAACAAGCAATTCAAAAAGCCTTTGAAATTGCCCGTGCAGCGGTGAAAGCAGCGATTGACACAGCGCAAAAATTAGCAACCGCAGTCATTGAAACAGCGCGTCAAGCTATTGTTAGCGTCATTAAACGAGTGGGTGATGCTTTGATTGCGCTGGGGGATGTATTGTTAGCAGTGACAGTTTGGAACTTTCGCGATCGCCTCATAAAGGAGCGCTCCGCGCTATCTGAGCAAAGTATTTTATACCTAAAATTACACAATTTATTATTTGGTCACTTTGTCAATGCGGGAGTCCTATTGATATTTAAATCAAGCTTTTTTACTTTTCGTCAGAGAAAAATCTAAAAAACGACACTGAGCATATACTGAGTTATAAGGCTCAAAATATTTCCTAACTTTGGGTAAAAAGCGGGGCAAAATATGGTCTACGAAAAAGTGCAAAAGAATAGTTCCTCGTGGAATCCCGCAGCCCCAAAGGAGTCCAAAGAAAGTTAATTCAAACCACGCTCTTTTGTAGTCCAGCCTCAGCAAAATCCAAATTTATCACCACCGCAGGCAACAAAAGCCCCTGACACACCGACTTTTGAGACGGCGTCGAATATCTTAAGCACAAGTAATGTCAACGTCCAGACTCAGACAACAGAAGTACAAAAGTCTGAGAGTGAATCATTTGAACAAGAGAACAAATTAAAAAAAGATGCTGTAGAACTCCCAGAACAGGGAGAATCAGGTAATGATGACACTGATTTATCAGCAAATGGGGGAACTATCCAACGGCTTTGCTCAGAATGTGGGACAGAACAGCAAGAGGGAATCGAAGAAGAAACAACCCTGCAAACCAAACTCACCATAGGTGCACCAGGGGATAAATATGAACAAGAAGCTGACTCAATGGCAGAACAGGTGATGTCGATGGACGCACCAACTGCTAACTCGCAAGCAATTGGGCATCATTCGGAAGAACCATTCAACTCGATTCAGCAACAGCCCTTAGTCCGAAGCGTCCACCCAATAGTTCGGCGTCAGCAAGAGTTAAACCGCATTCAGAGACAGCCGACAACATCCATCCATCCACTGATTAAGCGTCAGATGGAGTTCAACCAAAACCGCACTCAGACAAAACCGATAACATCAACTAACCCATTGATTCAGCGCTTTGTCCAAAGGGCAGAAGGTAATATTAAGAGTCAAGAAAATCCTAGCTTAGAAAGCCGTTTAGCGAATCAAAAAGGTTCTGGTAGTCCCTTAGATGAGCAGACACGCTCATTTATGGAACCGCGTTTTGGCAATGATTTTAGCTCTGTGCGTGTGCATACAGATAGTCCCTCTGTGCAAATGAATCAGGAATTAGAGGCGCAGGCGTTTACTCATGGTCAAGATGTTTTCTTTGGGGCGGGGAAATATAATCCGGGAGCGGATGATGGTAAGCGGTTGTTGGCTCATGAGTTAACCCATGTAGTGCAACAGACGGGTGCTGTTCAGCCAAAGAAGCAGGTAGAAAGAATTCAAGCAAAGAACCTGTTGGGACAAATTCCAGAAATTCCCTTAAATAAAGAGCAGTTGCAACCACCGCAATTAGGGGAAACGGCGAAAAAATCTCTACCCACAAAGAACCTGTTGGGACAAATTCCAGAAATTCCCTTAAATAAAGAGCAGTTACCAGGTTCGCAATTGGCGGAAACGGCGAAAAAAGCTCTGCCCGCAAAGAACCTGTTGGGACAAATCCCGGAAATTCCCCTAAATAAAGAGCAGTTACCAGGTTCGCAATTAGCGGAAACATCTGCTGCCAAAACTCCAGAAATAGGACAAGATACAGCAAAACCTGCTACTACACCACAGGGAGCGCAGCCAGAAGCTAAACAGGCTAACCCTGGAGTAGATGCACTTAAGGTAGAAGAGAAGAAAAATGAAGCGATTGCGCGGAGCGCACTGCCGAAGGCAATCGCACCAACACTACCAGATGTTGAGCAGACAGCCCAGTCAGCACCGCAGGTGGAATCTGCTGATGTAGATCAGGCAGGAAGCGCGGCAACCACCCCGGACGTATCTGCTGGTGGGGGTGGCGGTGAGGAAGCTGCGGCTGTAGATGCAGGAGCAGATCAGGAAGTGGAGGAGATAGCGACGGGAACAGAGGGATTGCAATTAGAATCAAGCGATCGCGCCGAAGTCATGGGTTCCCTAGCAGAAGTCTCTCAAGGTGGTGGTGCAGCCGCGCCTAGTGGCGGTGGTGGCGGCGGTGCAGCCATTGCCGACAAGCCAGCACCACCAGTACCAGATGTTTCTCAATCTGAGCCATCCCAAGCCTTAGCATCTATCGGTAAATTGCCTCCAGCCCAACTTTTGGGGGCATTGGGTGGAGTAAGTGCAGCAGTTGGAAATATAGTAGGCAAGCAACGGGCGGAACTAGCAGCAAATCCCCCCCAGATGGAACAACCGACCGGTGCGCCCACAAAAGAAGGTGCCGCAGGTTCAGGCCCAAATCCACAAGCAGCAACACCAAAACCTGTAGAAAAAACTCCAGAAGGACAAGCCCAGCCTGTCCCCCAACCCCAACCAATCACCCTACCCCCAGCACCAGCAGTCAAAGCAGTATCACCGCCAGTTCAAGGAGATGCTGAGGGCAAACTTTCTGCCAATGATGCCCAAGCGATGAAAGCCTCCTTGCGGCAAATCCCCACCAGTGACCCCAACTTACAAGTCAATGCAGGCACACCACCGCCATTAGAACTAACAGGTAATGCCGACCCCCAACAAGCCCAAGAGCAAAAAGCCAAATTAGACCAAGGTGTCACAGAAGCTCACACCCAAGGACAGAAAGAACTAGCCCAACCAATGGGGGAAAATGAAATTTATCCCCAAATTGTTCCAGAAACCCTAAAGGCAGAGGGGATAGGTGGCAATGCAGCGGCTCCTGAAGCGCCAGTCATACAAGGAATAGTTGGTGATGATGCCGTATCCATCATTGCCCAACAGGAACACGGTGCGGAAATTCAAGCAGCCGTAGCTCAAGCACAAGGGCAGATGGCAGCTAAACAGCAAGAACATACCACCCAAGTTGCTCAAGAGAAAGCTAGTAATCAGCAGGAAATTGCTAAATTACAGCAAGAAAATACTTTCCAGCAGTCAGCAGAACGTTCTAAAGCACAAGCGGAAGTACAGAAACAAAAAGAAGATTGGAATAAAGAACAAACTGATTTAGTTGCTAAGTCTCGCACCGATGCAGAAGCGGAAATTGCCAAAGGGAATAAGGAAGTTGAGCAGGAGCAAACCCAAGCAGAAACCAAGGCATCTCTTGAGATAGAAAAAGGTAACACAGAAGCCGAAGCAGCTCGTCAAAAAGGAGAGACAGAGGCAGAACAAGAACGCAGCAAGGGAGAGAAAGATTCCGGTGGCATCTTGGGTTGGTTTGCAGACAAAGCCAAAGCCTTTTTTGATGGCATCAAACAAGCAATTCAAAAAGCCTTTGAAATTGCCCGTGCAGCGGTGAAAGCAGCGATTGAGACGGCGCAAAAATTAGCAACCGCAGTCATTGAAGCGGCGCGTCAGGCTATTGTTAGTGTTATCAAGCGGGTGGGGGATGCTTTGATTGCTCTGGGGGATGTATTGTTAGCTGCGTTCCCCGAAATCCGCGATCGCTTCCGTAACGCTATCAAAGCCACAGTCCAAGCCGCAGAAGCCGCCGTTAATGCTCTTGCTCAAAACCTCAAACAAGGCGTCCAAGCAGCCCTCAACCTCCTAGGAAAAGGACTAGATGCGGCTTTAGGACTGCTAGAAAAAGGCTATTTATTCGCAGTTGATATAGCCAGCAAGGCAGTACAAGGAGCCATATCTGTTGCCAAAGCTGCTGTAGACGCACTAGGGACATTTGCCGTCCTGATTAAAGATATCGCGCTTAATCCTGGTCAATGGTTGAGTAACTTGGGGTCAGGGGCAAAAGATGGAGTTCAGAACCATCTGTGGGGAGCCTTCCAAACAGCAGTGCAGGCATGGTTTGGGCAGAAGGTAGAAGAAGTGCTGGGTTTGGGAATGACAGTTTGGAACGTTCTCAACCAGGGAGGCATCAAAGTTGCAGAAGTGGGTGCAATGGCATGGGAGGGAATTAAATCAGCCATTCCCCCGACATTGATTCAGCTTTTGATTGAGAAAGTGGTGTCGATGATTATCCCGGCTGCGGGGACGGTGATGTTAATCATCGAGGGATTACAGGCAGCTTGGGGAACGGTGGGCCGCATCTTGCAAGCGATGGAGAAGTTTGTCACTTTCTTGAAAGCGGTGAAATCAGGACAGTCAGGGCCACAGTTTGCAGAGATGTTGGCGGCTGCTGGTGTGGTGCTGATTGATTTTGTCTCCAATTGGTTGCTGAAGCGGTTACGGGGTGCTGCTAGTAAGGTGGCTGCTAAGGTGCGGGAGATTGCGAAGAAGATTGGGAGGAAGTTGGGTAAGGTTAAGGATAAGTTGTTTGGCAAGAAGGGGGGTAAGGGAAGTAAGGGTAAGGGAAGAGAGGGCGATCTCAAAGGGAACAAGGAAAACAGGGAAGAGCAGGATCGAAAGAATAAAGATAAAGTTGAGCAAGCTGCGCGGGAGCTTCAGCCCAAGGTTAATGCGCTCTTGGGTAGCGGTGTCTCAGGCATCCGACTACGTGCCCAACTAGCCATCTGGCGCATTCAACATGGGTTGAGTCGTCTTTACGTAGATAATAAAAAGGGAGCAGATCATTTTGATGTTGTTGCACAAGTTAATCCGACAGCTAAGGTTACGGAAGGTGAGGTATTAGATGTTAAAAGCGAAGTTGAAAAAGCTAAAGGTTCTCTATTTCGTGGTGACGGGTTTTATCAGCAAGGTGATCCTATAGGATTTCAATTAGATAGCCCAGAAGCTAATACTGCCGACATTCAAACGCCTTGGGAGCATGTCCAAGATAAGGATAATAAAAAACATAGACAATCGAGCCGATATACATCGTTTGCAACAGATTTAAAAGCCGCTAGAAAATTTGCCGAGGCAGTTATCGGGCAACAGGGAAAGAAGGTAATTAAAAAGAGTAAAATTCTCAAAGCTGCATGGGAAGCTCTTCAGCAATTAGAAACTCAAGGAATTATCCGCATATATACACCAGAAAATGTTAAAACTCAAATGGAAGCACATGAAGAAAAAGAAGTTCGACACAATGCCAAGAATGTTTATAAGCTTATGACAAATAATAATGAAGTTCTCATTGAAGGACAAATACCAGGAGAAATATTGAGACTCGCAAAGTAATCCCCATATTGAAGTTGGAGTAACTTATGTCAGAGGAGATGGCGACTATCTTGAAGGATCTAAAAGATCCAAACCCCCGTGCCAGAATCAAGGCATTGGACACAATAGGTACGATGAAGCCGAGTAATGCTATTGATCTCATCACTCCCTATTTGTCAGACAATCATGTCAGGGTAAGAGTTGCTTCAGTTTGGAATTTAGGCGACATTAGAAATATCAATGCCATTCCCCATATAATCAAAGCTGCTAAACAAGATCCATCAGAGGAAGTACGTGGAGTAGCACTAGCTGCCCTAGAAAATTATCAAAGCCCTGAAATACTTGACTGCTTAGTCGCTGAAGTATACCGTGAAAAGCAGTCTAGGCGTCCCAGACAAGAAGTTGCAAAACAACTCCAACACTATGATTTTGAGGAAGCAGTAAATGCCTTAATAATTTTGCTTCATGATGAGGATGTTTTTGTTAGAGATGATGCGGCAGAATCCCTATTACAACTTAATCGTCCCAGATTAGTTGATGTCTGGAAAAAATCTTTGGAAGATTTGAGTGATGATGTTAGAAATATAGCAGTTACAGCACTGACAAATTTAGGTTTTATTGAAGAAGCAATTGATGAATTAGTAGCCTTGCTTCAAGATGAGAATTTTTTTATGAGGGATTCTCTTGCTGAGTGCCTCTTGAAACTTAATCGTCCTAGACTACGTGAAGTTTGGCAAAAATTTTTAAATGATCAGGAAGAAGACGTACGTGACATAGCAATAAAAGCGCTTCAGGAGTTAACTGATGAAAACCTTCAATAATTTTCCAAAATGCTCTGGATAAAATCAATGAAAAGTATGGAATAGAATTTGAGTATGCCTTGTTTGAAAAAGGAGCGAGTCATCTTGCACGCCATGTTTATTTGGAAACTCAAGAACGGGCAATTTTAAATCTATGTGACTATGTGAAGATTTTGCTGTACCTGCACGTTTGATTGAGAAAGTGGTGTCAAGTTATGGTCTTTCATATAGCTGCAAGCCTGACTATGATTACCACTGAAGAACATAGCCGCGATGATTGCCGTTGTGATAATTTCAGCATCACTCATTTCACGGCGAGTATCTTCACGATGTCCAATTGTCTTTAAGAGGTCATCCACTAAGCAATAGACAGTAACTATTTCATTTAACATATCTCCCTCCTAATTTTCTAGCTGGAGGGATTTTCTTGTTTCTGTACCCCTATGTCATCTCCCTTGGAGAGTAACTAGCAACTTGAGTTATTAGTATCTAAGAATTATTGTAAAAATTCACTAAAGAATCCTATGGAACGTCTCATTTTATATGATGGACTTAAAGAGGCAGATATCTTGATCCGTTCTGGATATCTTGGTTGGCGCTTAATTGGAGAGAAATCTGAAGATGATTCTGGATTACGTCAATTCGTTTGGAAAGCTTGTAGCGATCAAGCAACAATTTATTACACATTTGATCCAGTGTTAAAGGTTAGTTTCCTGGATTTTGACGGTGACAGTGGTGAAGAAGCTATAGGCCAAGCCTATGCCAGTTTCCCAATTTATCTGCCAGATGAACTCTCAGAGGTTGTATTTCTAGATGATGATGACGTAACAGCTATGCGTAAGATGGCACATATCTCAGTCTCTGCTCAGACTAATCCTAAACCTGAGTATAGGGAAGTATTTGCTTCAGGATTAGCTCATCCTTCATCCCGGGTACGAGAGGGTACTGCCTACGCAATTTCCCATGCTAATCAGCGTATCTTCTCTGATCTTTTGAGAGAAGTTTCTGAACAAGATCCAAGTTCTGATGTGCGTAGCATGGCTAAAGAGGGTCTAAGTTACCTTGAAAAAGAGGGCTTTTAACAACTCTTGTAAAGCGCGTATTTTGCGTTTCTACTATCTCTTATAGCCCGACTTTGGTAAATGAGATTCTAATTCTATGTTTACCAATGAAGAACAAATTTTTGCTAAAAACGCTCATAACATCACTACTATAGATAACAAGCAAAGCAGTACAAGGAGCCATATCTGTTGCCAAAGCTGCTGTAGACGCACTAGGGACATTTGCCGGCCTGATTAAAGATATCGCTCTTAATCCTGGTCAATGGTTGAGTAACTTGGGGTCAGGGGCAAAAGATGGAGTCCAAAACCATCTGTGGGGAGCCTTCCAAATAGCAGTGCAGTCATGGTTTGGGCAGAAGGTAGAAGAAGTGCTGGGTTTGGGAATGACAGTTTGGAACGTTCTCAACCAGGGTGGCATCAAAGTTGCAGAAGTGGGTGCAATGGCATGGGAGGGAATTAAATCAGCCATTCCGCCGACATTGATTCAGCTTTTGATTGAGAAAGTGGTATCGATGATCATCCCGGCGGCGGGGACGGTGATGTTAATCATCCAGGGATTACAGGCAGCTTGGGGAACGGTGGGGCGCATCTTGCAAGCGATGGAGAAGTTTGTCACTTTCTTGAAAGCGGTGAAATCAGGACAGTCAGGGCCACAGTTTGCAGAGATGTTGGCGGCTGCGGGTGTGGTGTTGATTGATTTTGTCTCCAATTGGTTGCTGAAGCGGTTACGGGGTGCGGCCAGTAAGGTGGCTGCTAAGGTGCGGGAGATTGCAAAGAAGATTGGCAGGAAGTTGAAGAAGGGGCTGAAACGGCTGAAGCGGAAGTTAGGTAAAGTTAAGGATAAGTTCTTTGGGAAGAAGGGAGATAAGGTTAAGGGAAGAGAGGGCGATCGCAATAAAAAGAATAACAAGGCCAAAGACGGCAAGCCCGATGAGCAAAACGAGACAATAGCAGAGAAACAGAAACGAGTCGATGATGCCGTAGCTGCGGCTGTTAGTGCTGTCAACAGTACCTTTGGTGGAAAAGAGGTCAGCCAAGCGAAACTGGCTCCAATACTGCGATCTATCAAGCGAAAGCATAAGCTCCAAACTTTACAAGCAAATAAAGAAGGAAACAAATGGGAAATTTATGGAAAGGTGAATCCTGACCGTAGAAGTATAACAACAGGCTTAGTAGGAAAAGAAGTAGCGGCAGATGAAGCCCAAGCCAGAGTGGAGACCAAAAATGCAATTGATAAAGTCAATACTTTACTGACAAGAAAGTATCGCCTTAATCAGCAAAGACAACTTGTAAACTCATCTGCTGAATTGCTAGAATCTATAAGAACATCGCTGAAATCTATTAAAATTGAATTCAATAGAGCCGCCGTATTAAAAGATTCAAAACAAGCTGTACAAGAATTAAAACAAGTTAAAAACAGTGCAGAAGACCTGGGGAAATGGATTCAAGGCAGCCTAAAAGAAAAAACCTCAAATGAATCTCAAAAAGAAACAGACCAGCAGAACAATAAACCAGACAAACAAGGTATTAAAGGAAAAGGTTGGAAAGAAGATGAAAAGATAGAAACGCAATTAGCATCTAGAGGACAACTAAGTGCACTAAATAGAATACCGGGTGGTAGTTTATCGCCATTAAGTTCCCAAGATGTGCGTGGACTAACTCCAAACGGACTCAAAGCGCGACTTCAAGAAATGGTCGAGTCTGGTCAGATAGATAAGAAGCGAAAAGATAAGATACTCCGAACAGTTCGGAAATTTTTTGAGGATAGAGATTTAACCCACGGTAAATAATTTGTAGTTAGTTTAGCTCATTAGTGAGGTAAATAAAATGGAAGAGAAACTTATTATAGTGATTGAATATAAAATGCTAAACCAGCCAACCTGTGAAAAAATAGAAATAACACCAGATGAATATTTTGAACCAATGGATGAGGATGAATATCTAGACTCTTTAAATGAGGAATATGATTTTGATTCTGTTCCTAAATACTTTCATGCAGTAGATTATATAGGATGTAAGCTTTGCGAGGTTGAACACACCAAACTTACAATAGTAGATAGAACAAAAGATATTAAACATATCTGCTCAGAAACATTTTGGAATGGCGGTGATAATAGAACTATCTTGACACAAATTTTAGGACTTGGAAAACCTAGTTATGAACTTTTGGTTGAGACTGTGATAAATAAAATACCAAAAACTATACAACAAATTAAGTTTATAGTAGAAGATGATATTGCCAAATTCCAAAATCAATTAATTATTCAATGCAATGAAGATGGTAGCGAAACTATTTTAGTGGATGCCTAATCTAGGCAGCCAATTATTACAAACATGATCTCTTCCGCAAAGCGATCAAGTTCTCTAGAGAAGAATTAGCGATCGCCGTATGCGTACACTAATGTATTCAGAATCTCCAATGAATCCGCTAGCTATTGAGCGACAGCAGTATCAAGCTGGCTTGGCGTTTGAGAAACATTACTGGACTTTTCCCAACTCACTCAAAGATTCCCCTATTTCTCTATTTAAATGCGTGAGGTCAGATAGCACATTACCCTTCACCGCTATCAAAGAAAAATATGTATTCCATATCAATGAATCTGATTATCCAGAAGAAGCTAGACCCTTCATGGATTACCTATTGCCTAATGCCATTCCTAGCCCACCCCTACATTTCACGTTTCTCTATGAAACACCCCTTTCTCTAATCAAGAAAGGTGATGATCGTGAGGTTAAACATAGTCTTATCTGGCATCTTTTGCAGTCCTCTAAAACACCTCTCTATTTAGTTTTTTCCTGGGAAATTATTAAGCCCTTAGATTCAGAACCAAAAACCACACGACACCTGGTAGATAGTGTTTTAGGTTATCGTTGGACAGGTGAAAGCAAGCCAGGATTATTAGCACTGCTTGATGAAGAGACTCGACAACGCGCACTTTTATCGCTAGGCGTAAAAGGATTTACCCGCCTCTATATACTGGCAACTTCTCTCGAACTAGATAGTATGCCCCCGGATGCTCTAGCAACATTAAACAGCCTGACATCCTATTTAGACGATGATACTTACTACCCATCGTTTCATTCCTTAGTATCCCAGTGTGATTGGATATTAACTACTCATAATTTAGTACCTGGACACGTTCCATTTTGTTTATACAGCCCACAAGATATACGCCCCTTGTTAAGAGAAATTCATCAGCAAACTGCCAATGAAGATAACCGCGAGCTAATTGAAACCAGCGAAATTTCTGCGTTACCCAATCCAGAAGTATTGCAAAATAGCTCATTATCAGAGGATGCAACGCTGGTGACGCAACCCAACGTGGTGTATGAGGTTTCTGTCTCAGATATCGTGCAACTAGAAACGCTGGTAGGGGCAACAGAACTCTCTTTGGCTAGGACAGACGTAACTCGGCTTGATGAATTATTACAATTTAGGTCATTGCGACATTTAAATTTAGATGGAACACCTTTAAAAGATTTGAAAACACTTGCTCAAATGAACTGGTTAGAGTCACTTTCTTTAAGACAAGTACAGATCAAAGATATCAGTCCTCTTACTTCATTAAATTCACTCAAAAATTTAGCAATTAGTAGAAAGCCGTTTGAAGGCTTGCAACCATTGGGAGAGTTAACCAGTCTTGAGTCATTATCGTTGGACAGAATGCAGATAACCGATTTAGCTCCAATTATCTCATGCCAGTCATTAAAGCGACTATCACTGAACTACACACCATTAGAGACAGTTAATGATATTGCGAAAATCCCCTCACTCCAGCATCTTTCTCTAGATTCAACAAAAGTAACTAACTTTCAGCCGCTAGCTTTGCTGCCATCCTTAGAATATTTATCGATTAGTGATAATCAAATAGAAGACATTACACCTTTATCTTCCATAACTGGATTGAAAGATTTGATAGCCGAACGTATAAATTTAGAGGATTGGTCACCACTACAACAAATGCAAAATTTAGAGAAACTTAGTGTCCAAGACAGCTCAGTTTCTGATATTTCCTTTTTAGCTCCTATTTCAAAACTGCAAATTTTAAATTTATCAGGAACAAGAGTGGTTGATGTGTCCCCCCTACAACAGCTAGTTGAACTTAGGGAACTTTCCCTATTTAATACAGAAGTCAACGATATTAGAGTGCTGGTTGGTTTAAATCATTTAAAAACATTATATCTTGATTCATCGGCAGTTAGAGATTTTAGTCCGCTGTCCCACCTGCCCACAATTGAGAGTTTATCCCTCTCTTCTTCCAGCATTATTGACCTTTCGTGGTTGCCTAACCTTACAAATCTTAAAGAGCTATGTTTAGACTACACAGAGGTAGCTGACATTTCTGCATTAGAAACATTGCCAAATCTAGAAAAACTTAATTTAAAAAAGACAGATATCCAAAATTTTAGCAAACTAACTACTTTATCTAAGCTCATATCTTTAAACTTGCATTCTTGTGAAGTAGAGGATCTTTCGTGGCTGATAAGTTTGCATGACATTCAAGAGCTTATTTTGAGTAGAACTGGTATACAAGATATTAATTTATTGGCTGCTCTCGCGTATTTAAAGGTGCTTGATTTAAGTGAGACTGAGGTTGAATCTATTAATGCGTTGGCAGATAGTGCCCATTTAGAGGTGCTTGATATAAGTGAAACTAAGGTTCAATCAATTGAGGCATTAACTAATGCACGCGCTCTAAGGAGCTTGAATTTGAACCTGACATCGGTTGAGAATCTATCACCTTTAAAGAACTCATTACAACTTGAAGAATTGAGTATCTGGCGGACGCCAGTTTCTGATCTATCGGTGCTAAACAACTTCAAGCACCTGAAAAAACTGGATATTAGAAATACTTCTGTTGAAGATTTTAGTTCTCTGTTAAATTTACCAAGGCTATGGCAACTCCGGATCAACCCTAATCGTGTAAATGTTGATGTTTATGAAGCTCTGAAGCGTCGCCATAGACTATTTCCAGAGGAATAGGTTTGGCGAAACACACTCAGGAATCAAAATGATCACAATCACTGAACAACGTAAAATTAATTTACTCCCACATTAGGCTTTGTAGGAAGCTGAATTATTACTCATTTACCGTGAGATTCTTAAACTGGGATTATGGGATGTAAAAAAGTAATTTTCGATATTCTTAGCGGTCTTAATGTAGAGTATGAAAGCCCAACAAAAATAGGAAATCTGGAGTATGAGTGTTTAACTAAGTTATATCAACTGGGATCTGAATGTTCAGAAACACTAATGCAGACTGGTCAAGAGTTACTAGAGCGATGTGAAGAATCTGAAGATATTGAGTATAAGTTTCAGTTGGTTCTGGACTCCTTAGCTAAACGCTGCCATCCTGGTGCTTTAGAACTAAATATCGCAGCACTTGTCAGTGAAAAAACTAGGGATAAGGAAGCTTACATTAATTTATTAGCAACTTTTAAAAATCCGCTGGCAATTTCGGCGCTAGTTCATGCCATAAAAGCTGATGATTCTACTGGAGAAGAAGAGGGGGGAATACGTTACAAAGCTATTGAATTGCTTCATCTTCTTGGGGCAAAAGAAGTAACATCAATGATTATTCCTTTTGTTAAAGATTCTGCTTATCGAGTAAGAGAATCTGCCATTGACTTCTTGGTAAAGTTTGATATTCGTGAAGTTGCACCTATTTTTGTTGACCAACTTGCTCAGGAAGAATACCCTATTAACCTTGCAAAACTTATTTCTGGTTTGGTGTCTTGGAAATGGACTGATACTTTGCCTGAATTACGAGAACTTCTTGCAAGTGATTGGGTTCGTAATGACAAAACTCTTCAGACAACGGTATCAAACGCCATTTTAGCCCTTAGTTAACTAGAAGTGTGAAAGGCAGATGTATAATTAGCAGCATTATCCTCTGTAGCTCTTCACCTAACTAGAAATAAATTTAAATGACTACTTATACCCAAAACCATCAACTAAACACTGAATTAACCCTCCAAGATTCCGAACAATCTCCCCTAACCGTCCAAGCTAAAACGCTCACCCTTACCACCCAAAACGACATCCTCATCGAGTCCCGTCTCACCTTCCACGTCAACCCAGAACTCTACCAACGCATCCACACCCAAGGATTATTCAATCTGCAACCCGAATTACGCGGTTCTTTGACTAACGGGGAATTTGATAGCGAAACCAACATCGCAATCACAGCCAGTTTAAAACCCGATTTATTACCACATCTCACCCCACACTTAGATAATGCACCTGCTTATCTACAAAAACTTAGTCAAGAAAACCCAAGTAATCCACTTTTATCTACTGAAAGTTGGTTAGGCTTACAAGTCAATCAACAACGCTTACCAATTGCAACCGGTTATAGTACCTTTTGGGATTATGTGAACTTTACAGCAATTAGTGGTGAGAATCTTGACAGTGAACAAATTAGCAAGGGCGTCAGCAACTTCTTTGAAAATTGGGCAGAGGCTAATCTTGAGCCTATTGCTAACGATGCCATTTCGCAAGTGCTGTCTGAAGTAACTCAAGGGCTTGAAGAATGGATTGATAGCAGTATATCAGCCATTACTTCAGAAACCCTAACTCAAGCCTTTTCAGAAATTGCCAAAGCTTTTGAAAAATTAGTTGAGCCTAGTGAATTTGACACCAATCAACAAAATATTGCTAGTCAAAATATATTTGCAGCAATGGTTGATTTCTTCAAAATAGATGACTGGACTTGTATCAAGATTGAAGGTGAAGCAGCATTGCAGATGGCATTTTCTGGGAAAAATGGTGTATGTAATTGCTACGCTAAAGCCAAAGAGATAGAGCAGCAATTCGTCTTTTACTCTATTTGCCCCGTCATAGCTCCAAAATCTAAGCATCAGGCTATTGCAGAATTTATTGCTAGGGCAAACCATGACATGATTATCGGCAATTTTGAACTAGATTTTAACAGTGGAGAAATTCGCTACAAAACCAGTATTAATGTTGAAGACGGTAAACTCAGCTTTAACTGCATTAAGATTTTGGTTTACACCAACGTCAAGATGATGGATAAATATCTTGCAGGAATTTTATCTGTAATTAATGATAATGTTTCGCCCATGTCTGCGATTAAGCAAATTGAACTGATGCAAGATGTTTCCCAATCATCAGATGAAATTGTGCAGAGTTTAGTTGTTGCACCTACTGATAAACCAGAAGAGTTAGTGGTTAACTCAACTTTGCAACTAGAAATACAGCCACAGGAGGAAAAAATCCCGGAAAGACAATCTCATATATTAGCCAGATTAACACCAGATGAAATTGGTAAATTACATCAAGCATTGCAGATGCTGGAACCTTATCAGCGTAAACAAACTCAAGCAATTTTAGAGAAAGTCAAAGGATTAATTATTGCTAGATTGGGTAATTTGGGAACAGAAGTATTTGATGAAGCATTTACTTTTTTTACTAAAACTAAATTTCCGGGAATTATTCTAAAATTAACTCAACGTTATTCTAGAATGGCGGGACAGACAAAATTATTTATACAGCAATTAAAAGATTGGATTAAACAATATGGTGAAGCAGCAGATAATTCTGACATCAACCTAGCTATAGAAGATTTGGAAAAACTATTTGGTCGGATTAACAAGCGTCTGGAAGAACTACCAACAGATAAGTTGCTAGGTGAAAAAGAACTAATATATTTACTTGAGATTGAACAATTTAGGGAGCAGTTAGCATTTTTTGATAAATTTATCAAAAATCTCCCTGAAAAACCTCCAGACGGATTGGCTTCTACCTAATAAACATTTTCCACTAGGCTGATTTCAAGTTGTATTGACAAAAGCGTCTGAGGAATGCGATCGCGCGTAGCCTGTCCGAATCACCCAGCGCAGTGCCTTCATGCGATCGCATTTCCAATGGATGTATTGAAACATTTCTGGGTCTTGAAAGCGGGATATAACTTCAGATATCAGCACTGATTACTCATTTTGGCGGCAAATGCCAAACACTGAAGTATAACCGTGGAGGAAGGTACTACCACTAACTGGGCCGATTTCGCCGCTACAGAAAAAGCCGCCTAGGGGGATATGATTGAGATAGCGCCTAAATAACTCAGAATCAAAATTGGGTTTGCCGTAGAGTCCTGCACCGCGTCCCAAACAGGTAAACATTAAGGCAGCAACGGCAGAGGGTTCGGTGCTGTGTTGGCTTTGATAGCGTTCTAGGAGTAATTCTAAGTCTTCAGCCGAGGCTTGGGCATCGCGCAGGTGGAATTGCAGCCGTTGACCAGGACGAACGCGATCGCCAATTGCGATCGCTCCTGCTGATGGATCTACTCCGAGGATGCTGCGAATTAAAAAGTCTCCCTGCTGCAAACAAGGCTTAAATCCATCCATCGCTACACCGACAAACAGAGAGTGCTGTGCCAGCATCCGTTCTTGTTCGCTGAGACTGCCAATTAAATCTCGCAACACCACCAAGGGTACTTTCTCATCCAACTCGAGGATGATATTGCGCTCAGATTTGGTCACTTGCAATGGCTCGCCAATCGGTCTACATCCTTGGGCGACAATTGTTTCCACAACAATATTACCGCTCAAAGCTAGACCCACCGTTCCCTCGCGATATAGGCGTTGGTGCTGGCTGCCTCTGGCATCGTTACAAAATAGGGCAATCCGACCACCCATACCCCCACCACTAGCCTGTCCCCCCAGAACCACCGATCCAGGATAAGCAAAATCTAGCCCCTGCAATAAATCTTTGATCCCCGAAGAAAAAGAACTGGACAGCAAGATAAACTGGGGGGCTGGTGATGGTGGTACACCGATTAAATCAATCCAAGCCTCTGGCGGACTATCCAAGTCAGGTAACTCTTCACTAACAACATGAAAGACTTGAACATTCACCCCTGGAAGATGGGCTAATGTCAGGCTGATGGCTGGTTCTGCTTCTATTTCTTGGGGTTCTCCCTTAACTGTCGTACCAATCACACCTCCACCACTACAGCCAATTAGCATCGGTACTGAAAGTTTATCAGCCAGCAAAGGTAAGAGTCGCGAATACTCACTCGTAAAAGCAGACGAAATGAAGATCAGCCCTATATCCGCAGGTGCTGTTAAAGATGAGACAGCTTGTTGCACTACATCTGCAACAGCTGCTTCTAAAGAATGATGAGTTGACAGGGCGTTTGCCCACTGCATTTGGTCTGCCATTAGTTCTCGGCTCTTTCTCTTATTAGGCTAGTAGTTATTAGACCTGGTAGTACTTTATAGGTGCGTATCCAGCCAATAAACGGCAACTTATGGCGCAAACCGGCTCATTGATTCTTTAGAAGGCATCTAAAGCTGCTAGACCCTACTTATCCCTGGACTTTCAGCAATCAAGGCGATGCCAATTGCTCCCAACCACAGCCCTAAAAAGGATGATAGTGGCTTGTGATTTTTATTCTTCTCCTAACAAAAACGCTACGCGATGGCACGGAGCGCCCACACTGAGCGTGATATCGCTTTTTTCCTATGTACTTTGATAGTGAGGGCATCGGAAGAGCGTGTAGGCATACACTCTCTTTTACCTGAAGAATAACGACCATTTAACTCAAGCGTCCCATCACTAGGAGTCTTACCGCTCCTTAAGGGTCATTGCTAGTTCTTTAAGTTTATCAGGAAATGTGACGAAATGAAGTCAAACACAACTTGGGTGGGTTTCCAAATGAACCACGAAGTTTTATGATCATCTCTCTGTAGTACCAACGCCACAAAATCTTAAAACAAAAAGGTGAATGCAGTATAGTTCAGGCAGTTTGCTGTATTAGTTATGGATTATCAGGCTCACACCCGAACTTATCAGTTAAATGGTTAAAATGGTAAGCGATAAAGTCAAAAGCTGCCATTCCTGAAATTTTTCTATACTGGTATTAACAACACACAACGAGACTAAAGCAATGACCAACATCCAACAAAAAACAAACAGCGACATCCAAGAAAAAATTCAAGACGAAGTGGAACAGGCGCGTACTGTCTGTGATATTTCAGGTAGCAACTCGGCAGAGTGCGCTGCGGCTTGGGATGCAGTCGAAGAACTGCAAGCTGAAGCCTCCCACCAGCGTCAAAGCAAGCAAAAAAACTCTTTAGAACAGTACTGTGATGACAACCCCGATGCAATTGAGTGTCGGGTTTACGATGACTAACAATTGAGTAAGTGAATATTAATTTCATCCGGTGAGCAAGCAACTAGTAGCTCTTGACTGAATATCTTGCACCTTCACGCCACTTCTGCATAAATCTCACTTTCCCCTCGGATGATCTCCGGGGTTGGTAAAATTTAGGGGGTTACTTCCGGGGTTTTGACCCTCAGCAATAACCTCTAGACCCTAAAAAACTGGGGTTGATCTCGGTGTGGTGAGGCTATAGCAAATCGGGAGACTACTAAATCTCTTCCTGATGCCGCTAGAGGTAGGTGCAAAATATTTGTTGAAGATTTTTGAGTTGCTTGCTTTTTTAGGCAAGCTAGCTGTCTTGACTTTTCAATTTGATTAAACTGTTAATTAACAGATAAGTTTTTTATTTATCGTCTGACAAGAACTATGGAACAGCCTTGGTTTCGCCCTTTGGTCTGGATTGACTACCGACTGGCGATATTATTTACAGTAATTATTCCCCTAATTCTACTGGTTTGGGCGTTTGTACAAAAAGTGGATAGCATACAACGCTTGTTAACGATTTACTGGCGAGTCTCAAGTCTGTTGGCAATCACAATTTACTTGATGATTGGCGGGTTTGGGGTAAGTTTTATCTCCGGGTTAATGGCTCGTATATTAATCCCTATTTCCCTGTGGTTCTGGGTGGATTTAAACGATGAAATTGAATATCAATCTACTGGCACTTTGAAATTGGCTTTCACTTCTTGGCGCTGGGCTATGACTGTTTATTGTATTTTGGGCACAATAGCCTTTGCACCTTTTTTAGGTTGTGCTTTTTCTGCAAATGCACTCAAAACTCCCGATTGTCAAGTCTGGTTTCAAGCCCCGTTACTGTTTAAAGAATATTTTCATGCGAATAGTAAGCCTGCCTTTTTGGGCTTTCTCGCCATCATTAGTTTAGTAATTTATGTAGTTTACTTAAGTTACTTTATTTTGATTAAGCTAGGCAAAAAAGGACGTTCAGCAGCACAACAGTAACTTCTAATTAAAAATTCAAAATATGAATTCTATTAGCAAGCGGCTGGAGCAATATACTGTTAAATGCTCTCAAGAAGTTCTATTGGTAACGATAGAAATTGACAATGAGCCAGATAAAATTGCTATTTTCAAAGGCTTTTCTAGCTCTTTAATGCGCCCAACGGCATTTGATCCAGATGTGCCAGTCTTACCAGATGAGGTGAAAATTCTCAGTATTGATCGCATAGCTAGCCCTTACAATCCTGAAGCACCCTGTTATATCCAACAAGGAATCTCTTGGGAAGCTATGCAAGCTTTGCTATCAGAGATGGGTGTCTAAAAAGGGGATTTGGTACTGGGTACTAGGAAAGAAATTAATTAATTTGGCTCGGATTTTTCCCAATTACCAATTACCAATTACCAATTACCAATTACCATGTCTCGTTCCGGATACACGCTCCCTGTCTTTGCCTGTGCCGCTGCTGTTGCAGCTTTGCATTGGTTGCGCCATCATCAACCCCTGACAGTAGTGTTGGTTGATTTGATTGCACCAGCCCAATTGGCAGAAATATCGATTGAACAGGTAGCAGGGCTATCTGAAAAGATGGCTTTGGCAATTACTCGCTCTGATCCGGGTGATAATCTCGATTTGACTAGAAATACACCAATTTGGGCGATGGTGGAATGGCGAGAGGGAGAGGGAGAGACAGTAATTATTCAAGGGGGAGAAGGAATTGGCAAACAACTGAATGGTGAGGGAGAAGCGGCGATTTATGCTTATGCTCACAAACTGTTGCTAGAGAATTTACGCCGGCTGCTAGCACCAGGAGAAAAAATTACAGTGACAATTATTTTACCAAAAGGGCGATCGCTAGCTGTTCGGACTTCAAACGCTGCTTTTGGCGTGGTGGAAGGACTTTCACTGTTGGGTACCACAGGTATTTCTCAACCCTTGAGTACACCAGATCAGCTAACAGCTTTTCGTGCCGAGTTGCAAGACAAAGCCAGCCGTTTTGAAACTTTAGTCTTCTGTATTGGCGAAAACGGCTTAGATTTGGCGCGAAAACTAGGTATCAATGGAGAGCAATTGGTAAAAACTGCCAACTGGCTAGGGCCAATGTTAGTAGAGGCGGATCTTCTGGGCGTTAAAGAAATTTTATTGTTTGGCTATCACGGGAAGCTGATGAAACTAGCGGGGGGAATTTTTCACACTCATCACCACCTTGCTGATGGCCGTCGGGAGATTCTGGCAGCGCACTGTGCTTTGGTTGGTTTAAATTCTCCAGATATCCAAGCTATTTTTGACAGTCCCACCGCTGAAGCGGCACTAAAATATTTGCGATCGCTTGACGCCTCAACAGGCAGTGATTGGGTAAATCAAGTTTATAGTGCGATCGCCGCAGCTATTGATTCCCGCTCCCAAGAATATATCCAAAGCCATAGTGAGCGGGGCACAGCCGCAACAGTCTGTGGCTCTGTTCTCTTTGATCGCGATCGCCAAATTATCATCAAGAGTAAAACTGGTTGGATGTTAACGGGAAAATTATGTTAATTTATGATGAATAATCATAAACAAACCAAATAAATATTTTTTTTCAGTAGTTATTCTAGGTTGAGCTTATTTTTTAATACAATACCTGATACACAAGCTAAACAAACGCACATAACCTCGCGTTTGTAGGGGATCAATTTACCATTACGAGTCTGACCAGGCAGAGAAATGGTAACAATTTAGACTACAGAGCGACAATTTATTTTCACAGACACACTTTCGCCATCATGAATACAGCGGTGACTCTACTAACTGAACTTGCGCCTCAAACATCAGAAGATTGGGGGCGGCTGAATCGCCAAATCATTGTGATTCTGGACTTCGGCTCTCAATATTCTGAACTAATCGCCCGTCGCATCCGCGAAACTCAAGTATACTCCGAAGTCTTGTCCTATCGCACGACAGCTGAACATTTGCGCCAACTAAATCCTAAGGGAATCATTTTCTCTGGTGGCCCAAATTCAGTTTATGGCGATCGCGCTCCCCATTGTGACCCAGAAATCTGGAATTTGGGAGTACCCATCCTCGGCGTGTGCTACGGTATGCAGCTAATGGTCAACCAACTTGGTGGGGAAGTGGCCAAAGCCGAGCGGGGTGAGTACGGCAAAGCATCATTATATATAGATGACCCCACAGACTTGCTGACTAATGTCGAAGATGGCACGACGATGTGGATGAGTCATGGAGACTCAGTCACGCAAATGCCACCAGGATTTGAACTGCTGGCACATACAGAAAATACCCCCTGTGCTGCCATTGCTGACCACGACAAAAAACTTTACGGTGTGCAGTTCCATCCAGAAGTGGTGCATTCCATTGGTGGACTGGCATTAATCCGCAACTTTGTTTACCATATCTGCGAGTGCGAACCCACCTGGACAACAGCCGCTTTTGTCGAAGAATCAATTCGCGAAATTCGTGCCAGAGTTGGCGATAAGCGGGTGCTATTGGCACTTTCTGGCGGTGTAGATTCTTCAACTCTGGCATTTTTACTCTATAAAGCAATCGGTGAGCAACTAACTTGTGTGTTTATCGATCAAGGCTTTATGCGTAAATTAGAGCCAGAACGCTTGGTGAAACTGTTCCAAGAGCAATTTCACATTCCGGTAGAATATGTGAATGCGCGCGATCGCTTCCTAGCTAGGATTGAGGGAATTACAGATCCCGAAGAAAAACGCCGCCGCATTGGACACGAATTCATCCGTGTATTTGAAGAAACATCTAAAGAACTTGGTCACTTTGACTATTTAGCTCAAGGCACCCTTTATCCAGATGTCATCGAATCGGCTGATACCAACGTTGATCCCCAAACTGGTGAACGGGTAGCAGTAAAAATCAAGAGTCATCACAACGTTGGTGGTTTACCCAAAGACCTGCGATTTAAACTGGTGGAACCCCTGCGGAAACTATTTAAAGATGAAGTCCGCAAAGTTGGGCGTTCTATCGGTTTACCAGAAGAAATTGTCCAACGGCAACCTTTCCCAGGGCCTGGTTTGGCAATTCGCATCTTAGGTGAAGTCACCGCCGAAAGATTGAACATTTTACGCGATGCCGATTTGATTGTGCGGCAAGAAATTAACCAACGTGGCTTATACCACGACTTTTGGCAAGCCTTTGCTGTATTGCTGCCAATTCGCAGTGTTGGCGTTATGGGCGATCAACGTACCTACGCTTACCCGATTGTCTTGCGGATTGTGACTAGCGAAGATGGCATGACTGCCGATTGGGCGCGTGTGCCTTATGACGTCTTGGAAGCGATTTCCACCCGAATTGTCAATGAGGTAAAAGGCGTTAACCGTGTGGTTTATGACATCACTTCCAAGCCGCCTGGAACCATCGAGTGGGAGTAAGTTAGTTCTGAGTGCTGAGTAATTAAGTAGGGTGGGCAATGCCCACCTATTTATAAATCGGTTAAGGGACTTCCAATTAAAAAAAATATCCAATCGGTGGGGACACGGCATTGCTGTGTCCCTATAAGTCTAAGATTACTGGATAATTTATTTTTTGTATTCCCTAAAACGGTTAGCGGTTGCCCTATTGGTTGATAGTCAATATTCGGGATTAACCTAATCCAGTTTTGGCTGTAAGGTTACATTTTTTTGATTTATATTGTTTTTTGTTGAAAAATAGGACGATAAATGACGAAAAAATACCTTATTTATCTAATTTTCAGCAGCCAAGTATGATGAATGCCAGCTTTTGCCACTAGCTAAGTAAAATCATCCAATGGTAGAGAAAAAAGACGTTAGTACAGTAAAATTACCAATGGTGTGGTGAATGGGAACAGCACTAGAAGCTCATTTAAACATACTTCTCTTTATTCCCGACGCCAATGGAGAAATTATGGAAGAGCCTCTCCCGCTGAATGGGTTACGCATCCTCGTAGTTGATGATGATGAAGATAGCCGCTTTTATATCTCTACTGTGTTGGAAGCAGATGGCGCCACTGTCACGGCAGTTACATCAGCACCAGCAGCATTGGAGATGCTACCCAAATTGCAACCCGATGCCTTTATCTGCGACATTGCTATGCCTGGTGAAGATGGCTATGCCTTGATCCGCAAGGTGCGATCGCTAAAAGCAGATAAAGGTGGACGAGTCCCCGCCGTGGCCTTAACCGCTTATGGCGATAGCGAGGATCGGATCCGCGCCCTAGAAGCTGGGTTTCAGACTCATGTAGCTAAACCCGTTGATCCAGGGGAACTAGTGACGATTGTCGCTAATTTGGTGGCGTTTTGTCGTGGTTAATACTTATATGCAGTATTAAGGATATTTTTCCCTTTTACCTTGTAAAAACCGCCTAATTAGCTCCAGACTCAAAGCTAATTCGCTCAGATTTGTATGCCGGTGGTTCAACGTGAATTAAAATCCGCACAGGATTGAAGCGTTGTTCTAATCGGCTTTCTACTTCTTCGGTGATGTGGTGGGCGGTTTCAACATCTGGTGCATCTACTATTAAATGCATTTCCATGAAGACTTGTCGACCTAAAACACCACGAGAGGCAATGTCATGACAGTTAATCACCCCTGGGACAGAAACTGCGATCGCATGAATCGCTTCTGGTGCGATCGCCATTTCATCCACCAGCCAAGGCAAATTCTCTTTTAAAACTGACCAGCCACTCCAAAACACTAACAAAGCCACAGGAAAAGCTAACGCCACATCCAACCATTGAAAATTTAGCCACCAAATACCAATCAAACCCCCAATTACAGCGATCGTCACCCAAACATCACTCATGGTGTGCGTGGCGTCAGCAATCAAAATTGGGCTACCTACGCGCTTACCCACGCTACGTTCGTAAAACGTTACAAAAATATTCACCCCCAGCACAATCAGCAATAACCACAATTCTGGTGCTGATATTTTCACCGGTTCACCACCTTTGATAATTTTCTCCACAGCGCCTTGCAGAATTTCAAAGCAGGCAATTCCTAAAAAAGCGGAAATTCCCAAGGCACCCACAGCTTCAAATTTGTTGTGTCCATAGGGATGTTCGCGATCAGGGTGTGGTGAAGAAAACCTACTGGCAATCAATCCTAAAATATTGTTGGCGCTATCCGTCACACTATGCAAGGCGTCAGCTAGTAAGCTGAGAGAACCTGTTGAGTAACCCACAAATGCTTTTAATCCCATGACAAACAGGTTTAGCAGTAGGGTAATAATTAAAACCTTTCGCACTTCGGCGCGGTTATCGTAAATCATAGAGAATTTATCACATCAAGTTCTATGACTACTACTGTAAAACTCCAAGCACCAATAAACACAAATAAAATGTATCAAAGTCTGACACAGTAAGAGTTAAGTCTCTCTATAGCTACTAATTTTACTACCAATTTATTGAGATTATTTATAACTAACAGTAGCTACAAGCTTGATAAACGTTGATAATTGCTTTGCTGATAACAGCATATTTTTAGCATTAAGAAATCACTGATTATAAATAAATCTCATCATCATTATCGTCAGTTGTACATTGTCAATCCTCTGTAGTGAATACAAATGACCAATAACAAGGAGTATCACTTTTAATTTTTAATTCCCCGTTCGCCTTTGGCGTCCCATAGGGAAGGGGTTGACTGCTTTTGGCAACAGTCGCACCACCTCTTCCGGTAACATAGGTAATTATCAAGAAGTTTTAACCAAAAAGCTCTATGTCTTCTACTCCTATGACACTGAACCTAAATGAAGGTTCTGTGACTTTTAGTTTTTCACCCCAAGCCGCACGGGAATTAAAAGCAGCCACAGATCAATTGATGGAGCGGTTGAAAGCTGTCGCCGCTAAACCCACACCCAGCGGCGGTAAAGTCACTCCCCAACCTCCTCTGGAATATCGTTACACTGGCGATATCTTTTTAGAAGTGTTCTGCAATCCGAATATCTGGCCCACCCCCTTTGCAGCCAAAGTTCTGCTAACCGTCCGCAATGTCGGTATCCGCTTGACTACAGAAGCAGAACTCACCCGCGTGATTGACGACATTAACCAGTATTTGGATCAAGTGGGCTAAGTTATTCCCACTGGGGAAAGAGCAAATTTTTTAGCTCCACAGCCTCATAAAAATTACCGGAGCAGTTTAGGCTGGGTAACTGCCCCGGTTAAGGATTTTACAGATAATACACAAGATTTGACATCGGCTATAAACAGCAACTGTTCCCGATGCGTTCGCTTACTTGAAAAATTCTATAAATCAGACTCTAATTCTTCTGTGTTATGGGAAATGGAAATTTCTGGATCGGGAAAGACTCATCAAAACCAGAGACTATCCCTTAGATTTGGCATCTAATCATTTATTGTCAAATCTATACATCGAAAATAAACTCCCAATCCAAAAACTGAAATCAAACATTGATTAGTCGTTGTCCCACTCTTCACGACCAATCAAGTCGCCAATGCGATCGCGTAATAAAAAGTCACATTTCTCTAATTCACATTCAACGCAAACCCACTCTCTCGCTGGGATGTATTGACAGAGTGTATATATTGGTTGTTGTCTGCTAACCATTCCCTTTTCCACCAGGCGACGTGCTTCGTCCTGGATTACGTCTAGAGAGTAGTAATTGATAGAAGGCACCGTATTCACACTCATGGTTTTGACTCACAAATTTATATGTAGATAGTGTTCCCCATATTCGTCTTGGAACAAACATGGCAAGCATTAGACTTGTGGCTAGGGTTTTGTAGTTTGCTATACGGAACTATTAACATTTTGACGCTACACATCCTCAAAAAATTTAAAGAAATGTTAAGTTTGTCAAAATTCCCTGACATTAGCCACAACTCCGCTTAATATAATAATGCCAAAGTAGTTAACTTAACCTGCTCCCAAGGCTGTGTGACTTGCATTCAATAGGTGTAAAACTCTGGAATTTACTGCTTTTAGCGATGATTTGGCGATCGCGAATCCGAAATAATCACCGTAGAGTCTCCTTTAGGGATAGTGACATTTGTCCATAAAAAAATAAGCCAGCTATATTTAGCGAGTGTTAGGGTATAAACTAATGCTTTGCATTAGGGCTAAACTACACCAACAAGCCTTGTATTGCCCTATCTGTTAACAATTTTTTAAGCAATATTCTAATTGTTTAGTTACTTTTATTACCGTTACTCTAAAGAGTAGAAATACAGTTCCTTGAGGTAGGTATAGTTAAATTGAAACAGACGCGAGTTAATCACGTCTGTCAAGTGTTTGGCAGATTTCTAGAGATTAACTGTTCGGAAATGACCTATTCTGGAACTTCTTCCTCAACTTGGTCTGTGCTTTCAGGCGGACGCTGATCCTTGAGTTGGCTCAATAAAGCCAGCACCTTATTACCCCGTTCTATAGAGCAATCTTCGATAAATATCACTTCTGGGGTGCGACGTAGTCTTACCCGCGCACCAATTTCACTGCGGACGTAACCCGTCGCGGACTTTAAACCCGCCATTGTTTCTGCCTTAGCTTCCTCAGTACCATAAATACTGACGAAGATTTTGGCGTGTTGCAGGTCGCCAGAAACATTGACATCCGTAACACTTACCATTCCTGTACCCACACGGTCATCCTTAATGCCGTTGAGTAGCATTTGGCTAACTTCCCGTTTGATCAATTCAGCAACGCGGGAAACGCGGCGATCTGTAGCCATATTAATTACGCCTCCTCACAGAGGTTGTACGACATGATATAGATGCAAGTTGGGGAGGACAATACTTGAGGCTAATGAAGCCAACAGCAACAGTCCCTAGAGCTAAATCCCCGATGTAGCCCTATTCTAGATTGTACTCAAGCCCAACATTGCCCGGAGGGTGAGTGTAACAAAAAACAGACCACCCGCCAATAAACCCAAAACCGCAACCAAGGTGACAGGTCGCTTCAAAAATGGCAGTAATGGCTCAAACGTGTTGAGCAAAATGCCTAACAGGGTGGTGATGAAGTAGCGGGGGTAGCGAAAGACGTTATCCCAAAATCCGTCAAACATTTGAATTTAGACTGCCTTGTTATAGAATATACGTTTGTTTGGATGTGCTTTATATATTTAATTGTAATCTATGCGGATGGAAAATATCTCAAGTAATATAAAATATGGTTCGTTAGTTATTTAGTTAGTAGCTGGGTTTCAGTTCAATCAGAAGTAAATGGTAATTCAAATCCCCAAAGAAACTTGCCCGCGTCCATTCTTGAAGTGGGCTGGGGGTAAAGGTAGGTTAATTCAGCAATATGAGAACTATTTTCCCGAAGGTTACAAGACTTACTATGAGCCATTTTTAGGTGGGGGTGCTGTTTTTTTTCATCTGCAACCATCAGCAGCAGTTTTAACTGATATTAATGCTGAATTGATTACTACTTATCGTTGCGTTAGAGATTCTGTTGATGATTTAATTGCTCTATTGCAAGAGCATAAAAAGCAACATAATAAAAATTATTACTATGATGTGCGCTCTTATCCTGAAGGCAGTGATTTAGAGAAAGCGGCACGGTTTATTTATCTGAATAAAACCTGTTTCAACGGTCTTTATCGCGTCAATTCTCAAGGTAAGTTTAATGTTCCTTTAGGCAGATATAAAAATCCTGGAATTTGTAATGAGGAATTACTGCGAGCTGCATCCATAGCACTCTCTAGGGTGGAGATTCAACAAGCAGACTTTACCCAAGTGCTAAATCGTGCGACTAGCAGTGATGATTTTGTATTTTTTGACCCACCTTATCATCCTATAAGTAGCACTAGCTATTTCACCGCTTACAGTCGGAATTCTTTTCATGAAAAAGACCAAGAACGTTTGAGAGATATTTGTATAGAACTGGCAAGTCGTGGCGTCAAAGTTATGGTATGTAACTCTGATTCTGAATTAATTAGAAAAATTTATACAGATATTAATTTTAAGCTCTACAAAATCAAAGCAGCGAGAACAATTAATTCAAACGTAAAAAATCGTGGCATGATTTACGAACTATTAATCACATCTGACTAAAGATTTTTGTGTGTCCAAGCAATGAACCTATCTAAGCTAAGGACTGCTAACAAATTGGGGTTATCGTTAACTCTTGCTTTCAGCCAGTTACTTGCGCCTTCTCTCATACCTTCACCTCCCATAACTACGATAGTTGGCGCAGGGTAAGAAGACTGGATGTTCATATTCAAGTAAGGAAACTTTTCATCAACTGAACCACCACTTTCTTGCCATTTGCACTCGACAATAAAACCAGATGATATTCCAGGTGAGCCAAGAACGTAAAAGTCAACCTTCAGTTCAGTATGATAAATTCCCGTGCCAATATAAACTTCTTTTCCATAGCGTTTTGGTAATAAAGCAGCATTTAATAAAAATTCTTTTTGGATATGGTTCCCTACTTGAAAATAATTATGTCCTTTTAAGATTGCCTCTATATTGCTTTCTAAAATCTTTCCAGACTTATTTGCCCGTCCGCCTTGAGTCGTAGTCATCCTAAAACCCTCTGCTAAAAGTCCTGCTGATTCTAGGATTCCACAGAACTGGTAATAAAGAGTCAATCGCTGAAGATGAATTTTTGGTTTTGGCTACAGGAGAAAATAAATTTTTATGGTACGGCAGTACTAATTAAATACAAATGTATTACTATTTAGGACAAAGAACGGTTTACTGCTCTATTGAAGAGCAAATTACCTGAGAAGATGAATCCTCGAATGGGGGCAAATCCCAGATTATATTCCCCACATTTACCTCTAATTCTCCCGTGAGTGCGGGGAGAAGTAGAGGAGATTTTTCTTGGTAACAACTGGTGTGTACACGGGATAAAACTCAGATACATTTAGTAATTTTGCCGATTCTTCAACCTGTCTGAGCTTCAGTATGACCGTTGCGGATAGCCCATGCTAGTTCTAACATTTGTGTCCAGCGCTTTTGCAGTTGTTTGGGGGTGCATTGGATGGCTTTAGCGATCGCCTGATCACTCTGACGTGCAGTTTTCAACTGGTAGATTTGCTGTTGCTGTTCTGTAAGTTGACCCCAAAAGGTATCCCACTGCTGGGAAGACAGACCCAGCTTGTGTTCTAAACCGGCACCTAACCATTGATGCACCAACTGCCATTGGTGTTGTTTAGCAAACTTTTCGACGTGGTATTTAAAACGTTGTTGCAGATAGTCGCGCTGACGGCTAGTTAGACCGAGAATTTGGTCAATTTCCGGTGCAGAGAGGTCTTGGAGTTTCAGCGATAGGTAATCCATACAGTCAGATTGACCTTGAGACTCCAAATATTTCATCAATTCAGCAATCACGCGATCGCGTTCCGACTCTTCAGATGGATCGAAATTAGCTTTAGCAACCATTTGCGATCTAATCTGTTGCACCGCCACACTGCGCTGATAAGATTCTGCTTCTTCACTCTTAGCAGAATCCACCGCCATTTCAATATCCACAGTCGTTTCCTGGGGCTGACGACGAGCAAAACCTTGAGCGCGGAGAATAATCAATTGCTGATTAGCTCCACCAGGCAAATTGATCCGGCGCTTGGCATATTGCTCTGTAAACGCCATATATTCCGCTAATTGCAACTGAGTGCGCGGCGTAAAATCTTCTGGTAATTCGTTTTCCCGACGGAAAGCTTTGATAGCTTCGATATAAAAAGCTTGCAGAAAATCTTCAATCAGGTTGTAACGAGCCTCAAAACCCAACTCTGAGCCAGCAACGGTAACGTGACGATAAACAATAGCGCCCAAACTACTATGTAATTCCACGCGCCCTTGTTTTGAACCCAGCTGGTAGTAACGCAGGCACTTTTGCAAACGATGTCTTGCCAAAGTAAGTTGCCAAGACTTGATTTGCCCAGAGGTTTGAATGCGGGAGCTTTTATCGCAAATACGTTCTACTTCTTTAGTTATCCGCTTGGCGGCAGCTAGCACACACCCGTGTCTAGCTTTCACTTGAGACTGCATTTCTTCAGATAGCAGTTGAATCAAGCTATCCGTATTGCTGGCTGACAATTCTTCAGTCGTAACATGAAGGTCAAAAGCAGGTGTCGAATTTGGCAGATTGGCGAGGTTGGCTTTCATGACTTTTCCTGGAAGTGGTATTGCACCTTAACTAAAACGCAGACACAGCAAGCCAGTCTTAGCTGGAGAATCTTTTGGTTGTCATCCATCAAGACTCGCCGCGTGTATTGCTCACATATAAGACTGTAGGAAATTTAATCAAGCTAAAGGGACGTCAATGTGTCGCTTTTTGCATAAGCAACCGCATCCCCGATGGCACAGGGGTTGCTAAAACTAATCCAAACCCTTGCCATGCCGAGATTTGTTGCCATCCCTTTATCCGCGTTCTCAGTGCCTCTGAGTATGACAATTTTAAAACTGGAGCAAGTTTATAATATTTTCCGAAAATGCGGGTTGCGCCTGTGAAGTTTGATTCTTATACCCAAGCTGCTGCTGCTTCCCAACCTAAACCTCTCCGTGTAATAACTGGTTCGTCTGCCGTCAAGTCTAAAATGGTAGACACCTGATATGTGGGTTCTTCACCAGTGTCTATAATTATGTCTACCAAATTTTCCAACCGGTCAAATAGCTCTGCCTGTGACAGAATAGATTCTGGCTCAACTCCATCATCTGGTGGCAGATGTGCCGAAGTCGAAATAATCGGATTTCCTAAGGCTGCCAGTAATGCCAAACACACATGATGATTTGGCACTCGAATTCCCGTCGTTTTCCGTTTAGGACTTTGCACCAGTCGTGGCACTAGCTTGGTGGCAGGTAGCAAAAACGTGTAGGGGCCTGGTATGAGCCGCTTCATAATCCGATAGGCTGTATCACTTACGAAGGCATAAGTCGCCACATTTGAAAGCGAGGGACATAAAAATGTCAGTGGTTTATCATTTGCTAGCTGCTTAATTTGCCGCACTCTTTCCACTGCCGACTTGGCATTCAAATCACAACCAATTGCATAAACTGTATCAGTAGGATAGAGCATGATAGCGCCACTGAAGAGCGCCGACTTTATTTCCTCTATTCGCCGATTTTGAGGATTATCAGGATGAACTGCGAAAATTTTTGCCATAAAAGATATTTATGTTGATTTTTGGGGGTTTGACTTGCCAGGAAGATCTAAAAAATGGGGACTGGGATAATTATTAATGCCCAATGCCCCATCTTCAATTACCAATTCTTACTAATTCATATATATGAGCAAAGTCGCTTATCTTCAATGTCCAACAGGGATCTCTGGTGATATGTGCCTGGGAGCCTTGGTAAGTCTGGGCGTTCCCATCGAGTATTTAGTTGAAAAACTCGATCGGTTGGGAATTGAACAGGAATACAAATTGCGGGTAGAACAAGTCCTGCGTCAAACCCAGCAGGCGACTAAAGTCCATGTGGATTTAGTACACCATCATCACCACCACGATCATGAACACAGTCACCATCATGGACGCCACTTACCAGAAATAGAGGAGATGATTCTCAAAGCTGCGTTGCCATCACGGGCAGAAGCTTGGAGTATGTTTGTATTCCGACAGCTAGCAGTTGCTGAAGGGGCAGTACATGGCATTGAACCAGAAAAAGTTCATTTCCATGAGGTGGGTGCCGTAGATGCGATCGCGGATATTGTCGGCACTTGCCTAGGGTTGGATTGGTTGGGCATCGACAGCGATGCCGCAGGATTGCCTCTACTATACTGCTCGGCTTTCCCGACTGGTGGCGGCACTGTTCGCGCCGCCCATGGTCAGATGGCGGTGCCAGTACCAGCGGTATTGAAATTATGGGAAATGCGCGGTTGTCCTGTTTATAGCAACGGCATAGAACGAGAACTGGTGACACCGACAGGCGCTGCGATCGCCACTACCCTGGCAAGAGACTTTGGTCCACCACCCCCAATCACCATCCAGCAGGTAGGACTAGGAGCAGGTTCCCTCGATTTACCCATCCCCAATATACTACGCCTCTGGCTGGGAGAAAGCACAACTTTACAGTCAAATATCACCGATTTTGGCGATACCAGCCCAAGTTTAGAAACTATTTCTGTACTAGAGACCCAAATTGATGACTTAAATCCCCAGGCAGTTGGCTATCTATTCGATGCCTTATTTGCCGCTGGTGCGGTGGATGTGTTTACCCAGCCCATCGGCATGAAAAAGTCCCGTCCGGGGATATTGCTGACTGTGATTTGTCATCCCGAAAACCTACCAAATTGTGAAGCGATTTTATTCCGCGAAACTACTACTTTGGGAATTCGGCGAACCACTCAACAACGCGCCATCTTACAACGAGAAATTCAACACATCGAAACTGAATATGGCAAAGTGCGTATCAAAGTAGCATGGATTGGGCAAACACCAGAAAAAGTTATTGCAAATGTGCAGCCAGAATATGAAGATTGTGCAGACTTAGCGCGAAAACATAATATTCCCTGGCGCGAAATTCAAAGGCTGGCGCTACAGGGTTGGTACTTAGCACATCAAAACTAGCGATCCCACCTAAAAAAATTAGGACAGGCGTCTCGCCTGTCCTCAAGTGACTGATTAATTTCAATCAGCTTCTCTAAAAGTCCTCTTCACAGCTTCGGTTGCATCCTCAGCTGCCCTCTGAGCATTTGTCTTAGTATCCTCAGCCCCACGTTGAAAACTCTTTGTCAAGTTCTTTGCAGCATTTTGGGTGTTTTCTTGGAGGTTTTCAATTCCTCGCTGAGTCCCCCTAGAGACGCCTTCCCGCACTTCTTCAGCTGAACTGCCGACATCTTCACCCAAGTTCTTCACCCTTTCACCAAAAGGTGTGCCTTCCCGATAATTTCGGACATATTGTTCAGTAGAGTCAATCCCCTTCTGCTCGACATTTCTCTGAGCATTTTCTCTCAAATCTTCAGCTCTAGCTTTTGCAGCTTTCTCGGCAGCTTTTGCTCTCGGATCTACATCACTAAAGTTGTTCATTCCCCCTTCGTAGGGAGTAGAGAGATCATAACTTTTTGTGGGATCGTATCGTACAGCATTAGGCGGTTGGGAAGAAGGCTGTGGTGGCTGTGCAGCTATTCCTGGACGATTACAAGCTTGTGCCAAAACTAGAAATGTTCCTGCCAAAAATACTGTCAAAACTTTCAGGGGGCGAAGGTTTTTCAGCCAAGTAATTACTTTATTCATAGTCCTACTCCTTGGGTTTACATGACTAAATTAAGTGTTAACCAATCTGCAATCTTGGTAACAAAACAAGATTTTTATTTACCTACTGCTGGATTCTTTTGTAATTCAGGTCTAGCGCTGGCTTCGTCTGCCTTTTCTTTTAAAAAGCTAGAAGCATCTTCAACCGACTCCTTCACAGTTTCAATCCGTTTTTGGATGCGAGTTCCTAAATCTGGTGTTCGTTGAATTAAACCACCGGGTTTAGCCTGTTGGAAGTCTTTTTGCGTGATGATTGGCAATTCTGCTTCTTTGTTAACTCTACCTCTTGGGGTTTCAGCACCGGGGTAAAGTATTTCTGATTCGTTATTGCTAGCAATCAATAATTGTGAGCTTGACTGTAAGCTGGCTTGATCGCGTTCCTGCTTGGCTGTTTCAGTGGTAACTTTTGGATCAGTGGACATTCGTAAATTTGTATATTTGTCGCCACCGCCCTTATAAGGATTGTTTGCACCACCAGCTTGCACAGCAGGATTTTCTGGATTTGCGCCTTGAGTATTTGCCCCACTGCAAGCAGTGCTAGCTATCAACAAAAACCCAGCCAAAAAGACCGTTAAAATTTGGCGCAGTTGCAGTTTTTTTAAGAAACCTATCAGAGCTTTCACAATTCCTCCTTTCAACTTAAAACAAGCTAATTATTTTGCTTGATAATTGGTCAAGCTGGTTTGAGCGCTTGTTTTGTTTGTCTATCTCTTGAACAACCCCTTTCTAGAATAGGAAAAAAAAATATCCTTTACCTCTAGCGTAGGTCACATTATACTGAGGAATAAACTGCTATTTGTATCTAACTATAGAGAGATATTATTTAATATCAAGAGCTTTTGATTAGGTTACTGAGTCCGAGGATGTTGTTAGCATATTTGCCAGATTGGATCAATTGATGCTGACTACTATCAGCCTAAAGAAAGATATTAAATGCGTAAATGTAATGTCTGAATAGCCGCATAAAAATAGCCAGATGTCAAAAAATTTGAGAATATCGGCGTTGAGACAAAACTTTTTCATTGCTCAATAAATATAGAAAATTTGTAAAAACAGCTACACATATTCGTCTAACACCTCAAGTATGTTTGTTGAAAATATTTGAAACATGTAGCTGATATACCATAAGATTTAATGTGTTTATCCCAAGCTGTTCTAACTGTTAAACTACCAAAATGATGAAGCAAATTTTACGCTGGCTAATTTTGGGCGGGACGCTATTTTTTTTAGGTAAAGCCATAAAAGATCACTGGCTTGAGGTGACTGCTATCCGTATTGATGATGTCGGATGGACAATTTTAGCGATCGCTACAGGTGTAACTCTACTGGCACATACTTGGGCAGGTTGGGTATGGACTTGGATTCTGCGAGACTTAAATCAACCTGTACCATCTTCTCAGTTTATCCAAGTTTATCTAAAAACCAACATTGCCAAGTATTTGCCAGGGAACATCTGGCATTATTATGGGCGAATTGTCGCCGCAAAAAAGAATAATGTTTCTGCTGGTGCAGCTACTTTAAGCGTATTACTAGAACCACTACTCATGGCAGCAGCTGCTTTAATTATCATTGACTTATTCGCTACACAAGTTGCGATAGCTAATACCAATATTGCTTTGCAAAGCCTACAATTTGTGAGTCTAGCTGTAGTACTTTGTGGGGTTCATCCTTGGTTTTTAAACCCAGTCATTCGCTTTTTGTACCGCTTGAAGAGAAAAAAGTCTGATACTAATACTCAGTCAAGTATTAGTTTAACTATTGAACGCTATCCCCTGCGACCTTTGTTAGGAGAATTGGTTTTTTTGGGACTGCGTGGCTCTGGGTTTATCTTAACTATATTTGCCCTAAGTCCGTTGCATATCAGTCAAATGCCTTTGTTGCTAGGGGCTTTTAGTTTTGCTTGGTTGCTAGGGTTAATTGTTCCCGGTGCCCCTGGTGGGTTAGGTGTATTTGAAGCAACTGCGATCGCACTTTTGCAAAACCGCTTGGACGCTGCTTTAGTCATTAGTGCGATCGCCCTGTATCGTCTAATTAGTATTGTAGCTGAAACCGCTGGTGCAGCTTTAGCTTGGCTTGATGAACGCCTTGCTAATTCCTGAGTGTGGGGTTTTCCCTTTCAAGTCTACACTTATTTTATGATTGTGCATCTAATTTCAACTGGGAAAACACACGATAAGCATCGAGATTCAACTGAGGCTCAGAGTTTTCTTCATCTTGTTTCATTTTAATTAAGCTGTATTCCACATCTTCTGCATAAATTGAAAACGCAATATTAAAAATTTCCATAAAATGAATTAACCATTTACATTGTTCCACCGGATATTTTTCATAATAAGTAATTAAGTGAGCAATACAAATTTCTAAATGTGTCCGCGAATTTTTACAAATCAGAATAATTTTCAGTAGTACAATTACCAATGTTAAAGCATGACCCTGTGACAGCAATAAAATGAATAATGCCGATGGCTGCTTACCATTTTCTGTTGTTAAGCAATTAATCACTCGGTTACAAATACTCAGCAAAAATTCTTTAGTGATGATCTCACCATTGTGTTCAACCTTCCAAAAAGATAATTTCTCTGCTAAATCATGCCTTAATATCTCTACAAATTCTTGAGTTTCTAGAGAATAAAATAAATATTTTAGGATATTTTCTTTAAACTCTCCTAAAGTTTGATCTTTAGTTTGGTTGATAAAAATATTAGCAATATTATCATAACTAAATGCACCATTTTTGACAATAATCATCTTGATTAAACGCAAAACATTATCTCCCAAGATACTGGGATTTTTGTAGTTTGTTGTGCTGAAACTGACAAATTGAGAACGAGCAATGTACATTGCCAGATCAAACTTAAATTTGTCTTTCATCTGTTTAGAGAGCTTTCTGGCAGCTTCTTTTTGCTCTGTCGGATTGTTTTTATTAAATGATTGAGCAACTAATAAATACGCAGTGTATCGTCTCGACCAATTACCTTGAGTTTGTACTTCATATCTGGAAGAAAATATTTTTAGTTCTTCAAAGTCATGGCTGTTGACAAAGTTGTTTAGCCAACTTTTGTAAATGTTTATCCTTGGAAAATTACTGGTCGTTTGGGATACCTTGTAATTAGCAAATAAAGCAACTAATTCTTGGATATATTTAGTTTTTCGCTTTGTATCCCAGTTATTTACTATTATGTAGCAACACCGCTTAATTGTATTGCGAAAATCCTGTTCTTTATCTTCCAAAAAAAGTGCATATATTCCTGTCACAGAATCAGCATTCTCTAAATCAAGACAATCTATAAATAAACGGTTAAATTCCTGCAAAACTTCTTCTGGCGTCCATTGTTTGACAATTTTTCCAAAGAAGCTATAAATCCTTTCTTGTGCAGTTTGTTTATTTATCTGTTGAGAGTCAGATTTAACAATATCCTGATGTCTTTGATTACTTGGTAAACTATTATCGGTCATGCCAATCCTCAAGACTAACTAAATTTTATGATTTTATTGTTATCCGATTAACCTGGAAAGTATTAACATTAATTTATACTTATAATTAAGTATTTATTTTGCTCTGAGCGAAGTTTAATAAGCATACAGCATAGAATACTAATATTTAATTATTCATTAAAAAAAATTACTGAAACTAAAAATTGCTCGCGTTCACCTCCAACGCGTACTGCGATTGGCTACTCTAGGTGCGCTCCGCGCCATCGCATCATGAGGTAATTGATTTAGCCGAGACAATCCGACAAATATACAAGTAGACCCGCCCATACTTGCTAGGCGGGTCTATTTAGATTTTTAGTTGCTTGATGGGGGTGGAGGGACTTGAACCCACACGACCTTTTACGGTCAACGGATTTTCATTTTCCCGCAGTTTTCACTGCTGCCTAGTCGCTCTAAAAGCTTGAGGCTTTGAAAATTGGACTCTCCCTTTACCCTCGACTTTACGTTAGGGTAGCTCCCGTCGGGTCTCTGCACCTTCCCTGAATTTTGGATTTTGGATTTTAAATTTTGGGTTGAAGTCCAAAATAAAATCTCAAATTCTAAATTTCTGGGCTTGGCTCAGGATTGCCATGTCTGTTACCAGATTTAGGTTTCCCTGAGTTTGAGAGCTTCCACTTGAAAGATTTCTCTATCAAGGCTCAGTTATCTAAGTCCGTAGCGTCTACCATTCCGCCACACCCCCAAAGGGTCGCTTACCGTTGAGAGGCAGTAAATACCTCCTCATCTATTCCAGCACTAATTGCGTCTTTTGTGCAACTAGATTTTAAAAGTGTTGTCTAGTTTGGCTGCACAAACACGTTTGCTGTGGCTACACCATCATAGCATAACTTTAGATTTTTTACCAAGACCATGCCAAAATTGATCATAATTCCGGCGCTTGAACCTTAAAAGCTTTAGATGATACTTCCCTCAGTCTAGGCGTTCAGCCTATGATGGGAAACATATGCACCAAATAGTCGAATCAAATCCCACAAAGAATTATGGTTGTAGCCCTACTGTATCTGACTTTAGCTGGAGCTTATCTGTTAGCAGTACCAATTGCTGTCCTGCTATACCTGAAGCTACGGTGGTATGTGGCTAGCTCTGTGGAGCGTGCCTTCATGTACTTTTTGGTGTTCTTCTTCTTTCCGGGTTTGTTGCTGCTATCGCCGTTTGTGAATATTCGACCCCAGCGGCGACAAATCGTTTAATTAAGATTGGTAGGTCATAACTCTCATGCGACGCATTGACGCAATTGGCATTGGTATTGGCATTTTTGTGGCTGGTGGCTTGGGATATCTAGGATTGCAGCTAGTAGGATTAGATGCATCCAAGGCTGGGATCTGGAGCCAAGTCTTGCTAATCGCTGGCTTAGTTGGTTGGTTAGCTACATATCTTTTTCGAGCGGGGGGGAAAAAAATGACCTACCATCAACAACGAGAAGAGTATGAACAAGCTTTTTTCCAAAAGCGGCTGGATGAACTTAGTCCTGAAGAATTAGCAAAAATTCAAGCTGAGATTGAACAGGAAGAACAAACTCAGGTTTAAAGTTATCGTTGGTCTGTTGTTTGTTACGATTGACTACTGACCACTGACCACTGACTACTGATTAATGACTGCTATTTCCGCGTGCTTTGAAAATCTTCGGCGGAATCATGAGTGTGCTCTGATTCCGTTTATTACTGCTGGTGATCCAGATTTAGAAACAACAGCGAAAGCTTTGCAAATTTTGGATCGCTCTGGAGCAGATATTATTGAACTGGGTGTACCCTACTCTGATCCGTTGGCAGATGGCCCGGTGATTCAAGCAGCGGCTACCCGCGCTCTGCAACGGGGTACCTCATTGGATAATGTGCTGTCCATGCTGCAAGAGACTACTCCCAGTTTAAAAGCGCCGATCAGCTTATTTACTTATTACAACCCAATTTTGCACCGAGGGGTAGAAAAGTTTCTCCAGCAAATTGCGGCTGCTGGGGTAGCAGGGCTGGTAGTGCCTGATTTGCCCTTAGAGGAGGCGGCAGGCTTGCTGAAACCAGCGAGTGAGAGGGGGATTGACGTGACATTGTTAGTGGCTCCTACGAGTTCTGCCCAACGGATAGAAGCGATCGCACATTCTTCTCTGGGTTTTATCTATTTGGTAAGTGTGACGGGTGTCACGGGGATGCGATCGCAACTGGAAGCGCGAGTGCCAGATTTAATCAAACAAATTCGTGGTGTTACTGATAAGCCCATCGGTGTCGGCTTTGGCATTTCCCAAGTTGAGCAAGCACGTCAGGTTAGGGATTGGGGTGCAGATGCGGCAATTGTCGGTAGTGCTTTTGTCAAACGGCTGGCAGAAGGCACACCAGAACAAGGGCTGAATGCGATCGCTGAATTTTGCCAAAGTCTCAAATCAGCCATCACAACAACCGAAGTATAAATACTCCCTCTTGAAGACTGGGAGAAAGTAGATTAAAAAAGTATAACGGTGTAGTTTTTTGTCATCTCTATGTGGACAATTTGACCGATATGGTATTGAATATTAACAGCATATATTAGGCTGTAAAATAAACTAGCTGATCAGGTCGCTTATAGTTTGGGTATTATGTCGAAGTGAAGTAGGCGAGAAATTCTATGTGTGTGAGAGTGAGTCAGTCACAATTGAGGAGCAAAGGCGATGAGTGAGAGTATGGCATTTATCGGCGGGGTCGCTGTAGCTGGGCTGGCGGCTCTCGTACTGTTGAAAGGGACAAATACTCCCCTACAATCTAACTTCGCTATTCCCCAAATGCCCTCCCCGGTAATGGCACCCCAGGTAATGCAGCCAATGCAATACCCTCCTTATGGTGGGCAACCAGCATATCCCAATCCACAACCAGTTGCTCCCAATCCTAACCAGAGTGTGGAGACAGAAAAACTGAATATCCAGAACGAGCGCTTGAAATCTGAGAATGAACAGATGAAGGCGCAAATTCAACAACAGCAGAACCAACTCCAATATCTCACCCAGGCGGTGTGGAATAATAATAACCAGCAGAATAACCAACAAAGAATAGCACCAGCAGCATTACAGCCGCAAAATGATAATCTTTGGTGGCGTTCACCCATAGTTTGGGCAGTGGGTGGCGCAACTCTGACTATTGGTGGTGGTATTGTTGTCGCTGGGGTCTTAGCTTTGTTTTCACCCCGGCAACGGTCTTCCCGCACTGTCCAAGTGATTCACCCCTACCACGGACCAACACCACCCTTAGCTCCTGTACGTCGGGCTGAGTTTTTGCCCTCGCGTGCAGAAGCAAGGCGAGTTGAAACCCCAGAATACGACGAAATCCATTAACAGTGAACTACCTACAGTGACATTCGGTACACTGTAGGCTTCCCAATTCATCGGGAATTGCCTCAACCATAGTCGAATTCAGCAGTAACTGTCAGCAGTCTTCAGCGGGCGGTTTTTTGAATATTAAGAATTATTGCCAGCAGATGTTTAAACGCAGCGCTTAAACTATAAACCACCGTTGGGAGTTTCTATAGTAGCGGGTTTGTCAGTGTTGACAGATTCCTGTTGGGGTGGATTTTGATTAACTTGGTTGTCTTTCTTGGGAATTACCTGTTTGGCTAAATTTTCGGCGGCTTGTTTAAATAAAGGGTCTAATTTATCTCGCCAGTATTTAATATTGGGCAACTTTTCAGGATTGTCTCTATAAGCTAAAACTTTATCCCATTGACCTTGATCTATTGCCGTATTGATTTCATTCGAGAGAGCTTCTGCTTTTGCCCAATCTTGCTGCCACTGATCAATTATCTTAGCTGTTTCTTTGATGCCAGAAGCAGCATTTGCTGGAATCGACCTAAGGGTGGCGATCGCACCTAGCAAATCTCCTGATTCATACTTTTGCCTCGCTTGTTGTACAATCTGAGCACTGTTATCAGCAGGTTTTGCTGCCTCAGAATTTCCAGAGTCAGAAGTTGAGTTTTCTGATATTTCTGGTGTGGGAATGACTACGCTAGATTTTGGTTGCGGTTTAGGCACTGATCTAGTCGCAATCAAGGAACTATCATCTACAGTCTGAACACCAATATCTTTGTCACGTAGGCAAGAAACCCATTGATTGTTATTGGTAATGACATCTGAGTTTGCCCAAGCCAAACGTCCAGAGTTAAGTTTAACCTCCACCCAACCCCGTTTTGTCCGTCTGCCAGTCACCTCAAATTTGGTGTCCTTAGTAATGGTTTTAACAATCGTGCCAGAATTGATCGCACTCGGTTCAGAACGGACATTAGAATTCCCCTCCACTACAACCGAGCAGTTTTTTGCTGTAGCGACATCATTCCCCGTTAAATTAGCAGTTAAATTTTGCAACTTGGGATAGACATTAGCTGCCAAAGCTGCTGCACCACCTGCCAATAATATGGCAATTAACAGAGGCAAAGGGTCGGGTCTATTAGGGTCTTTACGGGTAGGTTTGGAGATAGCAGGAGCAGAATTGGCGGGAGCAACAGCGAGGGTTTTTTGCTGTCCCAATACTGGCGATGGGGCGGGTTTAGTTGGAAGATTACTAGGTTTTTTAGGTAGTTCTAGAGGTGTGACAGGTGGAGAGTTGGGATCAACCAAATCTCTACAGGCTTGCAGTGTTTCTGTAACGTTTTGATAGCGGTCTTTGAAGTGATAACGCACCATCTTGGTTAAGACTGCTGCCAATTGGGGATTGACAGAAATTAAATGCTGCCAAATAAATTCGCCAGTATCGGGGTCTTCTTGTAATTGGCTGGCGGGTATACCAGTTAGCGCTTGAATGGCGATAATACCGAGAGAATAGATATCACTGTTGGGGCGGGGTTTACCTTGTCCTTGTTCTGTAGGCATATAGCCAGGAGTGCCAATAGCTACTGTGGCTGTGGGTGGTGCGCCAACCGCCACCAGATGAGTACGCAATTGTTTAACTGACCCAAAGTCTACTAAAACTAATCTATAATCAGACGAACGACGAATAATATTATCTGGCTTGATGTCGCGGTGAATTACGCCTTGCTGGTGGACAAATTCCAAGATGCCCAGAATTTCCAGCAACAGATGGATTACTTGGCTTTCACTCCAGCGCTGACCAGGTATGAGTTCTTCACTCAAGGTATATCCGTCAATAAACTCTTGGACTAAGAAAAATTCTTGGTTTTCGTCAAAGTAAGCCAAAAGCCGGGGTATCTGGTCATGGTTGCCCAGCTTTTCTAAGGTATCGGCTTCATTTTGGAACAGACGCTTGGCGGTGTCAAAAATTCTCGGGTCAGAACTGGCGGGTTTGAGGTGCTTGACAACGCAGATGGGATTGCCTGGCCGCCTGGTATCTTGGGCAATGTAGGTTTGACCAAATCCGCCTGTGGCCAGGACGCGAATGACTTGGTAACGATGGTCTAGCAGTTTGCCTATCATAATTCCCTTCCCAGGTTTAACACCTATTTTTCCCGATGGTAATAAATATCTCCAAATTTTCTTCCATGAAATCCGCTATCTTGAGAAAAGATTTAGACTAAAAACGCAGTTTCTTAATCAAAGCCAATCGTTAATTTGTCTTTCAGACTCCCTGTTTACTACCAATGCCACCTAAAATAACAAATTCTGACGCATGGCAACAGGCTGAACTCCTCATGCAACCTGCTTTCATTCGCGTTATCGATAATCTTCGCAAGCAACTCGATGCATCTTCCTGGAAAGGAACTTACCAAGATGTACTGATTTGGCCTGCTAGCACCACCGAAGAAACGAAAGCATTGGTAAATCAGTTGTTGCAAGACATGGATTCGGCAACGCCAGAACAAGCAGAGGAAATCCGAGCGACTCTTGCCGGTTTGCCCATGCCCCATCCAGGATATCATTTGAGTTTGCAACGTCAACAGCAGTACGTAAGTATAGATTTGTGGGATCTGTGTTATCAAGTGTGTTTTATTAATTACAGCCCAGAAAATGTTGAAGTAAGTATTGATACCAGTTTAATCGATGAATTTGGTGATGTCGATTGGCAGCGCTTGGAAGATAAAACTAAGGAGTTAGTTGAGCAGGTTTTTGTCGGTTTACCAGAGGGGTGAAGCCCTAACGATTAAAATCGCGCCACTTGCTTCAACGAGGGAAAGCCGCGCAACGCAGTGGCTTGGCTACCAGAACGTTCGCGTAGCGTCCCGTAGGGATAGCCCACGAAGGTGGGCTAAGAGGTAATACAGTTCAGTTAAGCAATTTTTTCCTTCTCTTTATCCTCTTTCTCTGTGTCCTCTGCGCCTCTGCGGTTCGTTATAAAAATGATTTTCACAAAGAGTGCTAGTCTTAACTGAATCGTACTGGGCTAAGAGGCGATCGCATCGCATTTTCTTTAAGCAGCAAAATCTGCCAATATGCGGCAGGGAGTGCGATCACTTTTTGTAATTGAGTCGCTGTAGTCTTTTAAGTCAGTTGTCTCTGACTGTGTTTTCTGTTTAGCAAGAAATTCTTCCATCCCTGGAATTTCTAACTGGTGTTCGTTAATCTGATTTTCTGGAATCTTAGTTGATACATCCTTGATGGCTTGTAAAGTCATCTCAGTATTTTCTGAGAGTGTTTCCTGCTGGGTACAGAATTCTTCCATCCCAGGGATTACTAATTGAACAAAACTAGAATTATCTTTCATAGGTTCACTAAAACGCTGCTATGAATATCATGCTCATTACGCAGCTACGCAGCTCAATAGACACCTGTATAATAAAAAAGAGTACGCGGAATACGCGGAGTACGCAGATTGAGCTAAATGCGGTATTATAATTATAAAAGTTATGAATAAGCAGCAGTTTCAAGAAGCTCTAGAAAAGATAAAAAAAGCACCTAAAAGAGTAGAGGTGTTGCAGTTGGTATTGGATGGACATACTAATGCTAAAATTGCTGAGTTAAAAACACTTGATGAAGGAACTGTACGCAAGCATATTTCTAATCTATATAAAAATTTTGGTATTAAGAATGAATTTCCAGGTGATAAACCTTTAAAAGACCAATTAAAGGCTTTATTCCTCCAGCATAAACCGGAATGGGTAAGAGATTATTCTTCTGAACTCACAACTGAAATTAGTAACCAATCTAAAAATCAAATTCATGACAGCATATCTTCTTTAGTTCCGTCAAATAGCGAATTCTTTACAGAAATTGAAGAAGATTTGATGTCCTTAGCAGTCAGTATACTAGAGCAGCTTGGTTTTGACCAAAAGTTTAAGATGAATGGGGGAGGAAATTGTGTAGGTTATAGACTTAAAAATCCTGGAACAGCAGATAAACGCTATCAATTATTTATTCAAGGACTATACAGGGATTAATTATTTCTATTAATAAAGATATTTTAGAACCATATTTACTCAAGTTTTTTTATTATGTACATATAGGTCACTGTTGGGGTGAGAACACAGCAGGAAAATTCTTGGTAATACCTGGTAGAGAAAAACTTTTCTTAGAGTCACTTGATCCTAAATACTGGAATGTATTAGAAGTTGAAGGTAAAACCGTAGGTGATGTTTATTTAAATGACCGAGAGAATCCAGAATATTATGATTATACAACGGAGGATATAACTAAGAAATGTCTGAATGGCTTGAATGAATATTATGTGAGTAACGTTGAAAGCTATTTAGTGATTTATGAGGATAATGAATTCAGTTATACATGGAAGATGATTATAGAGTCAAGAGAAGTATTAAAAGAACTTCTTAGTTTTTTCGGTAAAATCTTAATGAGTATACAGCCGGATGATACATCTGATAATGATGATATACCTTTTTAAAAAAGCAGCTTTCATTGTATATATGACTTGTTTTAAAATATCGCCTTTTTCACCCCTGCGCCATTGAAGCCGCTACGATAAGATGAAAGTGAAGTCTTCAGCACCAAACCCAAACCTATAATTAACAGATATATCCCCTCTCGCTTTTAATTGCCTGATATTGTGGGGTCAATACTTTAAGTATAAATACATATTTTCTCTACGCCCTAAGACTAAACATATTTCTTGTAATGTAAATATTTTGACTCTGTAAAGTTTGCCAATAAAATCGCTTATTGGCTTGACATAGGATATATGAGTAGTAGAATCAACACTAAGCAAACCTAAATCTGGGCAAAGAATGCTTAAGTGTGTAGAAAATTACTACTTAAGCACGTTATGACTCACCACCTATCGGATAAAACCATTCCGCGTTAGGATGATGAGTCAGTGATGCCTTAATTTAGATATCAATATTGAGTTTTTAAGATTGTATGGACAGAAGTCCACCAGATGGCAGTACCAACCTCCTCTAAGCTGGCGAGACAGTCTCCCAGCGAGGGGGAGACCTTAGGAGGCATTTATCATGCTCATGCAAGACGTTCGCAATTCATTAGACATTGCCGATCTGAATCAGCTGAAATGCGATTTAAATCATTTACAACCGGTGGATGTGGGGGAGTACATTTCAGAATTGCCTGAACAACAGCGGGCGATCGCATTTCGGCTACTCAACAAAGGGCAAGCAATCGATGTATTTGAATATTTGCCAACAGACGTCCAGGAAGAACTGATCAACTCCCTGCATGATGCCCAAGTAGTGCATCTTGTGGAAGAAATGAGTCCTGATGAACGGGCAGAATTGTTTGACGAACTCCCGGCTGGAGTTATCAAACGCTTATTAAAAGAACTGAGTCCCGAACAAAGGCAAGCTACAGCCACAATTCTCGGCTATCCAGAAGGCACCGCTGGGCGGGTGATGACAACCGAATATGTGCGGCTGCGGGAAGGATTGACTGTGGGCGAAGCCTTAAGTAAAATCCGGCGTCAAGACGAAGACAAGGAGACAATTTATTATGCCTACGTCACTGATGATAACCGCACCTTGGTAAGCGTTGTTTCTTTGCGTCAGTTGTTATTTACCTTTCCCGAAGTTTTAATTAGAGATATTGCTAGCGATCGCGTCATCAAGGTAAAAACCGAAGCCTCCCAGGAAGAAGTTGCCCAAATCATGAAACGCTATGACTTAATCGCTATCCCCGTAGTTGATCGGGAAGATCGATTAGTCGGCATTATCACCATTGATGATGTAGTCGATATTTTGGAAGAAGAAGCTACAGAAGATATCCAAAAACTGGCGGGTGTAAGTGGTGACGAAGGGGCTTTATCCTCGCCCCTAGCCACAATTATCAACCGTTTACCTTGGTTGCTGGGGATTATGGGGCTTTATATTGGTGCAGCCAGTGCGATCGCCCCATTCCAATCTGTAATTGCCGCCGTGCCAGTTCTCGCCGTGATCATGCCAATTTTTTCTAATACTGGTGGCACTGTGGGCATTCAAGCTTTAACAGTCACAATTCGCGGCTTGGGTGTGGGCGAAGTCACACCTAAAGACACGCTAAAAATTCTCCGCAAAGAACTTTTAGCCGGTGCAGGTACCGCCCTAGCTTTAGGCATAACCATGATCCTGCTTTCCCTGATTTGGGCCCGCCCTCAAGAGAGATGGGTGGCTTTAGTTGCTGGAATGGTGATGGTAACTAATACAATTGTTGCCGTCACACTCGGCACTTTACTCCCAATGGGGTTAAAGCGACTCAAGCTTGATCCTGCCTTGGTTAGTGGGCCGTTATTAACAACTATGCTCGATTCAATCGGGTTTTTAACCTTCCTGACTCTGATTTCTTTGGCTTTGAAAGTTTTCCATTTAAAACCTTAATCAAAACCACTTCCAAAGGCTTGATAGATGCGTAATCTGTTTGAGATATTATTCATAGATTAATTTCCACAACACATAATATTTTTGTCAGAACTTACGCATCTCTAGCTAATTCTGTATTTTCTGGATCTCTAAAAAGATGGCAAATCCCAACTAGATAACTAGCAACTATCACCCCACCTTTGATTCACATCTGCCAGTTAATTTCCCTCTACATCACTCTAGCTCTCGACAAAGTGCAATTGCTCTCTTCAAGTTGCCAGAACTTGACAAAGATCCACTTTTTAGCTTAATATCAAGCGCTAGCTAATAAGATTACTAATTTTTATTACCGGAATAACCATGACTACAGTATCCCAGATTGAAGACAGCGAATTCGATGTACTTCTAGAATCAGAACCAATATTTGTCGTTGATTTTACTGCTCCTTGGTGTGGCCCTTGCCGCAAAATTACTCCTTTGATAGAACAACTTGCTGACGCATATCAAGGTCGCGTTAAAGTCCTGAAAATTGATATCGATAAAAACAAAATAGCCGCCAGAAAATATGGAGTCAAAAGCATTCCAGCGGTACTAATTTTCAAGGATGGAGAAGTGGTAGAAAATATAGTTGGCGTCGTACCATACGAAAATTTTGTGACTGCTGTTGAGAAGCATGTTTAAGTTATAGCGAAATTAGGCAACTTGAAACATTTTTTCCTGCCATCTGTCTACTATTACCCTTCACAGGTGTTAATTTGATAGAAGACAAGTGCTATTATTTTTTCTGCAAAGTAAATTAAAAAGCTGTAGAGATGCGATCACTTACGGCGGGGCGTAGCCCATCGCACGCGTGTCTAAGCGGAGAACTGATAGCAATTTATGCCTACTACCACCTGGAATCGTCATCACATTCTGTCCCTCGCTGACTTCACGACTGCTGAATATGACGCTGTATTGCAAACTGCTGCCTCTTTTCTAGAGGTGCTTTCACGGCGGACGAAGAAAGTGCCAACCCTCCAGGGACAGGTAGTGGCGAATTTATTTTTTGAACCCTCAACCCGCACTCGCAGCAGTTTTGAAATTGCTGCTAAACGCTTAAGTGCGGATACGCTGAACTTTGCCGCTGCTAGCTCTTCGATGACGAAGGGAGAGACAATTCTCGACACGGCGAAGACCTATTTGGCGATGGGAACTGATATTATGGTGATTCGCCATCGCGAGGCAGGAGTGCCATATGCGATCGCTCAAGAAATGGATCGTCTAGGTGAAAAAGTCAGCGTTCTCAATGCCGGCGATGGTCAACATGAGCATCCATCCCAAGGACTACTTGACTTATTTACCATTTGTACCTTACTTGACCCAGCACAGCCGCGAATAGAACTGTTACAAGGTAAAAAAATTGCCATTGTCGGGGATATACTCCATTCTCGCGTAGCGCGATCAAATATTTGGAGTTTAATTGCCGGTGGTGCCGAAGTGCATCTGGCAGCACCACCAACCCTTTTACCTAAACTATTCGCTGAGTATCTCTCTGAAGAGGGAGATAAAAAAGCCACTCAAGAACGGTTATTTCTTCATTGGCAGCTAGAACCAGCTTTGCAGGATGCCGATTTTGTCATGACTTTACGCTTGCAAAAAGAACGCATGACCGCTCATTTACTGCCAAGTTTGCGAGAATATCATCAGTTATTTGGCATTACACGCCCAAAGCTCAAACTGTGTAAACCTAACGTCAAAGTTTTGCATCCAGGCCCAGTTAATCGGGGTGTAGAAATTAGCTCAGATTTAATGGATGACCCAGAATTTAGTTTGATTCAAGCGCAAGTTACCAGCGGTGTAGCGGTTCGTATGGCCCTATTGTATTTCATCGGTAGCGGCAAGGTTTAAGGATTCAACAATTTTCTCAGATGATGTAGATGCTCATAGCTCTATCAGGGCATACTAGATGAAGTAAACACCGTCCGTCTTCCAGCCTGATTAAACGCATCTACTACCCCTTTGGGCAACGCCGTAGTGATAAAATCTGGGGGTAGTTCTGCGGAGTGGCCATGCCTTCTGCGTGGCAACTATCAATTACCGCCCAGAAAAGTTTTGTTTGCCTGAATTTGCGCGATCGCATATTTAAACCCCGCAAATATTTATAACTAGAAGGGACAGATGGAGAGAAAAATCCCAGTCCAGAGTTTATTTTTATCTGACACCTATGCCGGAGATTTACCGATGAAAACTCTATCTAGCCTCGATGAAGTAACTAAATATTTAGAACAACATGAAAACTCAAAACGGATTAAAAAATTAGTATACTCTGCTTGTAAAGGTATTTGGGAGAACGATCAAGATACGCTAGACAGGTTTAAATTACAAGAATTAGTTCAAGAATTATTCAGGTTAAACCCAACTATAGATAAGTTAAATGATGCTTTATCTAAAGTTGTAAAAACACTTAATAAACAAGCTGAATACACCCTAATTGCCCGTGTAATTTATCATGAGTTGAAGAAGCTATATATACCAAATGAGGAAACAACAGGAATATTAGTAAATCCGCCTAATCAACAAGAACCTGTATTTTCTCATCCTAGACAAAGCCCATCAAATCCTATAGAGCAATCTTCAAACAGTCACACCAATTATCGATATAATCAGTTTGATTTACGGCAAAATATAATGAAATATACTAACCCACTTAGGGCTAAAATACTTTTATTTTCTGCCCTTGACAATAACTTTAATTTCAATGAAGAAGACTGGCTCAAACTGAGAGCAGAAAAACTTGATGATTTACTGCGGAAATTATTTAATACTTGTCCAACTATCAAAGAGCTTGAATCTAAACTAAATAGTACTGTTATATCTCTAGACAACCTGGATGAAAATACTCAAGCAGCCAGTGCCATCATCCAATCCATGCGAAGTTTATATGCTGATATGTTATCTAATGCCAACAAATATCAACCCTTTAACAGCGACTCATCTCAAAAAACTCTAACAATAGTTAATCCTAATGCTCAAACCGCATTAAAAAGTGATGACAATAGCAATAATACCTGTCAATTTATAATACCCCCTACGAAAGATGCGCTCTAACCAACAATGATGGATGGTAATTTTTGGCAATTGTTGAGCAAGGAAAAATTTGGAAATATTGCGGTAATTGAAACAGGAAAACTATGGATGCCAATGAAGTTATTAAGCGATATGCAGATGGAGAAACAAAATTTATCGACGCCAACTTAAATGGGGCAAATTTTTTTGGTGCAGACTTAATCGGTATAGCCTTGAATAAGGCAGATTTACAAAATGCTATCCTAATTTTTAGCTATCTAAATCGGGCAATCTTGAATAGGGCAAATCTAATTCGTACAAAGCTAAGTGGTGCGAATCTAAATCAGGCGAGTTTAATCAGTGCCAACTTGCATGATGCTGATTTACATGGTGCATCTTTGCAGGGTGCTGATTTGCGTAATGCCAATTTAACTTTGGCGGAGATGCTAGATACTAACTTGATGGATGCAGACTTGCGTGGAGCAGATTTGGCGGGTGCTAATCTAACAGGTGCTTGCCTGCGTGGTGCTAACCTGCGAGAAGAAAAGAGAATGTACTCTGCTAGTCTACGGGGAGCTAACCTACATAAGGCTGACTTGCGGGGGGCTGATTTAACTGGTGTAGACTTAGCTAAAGTTGATTTGAGTGGTGCTAACTTGAGTGAGGCAACGCTACGTTATGCCGATTTGAGTGATGCCAACCTGAGTGAAGCAATTTTGGATAACGCATCTCTGAGCGACACTAATATGATTCGTGCTAATTTGAAAGGTGCTAACCTGATGAATGCTAGACTAGAACGGTCAAATCTGATTGATGCCGAACTTACAGGTGTTAACTTGCGTGGTGCAATTATGGCAGATGCTAAACTGACTAGAGCCAAGTTAAATCGAGCAAACCTGAGTTTTGCGAGACTGAATAGAGTTGATTTGAGTCGGGCTAACCTGCGCGAGGCTAACCTAACTGAAACAGACTTGGTTGATGCCTATCTTGCTAGAACAGACTTGACTGGTGCTAATTTAAGTAAAGCAAATTTGATCAGAGCAGAAATTAGTAGTGCAAATCTGACAGGTGTAGATTTGCGTGGCGCGGTAATGCCTGATGGAACAATTAACAACTAAAAAGATAGCATGGGCAATACCCACTATTTTTATGATGGTAGGTACTGCCCAACTACAATTTTCTTAACTGAACCGTATTGACTTATATCCCCATTTTTGTATAGGTTTCACTGCTATAGCAATTCTATTTGATTTGCTTTCCACCGAGAGACTCAGATCCCCGACTTCTTGAAGAAGTTGGGGATCTTTTTGTTCGTAACTCATTTAGACTAGCCCAAGAAAATTTCTGAGCAGCATATCATTTTAGCGTTTTCGCTCTAGCTCAGGTATGAATACTGAATCTAATTTTCTCACCGGTGAAGTCTTCCGCTCGCATGAGGACAAAATACAGGGAATTTGAGACGATGGGATCATAGGAGTTGAGCAATAAGTTCTAAAAGTTGTGAGGCTAAAAAAGTATGAGACCTATATTTTTGACCGCGGCAGCTTTACTCAGCACATTATCTCTAGCTGCTCCCGTTGCCGTCAAGGCTGAAAACCCCAATCTCGTCAGACACTTGTTAGAAACTAGAGAATGTTTCGGGTGTAATTTGTCAGGGGCTAATCTCGAAGGCGCTCACCTCATAGGTGTTGATTTGAGGAACGCAAATTTGATAGGTGCTAATTTAGAAGGCGCTAACTTAGAAGGCGCAGATTTAACTGGTGCTAATTTGAAATCTGCTAATTTAACAGAAGCGTTTGCCAGTGATACTAGCTTCAATAATGCTAATCTTACTAATGCTGATTTGAGCGATGCGAAATTATTTAATGCTCAAGTCGAGGGTGCTGTCATGATTGGTACTAATTTAAGCGGCGCTGATGGCGTTGATGACATGAACGGAATGGGAGGAGAAGAATAAAGGTTAGAAGTTAAGAGTTTAAGAATGAAAACTCCTAACTCCTATTTATTGACCTTTACTCACCAGTAATCGAAAGTTCATTAACCCAGATTCTGGGACAAACTCCTCCTGGAGTTAACTCAACCTCTTTTTCTACATAAATAATTGAGTTCAAAACTTCCAAGAAATCGCCGGCAACAGTTGCCGACTCAATACTTGTCTTGACACCTTTATTGATTAACCAACCATCAAACGGCAGAGAAAACGAACCTTGCAAAGCTTTTACTCCAGCGTGAAGAGCTTGTAAATCATCAATTAAAATCACATCTTCCGCAGTGTCTAAGCTAAATTCCTGCTCAGGAAATCCAGCAGCGAAAACGTGATAAAAATTTGGTCCAACGCTGACTTTAGCACCGATACTGGCATTACCTGTTGGTTGAGCATTCAACCTTTTAGCAGTTCCCGCACTGTGGAGAAAGCTTTTTAAAACACCATTTTCTATCAGTGAAACCTGACGGGTAGGAGTGCCTTCACCATCAAAACTTTCAGCACCAACATTCGCTGGGTGCAATGCATCATCAAAAACTGAAAGTAGGGGGGAAGCAATTTGTTTACCTAAATCATCAGGGGTAGATAAGCTTTGATTATCCAAAATGCTTTGAGCATTAAACAAATTAGAAAAAGCACCCAGCAGACTTAAGAAAGCTTCCGGAGAGAAAACAACTCGATACTTACCAGTTGTAACTTTTTCATAGTTCAAGTGGCTGATAGTTTTTTCGGCGGTTTCTTTAATGCAACCATTAATATCTAGAGTATCTAATTTTTGGTTGATTCTGAAAGCGCCTGCACTGCGAGGTTTTTTACCTTCTTCCTCAGTTTTGCTGTACAGATAAACCGATGCTAAAGAGTGAGATTCGGTTCTGATAGCGCCATCACTATTGAGATAAAATCTGTCAATATCTCTTTGTGCCAAACCATTATAAGGCACTCCTTTAATGGCGGGATGAGCGGCTAAAAGTTCTTTTTCTGCTACTAATAATTTTTCTATCAGTTCAGAAGCTGCTGCTTGGGGTGCTTTGTTGTGGGGTGTATTGGGGATAGGAATTGTTGCTTCTGGACTAAAATCAGGGACATTTTCCTTAACACCAAAAAAACTAGCTTCGTAAGCAGTTTTTAAAGCTAATTCCAATCCTTTGGGGTCTACATCTGTGGTGCTGGTGACACCCATTGTATTCTCCTCATTCCAAACCCGCACAGTAACACCAGAGCGATTTGAGGCTTTGACTTGTTTTGGCTCACCTTGGTCAACCTGGACGCTAGTTTCATCTACTGCTGAACCATAAATATCAAATTTCTTGATACCAAGTTTATCAGCATTTTCTTGAGCGTAAGTTGCAATTTCTTCGATTTTCGGCATAATCAATTTTGGATTTTAGATTTTGAATTTTGGGTTTAGTCAAGAGGCAAGGTTAGATTTTAAATTTTGGATTTGTGTTGATCTCGCAGCAGTTTTATTGATGCAACTTTCATAGCTAGAATTTCGGAAGTTTCTTCCATCAAAGTTTTCAGTTTATTGGCGTCCATTAATCCTGATTCAACCAGAAGTTCCAGCTAATAAAGAGTTTCATCTGCTGCTTCTTCAACGATACCAAGTTTGGCAATCAAATCATCTGTAGACTTGGCTCGACAAGCTGCTCGATAATAGCACCAACAGAAGTAGCTGAACGTAACAACTGTTTGCCAATTAGATCAGCAGTTCTAGTCTGTGGGAGTGCTTCTACTAGACGAATTACTCGCAATGCAAGCTGCTTGGTTCTAGTTTTAAATTGCTGCTCATTCACAATCCAAAATCTAAAATCTAAAATTCTCTAGCGTCCGCCAACGGTAATAGAATCAACCTTAATGTGTGGTTGTCCGACTGTGGTGTAAATGCTGCCGCTGACTGAGCCACAAAAACCGGGTGCAAGTTCCAAATCTTGGGAACACATGGAAATTTTGTTCATAATTTCTTTAGCTTCACCGATGAGAATAGCGCCTTTTAATGGTTTAGTGAGTTTGCCATTTTCAATCAAATAAGCTTCATCAACACTAAAGTTAAATTGACCTGTAGCGCCAACACTACCGCCACCCATTTTTTTACAATAAATCCCTTTATCAACAGAGGCAAATAAATCTTCGTTGGTGTATTCGCCAGAGTCAATATAAGTATTTCGCATCCGGCTAGCTGCGGCAAAAGTATAATTCTGGCGGCGTCCACTGCCAGTTCTGGGGTGTCCTGTGCGTACAGAACCAGTTCTATCTGCTAAGAAGTTTTTGAGAACGCCTTTTTCAATTAATAAAGTTCTTTGACCTGGCATACCTTCGTCATCCATATCAATGGTACCGAAGGCATTTTCAGCGCGTCCTTCATCCCAAGCTGTCAGACTTTCGTGGGCAATTTTTTCGCCTTTTTTGTCAGCAAAGGGTGTGGTATTACGTTCAATTTGGGTAGTTTCTAACAGGTGTCCGCAGGCTTCGTGGAAGATTACGCCGCCAAAGTGATTGGCCATAATGATGGGATAAGTGCCTGATTCTACGTAATCTGCATAGAGCATTTTACCAGCGGATTCGGCTATTTGCTCGGCGGCTTGTTGATAATCCCAGGTTCTCAGGAAGTTGGCATCACTGGTGTTACCATCACGTGCACCAATGGAGGTACGATTGGCACCATCAGCGCAGAGGATGTTAAATCCTACGGACTGGGTGAGGCGAATGTCACGAGCAAAGGTGCCATCACTAGCGGCGACTAAAACTTCTTGCCAATCTCGGAAATAACTAGCGCG